>DAIQBH010000233.1:0-9300 GCA_036781285.1 Thermodesulfobacteriota bacterium | reverse complement strand
CGAAATCTCCCCTATGTTGCCGCCGCGATGGAGGATTTCCGGCACCTGCACCAGTTCGACTGGCTCGCCGAGGTGACGCCGGCCGAACGGAACGAGCTACGCCGGCAGTCGGTGCGACGGCGGCGCGATGATCTTCGGCCCTGTGCCCACTCCCCAGTCCGTCTATCTGCTCGAGCACGGACTGGTCCGGATCTACCGGTTGGCGCCTTCCGGCGCGGAGACGACGTTCGGTTACATTCGCCCCGGCGAGGTCTTCGGCGAGCTCGCGGTGTTCTCGCATCGGCCGCGGGAGAGCTACGCGAGCGCCGTCGGCCCGACGCGGGTCTGGCGTCTCGCCCGCGAGGCGATGAGCGCCGTCCTCGCCGAGCATCCGGGCATCGCGATCGCCATCACCAAGCAGGTGGGCTCGCGCATGAAGCGCATCGAGAGCCGGGTGGAGCACCTCGTCTTCCGGCCGGTGCCGAGCCGGCTCGCGTGCATCCTTCTCGAGCTGGACCGAGGATTTCGGACGGCGCGAGAAGGACTACCTGCTGCTCGATCTCCAGATCAGCCAGCAGGAGCTCGCGACGCTGATCGGGCGTCGCGCCAGGCCGTGAACGCGAGTCTTCGCGAGTTGCAGCGCGACGGCGTGGTGCGCCGCGAGGGCCGGCGCCTGGCGCTGCTTCGCCCGATCGCGCTCCGCCGGCTGCGCGATCGCGGCGGCACCGACGGGCGCAGAGGCTGACGAGCCGTCTCGCGGTCGACGAACGGGCCCGGCGTCAGTCGTCGCCGGTCGCGCCGCCGCCCGCCGCGGGAGCGTTCGGCGTCGCGTACGCCGAGGCCGCGCCGTGCTCGTAGACGAGGCGTCCGCCGGCTTCGCCCGTCCGGTAGCCGAGGAACAGCACGACCAGCGTACCCGCGACCGCCGCCGCGGCGACGCCACGCGCGAGCGTCTCGCGGCGAAGGAACGCGACCGCGAGATGCAGCACGAGGATCGCGCCCGCCGCCCACACGAACGCCTCGGCCGCTTCCTCGTGCTCCTCGATGCGCGTCTCCGCGACGACGCGCTCGACCCGCTCTTCCTCGGCCTCGCCGCTTCGGAGCGCGGCGACGCCGCTTCCGACCAGCACCGCCTGCAACGCCACGGCGACGACCCAGGCGCGGCGCGGCAGCAGCCCGGTGGTCCAGGCGGCGAGCAGGCCCGCCGAGACGAGCGGCATCAGGACGGCCAGCGCCATCGGCAGGTGCACGACCTTTGGATGAAAGAAGATCTGATCCATGAATCTCCCTCTCGAGCCTCAGCGGACGGCGCGGGCGTTGTAATCGGTGTCGCGCGTGTCGTTCTGGACGTTTCCGTCGCTGAAGTCGATCACCCAGGCGTTGCCGACGATGCTCGGCACGAGATCGTTCGTCCAGGTGCGGTCCGGCGACGTGCAGCTGCACGCGAGGCCGTCGCACGCGGCGGAGCAGCCCGTGTCGAAGGGGCCGAGCACGGTCGGGCTCGCGGCGTCGGCGTAGTCGACGAGCGCGAGGAGCTCCTCGCGCGTCGGCAGGCGCCAGTCGGTGTGGCCGGCGAACCCGCCGCCGGCGTTCAGCTGCGCCAGGAACACGGTGAACACTTTCCCCGGCGGGCCGGTCGGGTTGTCGAAGCTCCAGGTGTAGAGGTTGTCGGCGTCGTGCGGGTCGGGACAGGAGGCCGCATCCGTGCACACGACCGGGACGCCGTCGTAGTGGCCCTTCTTCTCCCACGTGCGGCCGGTGAGGGCGTCGCTGATCGTGCCGTCGCCGTTGTCGGTGAACCGCACCGCGAGGCAGCCGCTCGTGTCGAGCGTGCAGCTCGCGGCGCATTGCAGCGTGCCGTACGCGAACCCCTGCGTGACGCAGGTCGCGCCGTTCAGATTGGCGGCGTCGCACTGCTCGCCGGGCTCGAGGAATCCGTTGCCGCAGCCGACCGCCGGCCCGCCGCCGAGCGCGGCCGCGACCGTGTCGGTGTGGCGGTCGATCACCGGCTTGAACGCCGGCGCCGTCGGCGCGCCGTCGAGGCAGGCGACGCTCTTCGCCGCCGCTTTCGCCTCGGCCTTCGTCCAGGCGTCGGAGAACTTGCTCGCGCACTTGGCGATGGCGGCGTCGTATTTGGTCGTGTCGCCGTTGTTGGCGAGGTTGGCTTCGGCCTTCTGGCGGCACGCCGTGTAGCTGCCGGCGGCCTTGTTCTTCGCCGACTGGCACGCCAGCACGGGGTCGACGGCACGCGCGGAAGAGGCCGTGAGAAGAAGGCCGACGGCGGCCAGGGCGAGAGCGGGGGACCGGGGTCGGGTCGGGGTGCGAGCGTTCATGGAGTCGTCCTTTCGTTGGGGGCTACGTTTACGGGCACTCGGCCGCGTACGGGAGCAGGCTCGGGACCGTGAGAGCGGCCGAGCAATCGACGGCGAATTCGGTCACGCAGTCGACACACGCGATCAGGGCGCCGAGGTCGGTGATCGTGGCCATGCACGACGTTGCCGCGCCCGGCACCGTCATGTCGGGGCAGTCGGGCTCGAAGCCGATTGCCGCCGGGGTGAACGCCCCGCCGGGAAGGTCACAGACGCCGTTCCCGTCCGCGTCGCCGCCGGCGCCGCACGCTTTGCAGATCGCCGCGATCTTCTTCTGCTCCGCCTTGACGAGGTTGGCGACGGTCTTGGCGTCCGTATCCGGGCAGCCGGGCGGCGACGTGAAGCCGGGCTTGGCGGCGAGCACCTTGCTCCAGCACGTCCGCAGGAGCTTCGACTTCGTCTGGAGGAACTTCGTGGTCGCCTTGCCTATGGCGATCTGACACTTGTTCACGGGCGAGCCGGTGGCGAACTCCGCCGGGTTCAGCAGGTCGTACGCGAGCTCGTTCGCCTGGTTCACCGCCTCGTGCCCTATGCACGCGATGCACGTCCCGATGTCGTCGCAGTCGGCGATCGCATTGGCGCACCCGTGCCCCCGGAGGTCCGGGCACGTGCCGATGTCCCAGCCGATGGCGGCGAGGGGCTCGTCGGCGTCCGGCCCGGTGTCCGCGACGTTGCAGACCTTGTTCGCGCCGCCGCACGCGCTCGCGATCTTGTCCTCGAGCTTCTGCGCCGCGGCGTTGATCTTGTCGTCCTGCGGCGTGAGCGGGCAGAGGACGGGGTCCGCCGGCTCCCCCCTCTTCACCGCGCCTTCCTTGCAGGTCTTGAGGATCTGCGACTTCGTCTTCATGAACTTGGTGAGCTCCTTGCCGATCGTCTGCTGGCAGCGGAGCGCGCTCGCGGCATCGGCGAGCGCGACGTCGGCGAGCGGCGGCGCGGCCGCCGCTGCGAGGGCGAAACCCGCAACGAGGGCGGCCGATATCGTGCGTGTCGTCATGGTCCATCTCCTCAGTGGGCGACGCAGAGCATCGCGTTGGTGGTGGTCCGGCAGCCGGCGATCGTGCCCACGCGGTCGAGGCCCTCGGTCGCGACGGGCGGCGCGCTGGTGATCGCAACCGTCAGCTCGGATGTGAACGGTCCCGTGAGCGTGAGAGCGCGAGCAGCGCGGAACGGGCGATGCGGTTCATCGGGTGGTCTCCTTCGCGCGGTCGGCGCCCGGCGGGCGGACCGCTGATGGGAAACGCAGTGCAGATGCGATGCCAACCGTCGATGCCGGGAAGGCGAAGCGACTGGGGGCGCGCCGTCGCGTGACTGCGAATTCTCATCGTCCTCTCATGCCGTCCCTGCGAAACGGCTCGTCGAACCTGTCCGCCCGTTCGATGCAGGTGGAGCCGCCCCGAGATCGCAAGGGTGCGAATGATGCCCCCGCGTTTCGCACGGCCGAGAACGCCGGCTGCGATTTCGATCGAGCGGCGGCGGTTCGCGGTTGGCAGGATCCTTGCGAACGATTCAGGTAATGGCCGACGTGCGCTTCTTCTATCGCGACGACTACGTCTACGACGTCCTCGAGGCCGGGGCCCGCCACACCTTCGACGTCGAGCGGCCGCGCCGGATCCGCGACGCGCTGGTCGCGACCGGGCTGGTCGGGCCGTCCGACTTCACCGCCGCGCCGCGGCCGACCGAAGCGGAGCTGCTGCTCGTCCATACGCCCGAGTACCTCGCCGCGATCCGCCGTCCCGAGACGCTGGCGAAGCTGCTCCTGCTCGATCCGGCGCACCCGTGGGGCGCGCGCCTGCTCGAGCCCTTCCTTTACGCGGCGGGTGGCACGATCGCCGCGGCGGAGGCGGCGGCACGCGAGGGGCGCATTGCGGTGAACCTCGGCGGGGGGTTCCATCACGCGCAGGCGGACAAGGCGGAAGGCTTCTGCGCCATTGCCGACGTCGCGATCGCCATCCGCGTCCTGCGCCGCGCGGGCGGGGCCCACCGCGTGCTCATCGTCGATCTCGATTGTCACCACGGCAACGGCAACGCCGAGATCTTCGCCGGCGACGAGTCCGTCTTCACGCTCTCGATCCACGGCAACAACTGGTGCTGGATCACCAAGCGCAACAACCGCGACGTCACCCTGCCGGCCCACGCCGGCGACGACGTCTATCTCGACGCCGTGCGGGCGCACGTGCCCGCGATCGTTCGCGAGTTCGCGCCGGACATCGCGTTCTACGTCGCCGGCAGCGATCCCTTCGTCGAGGACGCCCTCGGCGACTTCGACGTCAGCGAGGCCGGGATGCTCGAGCGCGATCGCATCGTGACCGAGACCCTGCGCGCGCACGCCGTGCCGATGGTCGTGACGACGGCGGGCGGCTACGGCCCGACGAGCTGGCGGATCCATTTCAACTACTTCCACTGGCTGCTGCGGCGAGCGGAAGGAGCTTGATACGGACAAGGTGATGGATCGCTACGATGGCGCCGCGCTCCGCACGATGTTCGCGGAGACGGGGACGCTGGCCCTCCTCGAGCGCAAGGGGTTCGCGGATCTCGAGGTGACGATCGACGGCGCCGGACGCGCGCTGCCGCACGCGCTGCTGAGCGGGCGGAAGGAGGGCGCACGGCACGTGCTGCTCGAGGCGATCCTCGGCGAGGCCGTCGTCGGGCCGGAGGACTTCGCGCGTTGGGGATTCGTGGTCGAGCGCCCGATCGAGCTGCTCGCCGTGTACTGGCTGCGGGAAGAGGACCCGACGGCGGCGTTCACCGCCGAACGGGCCGCGCTGCCGCTCCAGCGGCATCCCGGCCTCGGCGTCCTACGCTCCGCCTTCCGGGTCGTGGTGCGGATCGCGAGCGAGCTCGGCAAGGACGGGGTCGCGAGCTGCCCGAAATTCTTCCACGACGCGGTCATCTTCTTCCGCTCGCGCTTGTTTCTCTTCCTCGACCCCGAGGAGCAGGGACGCTTCGAGGCGCTGCTGCGCGATCTCCGGTCGGTGCCCCTCGGCGATGCCTCGCTCGCGATGCTGCTCGGACGGGTGCGCGACGCCGGCGGCGTCGAGGCTCGGTGGACCCCGAGCTTCCAGGTGTTCCCGCTCCGGCCCGAGCTGACGGCCTACCTGCACTCCGCGCGGTATGCGGACCTCGTCGAGCGCGGCTGCGCGGAGCACCGGTTCACGATCGACGGACACGAGACGGTCTGCACCGGCTGACCGGCCCGGCACGTCGCCGCGGACGTGCCGGAGGCGGAGTCCATGGCGCGGCTCACGCCGGGAGCATCAGCCGGTCATGGACGGCGTGGACGCCGGGCATGTGCCCGACCAGGCCTACGATCGCCTCTTTCTCGGCGAACGAGTCGACGGGACCCGTGAGCGTCACGCGGCCGTCCTCGACGGTCACCGCGATGCGTTTGGCCTCGTGCCGGGCATGGCGTTCGAGCGCGCCTTCGATCGCGGTCCGGATCTTCGCCGGATCGACCGCGCGCTTTTCGACGCGAATGAGGTTCGTGACGCCGCGCACGCCGGCGAGCGATCGTACGGCCCGCTCGGCGTCCTCGCGCTCGCGCAGGAGGTTCACGGCGCCCTCGAGCGTCACGAAGCCCGACTCGACGGTCGAGCCGATCCGCTCGTCCGGGACGCGCACGTCCCATTGCAACGCGTGACGGATGGCCGCCGCGAGGTCGGCATCGCAGCGTGCGCGGCCGGGGACCGGCGGAACCAGGATGTCGTTCACGACGTCGAGCACGCCGGGCACGCGGTGCGCGGCCTTTCCGGCGGCGACCTTCGCCGCGAAGCTCGTGGCCGTGCCGGTGAGCGCCACGATCCGGTTCGCGACCGTGACCTCGATGGCCTCGGCGTCGACGCGGCTGTCCCATTCCAGCTCGCGCGTCACCTCGTCTCGAATGGCGTCGTCACTGCGTGGTGCGATCATGTTCGTGCCTCCCGCACGGAGTCGAAGAGCGGCTTTCGTGCCAGGCGGAAATCTCCCCTGGCCCGCGGGGGCGGCCCTCGCATTCCCGCATTCGCGAATCGGACGCCGCTCGCGTTCGCGGCGACCGGAACACCGGCGCGTCGATCCGAGAGCTCCGGGCGGCAAGGATCTTGCGTGGAGACGAGCATGGTCGGGAGAGGGTCCGCGACGGCCTGGGGCGGCCGGGATCACGCCCGCTGCACGCACCGGCTCGCGAGCGTTCCGGGCATCGGCCCGACGCTCGCGCGGCGGCTCCACGAGGTGCTCGACGTCCACACCGTCGAGGAGCTCGACGCGGCGGCCCACGACGGGCGCCTCGAGCGCGTTCCGGGTTTCGGGGCGCGCCGGCTGCGCGGCGTGATCGAGACGCTCGCCGGTCGGCTCGGCCCGCATGCGCGACCCGCGCCGCCGCCACGCCCGCCGCTTCCCGTCACGGAGTTGCTCGACGTCGATCGCGAGTACCGCGAGAAGGCGGCGCGCGGCGTGCTCCTCCGGATCGCGCCCCACCGCTACAATCCCGAGCACCGCAGCTGGTTGCCCGTGCTGCGTACTCGGCGCGACGGCCGCCAGTACACGGCGCTCTTCTCCAATACGGCGCGCGCGCACGTGCTCGGCAAGACGGACGACTGGGTCGTCATCTACGGCGACGACGGCCTCGCGGAGCGCGAGGCGACGGTCGTCACCGAGACGGCGGGGCCGCTCGCCGGCCGGCGCGTGGTGTGGGGCCGCGAGGCGGAGTGCGCCGCGTTCTACGAGCCGGAGCTGCGCGCGACGGTTACGACGGGGCGCCGGCGTCGGCAGTGATCTGACGCCGCCTCGACCCGGGGCCGTTCGCGACCGCCGCCTCCGTAGCGCACGTTTTGACGGTGTGGATTAATCGGCGCGATGAGCCCGGTGAGCCCGCCGCCCCGTCCCGCGGATGCCAGCTACCTCCTGGGCGGCGGCGACATGGGCGCGCGCATGCGTACGCTCGATTGGTCGACGACCGCGCTCGGTCCGTTCGAGGGCTGGCCGCAAAGCCTGCGGAGCGCGGTGAGCACGTGCCTGGGCTCGCGGTTCCCGATCGTGCTGTACTGGGGCGCCGAGCGCGTCGTCCTCTACAACGACGCCTACGCGGAGATTCTCGGCGGCAAGCATCCGTGGGCGCTCGGGCGGCCGTGCCGGGAGGTGTGGTCGGAGATCTGGGACGTCATCGAGCCGATGCTCGACGGCGTCGCCGCGACCGGCGAGGCGACGTGGTCGGAGGATCAGCTGCTCGTCCTCGAACGCCGGGGCTACCCTGAGGAGTGCTACTTCTCGTTCTCCTTCAGTCCGGTACGGGGCGAGGCGGGCGCCGTCGACGGCATCTTCACCGCGGTCATCGAGAGCACGGGGCGCGTGCTCGGCGAGCGGCGGCTGGCTCTCCTGGCGCAGCTCGCCGCCGACTCGACGGCGCGCACCGTTCGTGACGCCTGCGCGCAGGCGACGCGGACGCTCGCCGGCAAGCCCGACGTGCCGTTCGCGCTCGTCTATCTCGAGAGGGGGGCCGCCGACGAGCTCGTCGCCGCGACGCCGGCCGCGGCGGCGGCGCGGGATGCGGCGCGGCCCGAGCACGTGAAGGCGCTCCCGATTCCCGGCGGCCGGCTCATCGTCGGCCTGAATCCCCGGCGGCCGCTCGACGACCAGCAGGGCGCCTTCCTCGACCTCGTCGCCGGACAGCTCGGAACCGCGATCGGCAACGCGCGCGCCTACGAGGAGGAGCGCGGGCGCGCCGAGGCGCTCGCGACGCTCGACCGCGCCAAGACGGCGTTCTTCAGCAACGTCAGCCACGAGTTCCGCACCCCGCTCACGTTGCTTCTCGGCACCATCGAGGAGCTGCTGGCGACGACGGGCGCGGGCGCGCCGACGAGCGAGCGCGCCGCGCTGGAGGTCGTCCGCCGGAACGCGCAACGACTCTTGCGTCTCGTCAACACGCTGCTCGACTTCGCGCGCATCGAGGCCGGCCGCGCGCAGGCATCCTACGAGCCGATCGACCTCGGCGCGTTCACGGCGGAGCTCGCGAGCAACTTCCGGTCGGCCTGCGACCGCGCCGGCGTGCGGCTCGCGGTGGACTGCCCGTCGCTCGACGAGGCCGCCTACGTCGATCCGGAGATGTGGGAGACGATCGTCCTGAACCTGCTCTCGAACGCGTTCAAGTTCACGCTGCGGGGCGCGATCGCCGTGCGGCTCCGCCGCGTCGGCCCGACGTTCGAGCTCACGGTGCGCGACACGGGAAGCGGCATCCCCGAGGCGTCGCTGCCGAGGATGTTCGAGCGCTTCCACCGGGTCGAGGGCGCCGTCGGCCGGAGCCACGAAGGGAGCGGCATCGGCCTCGCCCTCGTGCACGAGCTCGTGAAGCTGCACGGCGGCACCATCGGCGTCACGAGCCGGGTCGGCGAAGGCAGCACGTTCGCCGTCTCGATTCCCGCGGGCGCCGCGCACCTTCCCGCCGAGCGCCTGCGGCCGCCGCGGCCGGCGCCGTCCACGGCTCTCCGCGCCGGCGCGTTCGTCGACGAGGCGATGAGCTGGCTTCCCGCCGGAACCCCGCGGTACCCGGCGAAAGAGGGCGCGCGGCGGGTCCTGCTCGCCGACGATAACGCCGACTTGCGGGACTACGTCCGCCGCCTCTTGTCCGAGCACTACGAGGTGGAAGCGGTGGTGGACGGCGAGGCCGCGCTCGCGGCGGCCCGCGCGCGGAAGCCCGACCTCGTCGTCACCGACCTGATGATGCCGCGCCTCGACGGCTTCGGGTTGATCCGGGCGCTTCGCGCCGACGCAGAGCTCCGAGCGATCCCGGTGCTCGCGCTCTCGGCGCGCGCCGGCGAGGAAGCGCGCGTCGAGGGCCTCGGGCAGGGCGCCGACGACTATCTCGTGAAGCCGTTCAGCGCGCGCGAGCTCCTGGTGCGCGTGCAGACGCACCTCGAGATGGCGCACGTCCGCGCCGAGGCGCTCCGCGATCAGGAGCGCGCAGCCGCGCAGCTCAGGCGCG
>DAIQBH010000232.1:0-9306 GCA_036781285.1 Thermodesulfobacteriota bacterium | reverse complement strand
TGCTCCGCGGAGTGAAGGATCCGCGTGTCGGCATGGTGACGATCACGGGGGTGAAGTTGTCCCCGGACCTGAAGCACGCGACCGTCTACGTTTCGACGCTCGGCGACGCCGCGGCCCAGTCCAAGGTGCTTGCGGGGCTGGCGAGCGCGCGAACCTACCTGCAATCGCAGGCGGGACGCCGCCTCGGGCTCCGGTTCACCCCGGAGCTGCGCTTCGAGATCGATCCGACCATCGACGCGGCAGAGCGCCTGGAGCGACTTCTTCGCGAGGCGCGACCGGCGGACGACGACGATGAGCGGTCGTAATCTCCCACCCGAGTTGCACGGCTTGCTGCTTGTCGACAAGCCCGAGGGCCTGACGTCGGCGGCAGTGGTGGCACGCGTGAAACGCGCGCTCGGCCAGCGGAAGGTCGGGCACCTCGGTACGCTCGATCCGTTCGCGACGGGCTTGCTGCCGGTGTGCATCGGCGAGGGCACCAAGATCGCGCCGTTCCTGGCCGACGACGTCAAAAGCTACGTCGGCGACATCGTACTCGGGGTCGCGACGGATACGCTCGATCGCACCGGCACCATCGTCGAGGAGGCGCGGGTGCCGCCGTGGTCAACGGAACGACTCGCCGAAGCGCTCGCGCGGTTCCGCGGTGACGTGTTGCAGACGCCGCCCATGTACTCCGCGCTCAAGCGGGGCGGCGTTCCACTCTATCGTCTCGCGCGCGCAGGGCAGAGCATCGAGCGCGAGCCGCGGCCGGTGCGGATCGCGGTCTTCGACGCCGCTTGGGTCGGCGCCGATCGACTGCGCTTCGCGGTCACGTGCTCCCGGGGAACGTACGTCCGGGTGCTCGCGGAAGACCTTGGTCGCGCGCTCGGAACCTGCGCGCATCTGGCGAGTCTTCGCCGGACGGTCTGCGGCGCGTTCACGGTGAGCGCGGCCGTACGGCTCGACGATCTGGAAGCCGCCCTGGCGGAGGATCGCTTGCCACTCCTCAGTCCGTCGCTAGCGCTCGGAGCACTTCGGGCCGTGACCGTCGACGAGCGGACGAGCGTCTCGATCCGACGCGGGCAGCAGTGGGCCCTCGAGCGGCTCGGCCCGCCCAAGGCATCGAGCGAAACCGTCCGGGTGGCCGACCCCGGCGGTGGGCTCATTGCGATAGTGACCGCGACCGAGGGGGGGACCTGGCAGCTCGCTCGGGTATTCGCGGCGGATGATCCGCAACCGCAGCACGTGCACTGATCCGGGGACGGCGTCGGGTCGAAAGAGTGCGATGGCGGCCGCGGCTCTCTTTACAACCCACACCCCCCATGTTACTGCTCCGCGACTGACGAGAAACGACATGGGAGAAGGAATGAACGGCGCTGCAGTGCGTACCCAGGAAATCCTGGCCAGCTACCGAAGGCATGACACCGACACCGGTTCGCCCGAGGTGCAGATCGCATTGTTGAGCGACCGCATCGGTTATTTGACCGAGCACTTCAAGACCCACGCGAAGGATCACCACTCGCGTCGCGGCCTGCTGAAGCTGGTGGGGCAGAGGCGGCGGTTGCTGGATTACCTCAAGAAGATCGATTTCCAGCGCTACAAGACCGTCATCGAACGCCTCGGCATCCGCAAGTAAGCAGTTTTTTTCGCTTTCCCAACCCGTCTCTGTTTCTCGCCTCGAAGCGCACACGTTTCCAGGGAAAGTCCCCATGTGGGGGCGGGAGTGGGAGAGATGAAAAAAGTTCAGATCGATTTTCACGGGCGGCCTCTTTCGATCGAGGTCGGGCGGATGGCTCGGCAAGCCGGCGGGTCCGCACTGGTGCAGTACGGGGACACGGTGGTGCTCGTCACCGCCACTGCCGCCAGAGAGGCGCGCGAGAACGTCGATTTCTTCCCGCTGACGTGTGACTACCAAGAGAAGACGTTCGCCGCGGGCAAGATCCCCGGCGGCTTCTTCAAGCGCGAAGGTCGTCAGAGCGAGAAGGAGATCCTGAACTCGCGTCTGATCGATCGCCCTCTTCGTCCGCTGTTCCCCGACGGCTTCCGTTGCGAAACGCAGATCGTCGCGACCGTTCTTTCCTTCGACAAGGAGAACGACGCCGACATGCCCGCCCTGATCGGTGCCTCGGCTGCGCTGCACGTGTCCGACATACCGTTCAATGGTCCGATCGCTGGCGTGCGCATGGGCCGCATCGGCGGCCAGCTCGTCGTCAACCCGACCAGCTCCCAGTACGCCGAGAGCGACCTCTCGATGATCGTTGCCGGCTCGCGCGACGCGCTCGTGATGGTCGAGGGCGGCGCGAAGATGCTCTCCGAGGACGTCATTCTGGACGCGCTCTTCACCGCGCATCGCGAGATGCAGAAGATCCTCGATCTGCAGGACGAGCTCCGGACGGCGCTCGGCAAGCCGAAGCGCACGGTTGTCGCGCCGGCCGTCGACACCGTTCTGCAGAAGCGCGTGCGTGACGCCGCGCTGCCGAAGATCCGCACCGCGATCGAAACCGTGGGCAAGCACGAGCGGAGCGACGCCGTCCGTCAGGTCCGGAGCGACCTCCTTGCAAGCCTCGCCACCGACTTCCCCGAGCGGGAAAAGGAGATCAAGGGCTTCTTCGAGGACGCGCACTACGACGCCGTCAGAGGCTTGATCGTCGAGCAGCGCCGCCGCATCGACGGCCGTGGGTTGACCGACGTTCGACAGATCACGTCCGAGGTCGGCGTGCTCCCGCGGACGCACGGCTCGGCGCTCTTCACGCGCGGCGAGACGCAGGCGCTCGTCGTGGCCACGCTCGGCACGTCGTCGGACGAGCAGAAGATCGATGCGCTCGGCGGCGAGGTCTACAAGAAGTTCATGCTGCACTACAATTTTCCGCCGTTCAGCGTCGGCGAGGTGAAGTTCCTGCGTGGACCGAGCCGGCGCGATATCGGGCATGGCGCGCTCGCCGAGCGTGCGGTGCTGGCTGTCATGCCGGACGAAGCGACCTTTCCGTACACCGTGCGGATCGTCTCGGAGATCCTCGAGTCGAACGGCTCGTCGTCGATGGCGACGGTGTGCGGCAGCTCCCTCGCGCTCATGGATGCGGGTGTGCCGATCAAGGCGCCGGTCGCTGGCATCGCGATGGGTCTCATCCGCGAGGGCGACGAGATCCGCGTGCTGTCGGACATCCTCGGTGACGAAGACCACCTCGGCGACATGGACTTCAAGGTCGCTGGCACCGCCGAGGGCATCACGTCGGTGCAGATGGACATCAAGATCGGCGGCGTTACCCGTGAGATCATGCGGGACGCGCTTTATCAGGCGCGAGACGGCCGCTTGCACATCCTCGGGAAGATGCAGGAAGCGCTCGGTCAGCCGCGCACCGACATGTCGACCTACGCGCCGCGCATCTCGACGCTGAAGATCAGGGTCGATCGCATCCGCGACGTCATCGGACCCGGCGGCAAGGTCATCCGCGGCATCATCGAGGAGACGGGCGTCAAGATCGATGTCGAGGACGACGGGACGATTTACATCGCCTCTTCCGACGGCGTCGCCATGCAGAAGGCGATCGATTGGGTGAATCGTCTCACCGCCGAGGCGGAAGTCGGAAAGATCTACAAGGGCATCGTGAAGAAGATCATGGACTTCGGTGCCTTCGTCGAGATCCTTCCGGGGACCGACGGCCTCGTGCACATCTCGCAGCTCGCCCCGGAGCGCGTGAAAGAGGTGCGCGACATCCTCAAGGAGGGCGACGAGGTCATGGTGAAGGTCCTCGAGGTCGACAAGACCGGCAAGATCCGGTTGTCCCGCAAGGAGGCGCTGCAAGCCGCAGCGGGCACCGCGCAGTAAGAACCGTGAAGCCGGAGTACGCCGCCGCGCCCGACGGTGCGGCGGCCCAGACGCGGATCCAGAAGACCACGCTCCCGAACGGCGTCCGCATCCTCTCGGAAGAGATCCCAGGGATGTTGTCGGCGGCGATAGGGCTCTGGGTGGAGAGCGGATCGCGCTTCGAGAGTCCGAGCCAGAATGGGCTCTCGCATTTTCTCGAGCACCTGTTCTTCAAGGGGACGGGGCGTCGCACCGCGGCCGAGCTCGCCGCTGAGATCGATGCCGTGGGGGGCGTGCTCAATGCGGACACCGACCGCGAGCACACGTGCTACTACGCGAAGGTGCTCGGGGAGCACGTACCCCTTGCGATCGATCTGCTGAGCGACATCTTTCTCTGCTCGCGCTTCGCGCCGGAGGAGATCGCTCGCGAGAAGGACGTCGTTCTCGAAGAGATCGCGCAAATCGAGGACACGCCCGACGACTTGATCAACGATCTCTTCCACCAGGCATACTGGCCCGGGCACGCGATCGGTCGACCGGTCTGTGGGACGCGGGAAACCGTGCCCGCATTCGACCAGGGCGCGTGTCGCGCCTGGATCGAGCGGCGTTACCGGCCCGATCGCATCGTCGTCGCGGCGGCGGGTGACGTCCGGCATGCGGCGCTCGTCGACGAGATTGGTCGCCATTTCGGCAGCCTCGTGGGGACGGCGCCGCTCGACGATGCCATCGTGCCCGTTGCTCGGCCTGGCATCACCGTTCACCGGCGCCGGCTCGAGCAGGTCCAGCTGTGTCTCGGGGCTCCGGGGGTTTCGGTGATGGACGCCGAGCGCGATGCGGCGATCGTCCTCAATTCGGTCCTCGGCGACAGTCCGAGCTCGCGGCTCTTCCAAGAGGTTCGCGAACGCCGCGGACGCGCGTACTCGATCGATTCCTTTCTTTGCTCGTATCGCGACAGTGGGTACGTGGGCGTGGCCGCCGGGACGCGTCCGAAGTGGGTTGCCGAAGTGATCGAGATCGTCGTCGGCGAGCTCGCCCGCATCCGGAGGACAGGCGTAGCGCCCGACGAGCTCGTACGCGCCAAAGGCAAGCTCAAGGGCACCATTCTCCTCGGGCTCGAGACGTCGGATCAGCGGATGGAGCGGCTGGCGCTCAACGACATGTACTTCGGCCGGCAAGTCGACCCCGGGGAGCTGGCGGCGAGACTCGACGGCGTGACGAACGAGGAAATCATCGCGCTCGCGCGGCGGTTGTTCACACCGGATGGCTGCGCGCTCGTCCTCTTGGGGAACGTGCGCGAGGACGCCGTCGATACCGGAGTCTTTGGAGGGTTGCTCTCGTGATCAGTCGATACACGCGGCCGGCGATGGGGGAAATCTGGACGGATGCGGCGCGCTACGCGCGTTGGCTCGAGATCGAGATTCTCACGTGCGAGGCGTGGGCGAAGCGCGGTCGCATTCCGGTGCGTGCCGTTCAGGCGATGCGCCGGCGCGCGCGCATCGATCCCGAACGCATCGCCGCGCTCGAAGCCGAGGTGAAGCACGACGTCATCGCGTTCGTCACGCAGGTCGCGGAGACCGTGGGGCCCGACGGGCGTTTTCTCCACCTCGGGCTCACCTCGTCGGACGTGCTCGATACCGGCTTCGCGTTGCAGCTCCGTGATGCCGCGGCGCTCTTGCTCGAGGGGCAGGACCGCTTGATCAAAGCGCTGCGACGCCTGGCGCTCGCGCACAAGTCGACGCTCATGATTGGCCGCACGCACGGCATGCACGCCGAGCCCATCACGTTTGGTGTGAAGGTCGCGAGCTGGCACGCGGAGGCGGTGCGCAATCGCGAGCGTCTCGTCACCGCGACACGAGAGATTTCCGTCGGGACGTTGTCGGGTGCGGTCGGCGTCTTCGGAAATGTCTCGCCGAAGATCGAGTCGTACGTGCTCGGCAAGCTCGGGCTCCTCGCGGAGCCGGTCGCGACGCAAGTCGTTGCGCGCGACCGTCATGCGGCGTTCTTCTCGGCACTCGCCGTTCTCGGCACGTCGATCGAGCGTATCGCGCTCGAGATCCGTCACATGCAGCGTACCGAGCTCGGCGAAGCGGAGGAGCCCTTCACCTCCGGACAGAAGGGCTCGTCCGCGATGCCGCACAAGCGAAATCCGATTCTGTCGGAGAACGTCACCGGCCTCGCGCGTTTGCTGCGCGCGTATGCGGGTGCGGCGCTGGAAAACGTCGCGCTCTGGCACGCGCGTGACATCAGTCATTCGTCCGTCGAGCGGGTGATCGCCCCCGACGCGACGATCGCGCTCGACTTCATGCTCGCGCGCATGACGGGCGTACTCGAGAACCTGGTGGTGCGCCCCGAGCGGATGCGCGCCAATCTCGATCTCTCGGGTGGCGTCGTGCTGTCCGAGAACGTGCTCCTCGCGTTGGTGCAGAAGGGGGCGATTCGACAGGACGCGTATCGCTGGGTCCAGCGCGCGGCGCACGACGCGCTCGCGGGTCGCAGCACGTTTCTCGATGCGCTCGCGGCCGAGCCGGAAGTTCGGAAGCGGCTCTCGAGGGATGATCTGGGACGTCTCCTCGATCCCGACCGTCATCTCGAGCACCTCGACTTGCTCTTTCGCCGAGGCTTGGGTACCAGTGGTTCGTCATCGCAACGGCAATCGCGCCGACGGCCCACGGCTCGAACGTCTCGTGGGGGGGCCAAATGAGCGACATCATCGACGCCCGCCCACTCCTCCCCGAGGAGAGGGTCGGAGATTTTTCGATCGCCGGGTGACATCGCCCGGACGTTTCGTCGCAACGAAGGTGGGATCATGGGCTGGTTGGCACGGGTCTACGTGACTCCCAAGGTCGGTGTGCTCGACCCACAAGGTAAAGCAGTGCAGCACTCGCTCCACACGCTCGGCTATCCGGAGGTCGTCGACGTCCGCATCGGCAAGTATCTCGAGGTGCGATTGGCGGACGTCAGCCGGGAGAGTGCTGAAGGGCGGGTGCGCGAAATGTGCGAGCGATTGCTCGCCAACCGCGTCATCGAAGACTTCCGCTTCGAAATCGACGCCGAGCCGGCGACCTGACGTATGCGCTGGGGCGTGATCACATTCCCCGGGTCCAACGACGACGAGCAGACGGCGTTCGTCCTCGAACGGCTGCTCGGTGAGACGGTCGTGCGCCTGTGGCACAAGGACGCGAGCGTGGACGGCCTCGACTGCGTCGTGTTGCCGGGCGGCTTTTCCTACGGGGACTATCTACGGTGCGGCGCGGTGGCGCGGTTCTCGCCGATCATGGGCGCGGTCACGGCGTTCGCCGAGCGTGGCGGGATCGTGCTCGGTATCTGCAACGGCTTTCAGATCCTGTGCGAAGCGGGTCTCTTGCCGGGGGCGCTCATCCGCAATCGCGAGCTCGACTTTCTTTGCCGTCGCGCGCACGTTCGAGTCGAGGACGCCGATACGATCTTCACGAATCGTTGCCGGCGGGGCGAAGTCTTGGACCTTCCCGTGAAGCACGGGGAAGGGTGCTACGTCGCCGACGAGGCGACGTTGCGAAGCCTCGAGGCCGGACGTCAAATCGTACTGCGATACACCGATGCCGAGGGGCGCGTGACACCCGAAGCGAATCCGAACGGGTCGCTCGGAGCGATCGCAGGTATTCGCAACGCGAGGGGCAACGTCTTCGGTCTCATGCCGCATCCGGAGCATGCCTGCGAGTGGATCGTCGGCGGCGAGGACGGTCGGAAGATCTTCCTGTCGATCGCGGCGAGCGGCGCGCTCGCCGCGGAGACCCCGGCGCCCCCCGCGAGCTCGAAGGTCTTGTCGGGGCCGTGATGCGGATCACCGTCGAAACGGCGCTTCAGCACGGCCTCAGCGCGGAGGAGTACGAGCGCATCGAAACGACGCTCGGACGCGCGCCGACGCTGGAGGAGCTCGGCGTCTTCTCCGTGATGTGGTCGGAGCACTGTAGCTACAAGAGCTCGCGTGCGTACCTGCGCGGACTTCCGACCACCGGCCCGCGGGTGCTCCAAGGGCCGGGCGAGAACGCAGGCGCAATCGACGTCGGCGACGGACTCGCGGTGGTCTTCAAGATCGAGAGCCACAACCATCCGTCGTTCGTGGAGCCGTTCCAGGGCGCGGCGACGGGCGTCGGCGGCATTCTCCGCGACATCTTCACGATGGGGGCGCGCCCGATCGCCAACCTGAACTCGCTCCGCTTCGGCTCGATCGACCATCCGCGGACACCCTTCCTCTTGCGCGGCGTGGTGGCGGGCATCGGCCACTACGGCAACTGCATCGGCGTGCCGACGGTCGGCGGCGAGGTGTCGTTCGATCCGGGGTACGACCACAACATTCTCGTCAACGCGTTCACGCTCGGGATGGTCCAATCGGATCGCATCTTCCGCGCGCGTGCGACCGGCGTCGGCAATCCCGTCATGTACGTCGGGTCGCGAACCGGACGCGACGGCATCCACGGCGCGAGTCTCCTCGCGTCGGCCGAGTTCGACGCCGAGTCGGAGAGCAAGCGTCCGACGGTGCAGGTCGGTGATCCCTTCACCGAGAAGCTGCTCCTCGAAGCATGCCTGGAGCTCATGTCGCCGGCGATGAGCCATCACCTGGTCGCGATCCAGGACATGGGCGCCGCCGGACTCACGTCGTCGTCCACCGAGATGGCGTCGCGCGGCGGCACCGGCATCGACCTCGATCTCTCGCGCGTGCCTCTCCGTGAAGTGGGCGTCACGCCGTACGAGATCCTCCTGTCGGAGTCGCAGGAGCGGATGCTGCTCGTCGTCCATCAGGGATCCGAGGACGCGGTGCGCGCGGTGTTCGAGAAGTGGGATCTCGAAGCGGCGGTCATCGGGACGGTCACCGACACGCAACGCCTCCGCTGTACGTTCGAAGGGAAGGTCGTCGTCGATCTGCCGATCGCGCCGCTCACCGACGACGCTCCCGTCTACGAGCGGCCGGTGGCCGAGCCGCAAGGATTCGACGACGGTGCGAAGCTCGATTTGCGGGAGCTTCCCGAGCCCTCCGACTACAACGAGACGCTGCTCCAGCTCGTGGCCTCGCCGAACTTGTGCTCCCGCGAGTGGGTGTATCGGCAGTACGACAGTTACGTCGGCGGCGGCACGATCGTGCGTCCCGGGTCGGACGCGGCGGTCGTTCGCCTCCCCGGCACGGACAAGGCCGTCGCGATGACGGTCGATTGCAACAGCCGACTCTGTCTCGTCGACCCGTACGTCGGCACGATCTCGGCTGTCGCGGAAGCGGCACGAAACCTCGCGGCGAGCGGGGCCGAGCCGATCGGTGTCACGAACTGCTTGAATTTCGGCAGCCCGGAAAAGCCCGAGGTGATGTGGCAGTTCCAGCAGGCTGTGGCGGGTCTTCGCGACGCCTGTCTCGCCTTCGGAACGCCGGTCATCAGCGGCAACGTGAGCTTCTACAACGAGACTGAAGGCCGCAGCATTCCGCCGACGCCGGTGATCGGCATGTTCGGCCTCCTCGAGGACGCGAGCCAACACGTCACGCAGTGGTTCAAGAGCGA
>DAIQBH010000231.1:1472-9313 GCA_036781285.1 Thermodesulfobacteriota bacterium | reverse complement strand
GCCTTCGCGTTCCGCGCGCGGTCGCGCACGCGCAACACGAGGAACGGCGCGGCGTGGGCGGGCTCGGGAACGATGCCGATCTGAGGCTCTGGACGAGTCGACATGGCGGTGGTTTCTATTCCGCTCGTCCGGACCCGGCAAATCACGAGGGAGGTTTCGCACATGTCCAAGCGCTTCGATCTCACCGAGAGAGTCGTCGTCGTGACCGGCGGCAGCCGCGGCCTCGGCCTCGCCATGGCCGACGCCTTCGCCGAGCACGGCGCCGACCTCGTGATCGCGAGCCGGAAGGGCGACGCGTGCGAGCGCGTCGCCGCCGAGCTCTGCGAGAAGCACGGCCGCCGCGCGCTCGGCGTCGCGTTCCACGCCGGCAAGTGGGACGACTGCGGCCGCTTGATCGACCGGACGATCGCGGAATACGGCCGCCTGGACGTGCTCGTGAACAACGCCGGCGCGTCGCCGCTCTATCCGTCGCTGACGGGGATCAGCGAGGACCTCTGGGACAAGGTCGTCGCGATCAACGTGAAGGGACCGTTCCGCCTGGCGACGCTCGCCGCCGAGCACATGGCGAAGGCCGGCGGCGGCAGCATCATCAACGTGAGCAGCGTCGGCGCCGTCCAGCCGACGGTCGGCGAGCTGCCGTACGCGATGGCGAAGTCGGCGCTCCACACCATGAGCGCGGCGATGGCACACGACTACGCGGGACGCGTCCGGGTGAACGTGATCATGCCGGGCGCCTTCCTCACCGACATCAGCAAAGCCTGGCCCGCCGAGATGCGCGGGATGATGGAGCGCCAGATCCCGATGGGCCGCTGCGGCGAGCCCGGCGAGGTCGTCGGCGCCGCGCTCTACCTCGCGTCCGACGCGTCGTCGTACACGAGCGGCGCCGTCATCAAGATCGACGGCGGGTGGGCGTACCGCGCGAGCTGATCGAGCTGACCTGTTCGGCGCGCCGCCAAGGCGGCGCTTCCTCCACGCCCGACCGGCAGCTGCGCGCCCGGCGGGCGCGCGGTAGTTTGTAGAACGCCGTCGCGCGGCGCGGAGGCCTCGGCGCGATCCGCTCCATTGCGCCTCCCTTCTGCGCTGGCACGCGCGTCGCTACGACGTCGACACTCCACGAAGGGAGGTGACGCTCATGGCGCGGAAGCAGCAAGCCCAGCCCAAGAAGGGCCAGACTCAGCAGCGCAAGCAGGGTCGAAAAAGCGAGCGGGACTGAACGCGTCCTCGTTCAGCGGCGTCCGCGGCGACCGGCGTGACGCGATCGTCATGATGCCGATCGTCGCGGGCGGCGATGCTACTTGTCGCTCGCGGCGAGCTTCTTCCGCCGCCGCGCGTTCTTGATCTCGCGCGTCACGATGCCGCCGAGGGTCCCAAGGCCGAACTTCGGCCACTCGAGCAGCGCCTCCATGACGGTGATCGTCTTCCGAGCCTCGCCGCGCCAATCGCTCACCTGCCCGGGCTTGTAGATCTTCGGCGTCCGGAAGAGCGCCGTCCGATCGAGCACCTCGCCGTCCGGCAGCCATTGCACGGTGACGGGAACGCCGAGCCGCTCGGCGAGCCGTACCTCCTCGAGCGCCGTCGTCGCGGGACGCGGGACCGGGATCTCGACCATCACCTCGATGCCGCGCTTCAGTACGACCACGAAGAAGACGCGCGCGCCGACCGCCGAAATGAACTCGTAGCAGGCGTCGACGAGATCCGCCGGCGTGATCGTCTTGCCGGCCATCTGGATCATCTCGGTCGCGCGGCCGAGCACCCGGATGGTGGGCGACGTGCGGCCGCAGGCGCACGGCGTCGGTGACATCTCGATGAGGTCGCCCGTGACGTAGCGCACGAGCGGCATCACGTCGTGCGCGAGCGACGTGATCGTCAGCACGCCCGGCGACCCGGCCGGCACCGGCTGCATCGTCGCGGGATCGAGCAGCTCGTGCTCGAAGAGCTCGGTCGCGAGGTGGAGACCGCCCTCGGTGCAGCCGATCCCGAGCAACATCGTCTCGTTCGAGCCGTAGATCTCGATGACCCGGACGTTCCAGGTCTCCGTGATCCAGCGCTTGAAGGCCGGCGGCAGGACCGCGCCGCCGAGCAGCACCGCCTTCAGGCTGCCGAGCTCCTTCACGATGTCGATGCCGAGCTCGCGGCCGGCTTCGCGCAGCATCACCATCTCGAACGGCAAGGTCGCGAGCACCGTGACCGGCAGCGCCCGCATGAACTCGACCGCGCGCCCGAACGGCACGTCCCAGCTCATGCTCCCGACCGGGATGTGACACCGGCCCGTGCGACGGATCACCTCTTCCATCAAGAAGTGGACCGGCGCGAACGACGGAAAACGGTTCAGCAGCATCGTATCGTCGGCGCCGAGCTCGGGAACGGTCGACTGGATGATCTCCGCCATCGCATTCAGCTCGCGGAGTCCGCACCACGTCGACACCGGCTTGCCGGTCGTGCCGCTCGACTCGTGGTAGTGCCACGCGTGCGCCGGCGGCACGGCCAGCAGATCGAACGGGCTCGCCGCCATCACGTCCTGCTTGGTCGTGAAGGGCAGCTTCGCGAAGTCGGCCGGCTCCTCGAGCCGTACGTCCGCGAGCGTCCGGCCGTAGTGCTTGCTCCGCCGCGCCCGCCCGATCGCCTCACGAACCGCATTCCATCGCTCAGGAGTCATGGCCGATGTCCAATCACCAAAATGAGCCGAAATCAGCCCCCCGCTACGCCGGGTGGTCAGTTTGATTTGGGCGACATAGCGGCGAGAGCCGAGGCATCCGATGAGGAGCCGGCCCGATCAGCGCGCCCGCTGTCTGAGCGAGCTGCGAGGGGCGGGCGGCGGGTGCGAGCGAGTTCGGGCGCGCCGGGCCGGCGACGAAGACGGATCGGCTTCGCCGCGTGTCGCCCAAATCAAACTGACCACCCGGTGCCTGCCTAGGCGGAGTTGCGCTGGGAGCGGCGCATTTCGCCGAGCGTGGTCGCGACGCGCATCAGGTGGATCCCCGGCGCCTTGTCGGGACGCGACGTCTCGAGGCTCTCGCGCCATCGTGCATCCACCTGCTCGATCGCCGTCACGTCGACCGGGATGTCACCGGTGCCCGAGATCAACCGCACGAAGGCCTCGCGGAGCTCGAGCGTACCCTCGGGATCGACGAGCTTCCGCGCCTGCCAGAAGTACGAGTCCGTCGCGCTGTGGTGGTTGTAGAAGTAGACGAGGAAGCGGCGGTACCGCTCGAAGGCGTTGCGATACGCCGAGTCGTAGCTCTGGAAGGCGGCGTCGATCGTCCGCCGGCCGGCGAGCACGTCGTCGAGGCAATCGGCGGCGAGCAGGCCCGAGAGGCACGCGAGGTGCACGCCCGTCGAAAAGACGGGGTCGATGAAGCAGGCGGCGTCGCCCGCGAGGAGCGCCGCGCCGTGGAAGAAGCGCTTGCTCGAGTACGAATAGTCGCGGATCACGCGCACCGCCGCGACCCGGCGCGCGCCCTGGAGCATGCGGTGCACCGGTGCGCAGCCGGCGATCAGCTCGTCGTAGGTGGCCTCCAGCGTCGCCGCCTTGGCGCGCTCACGCCAACGGCTCGCGTCTACCACGGTGCCGACGCTCATGGTCCCGTCGTGGAGCGGGATGTACCAGCACCAGCCCTCGGCGTGCGCCGCCGAGAGGATGTTGTCGGTGTGCGGCGCGTCCAGGCGCGCGGCGCCCTCGTAATAGCTCCACAGCGCCAGGTTCTTGAAGAACGGGTTGAACTCGCGGAGGCGCTCGCGGCGGCCGAGGATCGCGTTCTGGCCGCTCGCGTCGACGACGTGCGCGCAGTCGATTCGAATGGCCGCGCCGTCTTCCGCGCGCGCATGCACCACGAACGGCCCCTCGCCGTCGATGTCTTCGACGGTGACGCCCTCGCGGACCTCCGCGCCTTGTTTCTGCGCGTGGCGCAAGAGGATCTCGTCGAACTCGGACCGTACGACGTGGAACGCGTGCGTGTATCCGCCCGGGTCCTCGGCGAACCAGAAGCTCCACGGCTCGGCGCTCGAGCCCCACACGAACGTGCCACCGGGCTTGCGGATGAACCCGGCGGCTTCCACGGCGGGCAGCACGCCGACGTGCTTCAGGATCGGCAACGTCGCCGACAGGAGGGACTCACCGATGTGGTAGCGCGGGAAATGCTCGCGCTCGAGGACGAGGACGCGGCGTCCGGCCCGCGCGAGCAGGGTCGCGACGGTCGAGCCGGCCGGCCCGCCGCCGATCACGACGACGTCGTAGGAGGAGTGCGTGGGGCTCATCGGCGCCATGATCTAGCCGCTTCGACGTAGGGCGACAACCGTACGGACGCCGCGAATGCGCGACACCGTCGCGCCGCCGCCGCACGTTTCCCAGCACGGAACGATGTCATAAGCTCGACCTCCGCATGGCGACCGCGCACGCTCTCACGATCGACGTCGAGGAATGGTTCCACGACGATTGGCGTCCGGATCGCGGCATCGATTGGGACGCCCTCCCGAGCACGGTCGCGCGCGACGTCGGGACGATGCTGGATCTTCTCGCCGCCGCGGGCGCGCGCGCCACGTTCTTCGTGCTGGGTGACGTCGCACGGCGACAACCGGCGCTCGTGAAGCGCATCGCGTCGGCCGGCCACGAGATCGGGAGCCACGGCGACGCGCACACGAAAGTCCCGACGCTCGCCCCCGAGGCCTTCCGCCGCGACGTGCTGACGTCGCTCGACGTGCTGAGCGATCTCACCGGCGTCCGCGTCGAGGGCTATCGCGCCCCCTATTTCCTGAGCCGGGCGCGCGACCTCTGGGCGATCGACATCCTCGCGGAGCTCGGGCTCCGCTACGACGCGAGCTACGTGCCGGTGCGGTGGATGCCGTACCTCGGGCGCAGCATTCCGCGCGCGCCGTACCGGCATCCGTGCGGCCTCTGGGAGTTCCCCCTGCCCTTCGCCGAGCGTTTCGGCGGCTGGAACCTCCCCTACGCCGGCGGCGGCCCGCTCCTGCGGTTCCTGCCGTATGGGTTGATCGCGAGCGCACTGCGGGCGCACGAGGAGACGGTCGGACCCGCCGTCGTCTACTGCCACCCGTGGGAGCTCGACCCGGAAGCGCGCTCATTGCCCGGCACGCCGCGCTACGTGAGCATGTGGAAGCGTCTCGGGCGAGGACGCACGCTGCCGGCGCTTCGTCGCCTGCTCGCGGCGTTTCCCTTCCGCTCGATCCGCGAGGTGTATGCGGACGAGCTGGCGCGCTGACGCTGCGGCCGCGACGGCCGCCGACGGCGCGATTCTCCGTCTCGTCGTACCCGCGCTCGCGGGTGCCGCCGCGGCCTGGGTGCTCTGGCGCTTCGCCGCGGACGCCGGATCATTGCCGCGGCGTATCGTCCTCGCCGCGCTGCCGGTCTATCTGGCGCTCTGGCTCGCGACGGTCGCGCTGCACGCGGTGCGCTGGCGCATGGTGCTTCGCCGCCTCGGCACGGACGTGCCGCTCGTGCGGCTCGCGCGCCTCTGGCTCGCGGCGCGCGCGGTCGGGTCGGTCGTCCCGTCCGGTACGCTCGGCGGCGAGCCCGTCCGCGCGCAGCTGCTGACCGCGAGCGGGATGTCGACCGCGAGCGCCGCCGGCGCGGTCGCACTCGACCGCTCGCTCGAGCTCGCCGGCAACATGATCGTCGGGCCGCTCTGCATCGGCGGCGCGCTGGCACTCGGGGCGGGCTCGGGAACCGCGCTCGGAATCGCGGCCGCCGGCGGCATCGTCGGCTTCGCGTTGCTGCTGGCGATCTGGATCCACGGCATGCGGGGCGACCCGGTGCTGCGCATTCTCGCGACACCGCCCGCGTACCTGCTGCCCCGGCGTTGGCGGACGCGCGTGCTCGCCGAGGCGACCCGCGTGGACGGCGCGCTCCACGCCGTCCTCGTCGCGCATCCCGGCCTCGTGCCGGCGGGCGTCGGCCTCTCGCTCGTGATCGAGGCGCTCCATCTCGTCGAGCTCGCGGCGCTCTTCGCGGTGTTCGCGCTCGCGGTGCCGCTCCCCATGCTGCTCCTCAGCTCGATGGGGATCGGCATCGCGCACGCCGTGCCCGTGACCGCGGCGCTCGGGACGCTCGAGGCGACGCAGATCGGCCTGTTCACCGTCGGAGGCGAGCCGCTCGCGACGGGGCTCGCGGTAGCCGTCGCGGTGCGGCTCGCGGAGACGCTCATGATTCTCACGGGGCTCGCGTGCCTCGCGACGGCGCCCGGACGCCGCCGCCGATGAGCGTCGCATGCTGACGGCGGCCGTCGTGCTCTTCGCGCTCGGGTGGTTGCCGGTGTTCCTCCTCCGGAGCGAGCGGTTCGCGGAGCGCCGCACGGTCGCGTCGCCCGACGAGCGGCGGGCAATGCTGAACGCGGTCGCCGCGGTCGGCGTGCACGTGACGCTGGCCGAGCTCACGCTCACCGACTCCGGCGCGGGCCCGGTGCCGGCGGCGCGCCTCCTCATCGGGATGCTCGTGTTCGTGGTCGGGCTCGCGTTCTGGTCGCTCGCGCGCCACACGCTCGTCGCCGTCGGGCACGTCCTCGACCCGGCGGCACCGCCACCGACGCTGGTCACGACGGGCCCCTTTGCGGTCGTCCGTCATCCCCTCGCGCTCGGCATGGCGATCCTCGCGCTCGGCCCCGCCGTCGCCGCGGCGCGGCCGCTCACGTGGGTGAGCTTCGTCGTCGTGGTCGTGGCACTCGGCCGCCGCTGCCTCCAGGACGAGGAGGAGCTGCATGCGACCTTCGGCGCCGACTACGAACGCTATGCCGAGACGACCCCGAGCCGCCTGTTGCCGTTCGTGTGGTGAACCCGACGACCGCCCGCGGCGTGATCCGGAGCACGATCCTGGATAGGAAGCTCGCGTGAGGATCTTGTACGTGGCGGCGCGCTTTCCGACTCCGGCGCGCCAGGGCTTCCAGGTCCGCGCCCACCATCAGATCCGCCTGCTCGCCCCGCGCCATCGCATCACGCTCGTCGCGTTCGCACCCCGCGAGCCTTCGCCCGCGGCGCGGGCCGAGCTCGAACGGCATTGCGAAGAGATCGTCACCGTTCCGCTCGGGCGGGCCGAGATGCTGGCGGGGCTCGCGCGCGGCGTCCTGAGCGATCGGCCCCTCCAAACCACGCTCTACGAGACGCCGGCGATGCGACGCGCGATCGGCGGCATCCTCGCCGCGCGCCGCCACGACGTCGTGCACGTGCAGCTCGCGCGGATGGCGCGGCACTGCGTGGGCTCGGTGGCGCCGGTCGTCGTCGACCTGATCGACGCGCTCTCGCTCAACATGGAGCGGCGCGCGAGCCGTGACCCGGGCCCGGCGCGCTTCGCGGCGGCGCTCGAAGCGAAGCGCCTGCGGCGCTACGAGCAATGGCTCTGCCGAACGTTCGCGCACGCGACGGTCGTGTCGGCGGTGGATCGCGCGGCGATCGGCGACTTTCCGAACCTGACGATCAATCCGAACGGCGTCGTCACCGACGACCTGCCGCCGAACGGCGTCGTCAGCGACCGCCTGCCGCCGAACGGCGTCGTCAGCGACCACCTGCCGCCGGACGGCGTCGCCGCCGAACCGCCGATGTCCGCTGCCGGCGCGGGGCGGGAGCCGGGATGCATCGCCTTCACCGGCAACCTCGGGTACTTCCCGAACGTCGACGCGGTCGAGTGGTTCGTCCGCGAGGTCTTGCCGCGCGTACGGCGGACGCGGCCGTCGGCGCGCCTCGTGGTGGCCGGCACGCGCCCGCATCGGCGCGTGCGCGCGCTCGAGCGCCTCGACGGCGCGGTCGTGGTCGAAGCCGACCCGCCGGATCTCCGCGCCGTGCTCCGCCGGGCCGCCGTGGCGGTGGCACCCATGCACGCCGGCTCGGGTCAGCGCCTG
>DAIQBH010000231.1:0-1462 GCA_036781285.1 Thermodesulfobacteriota bacterium | reverse complement strand
GAAGATCCTGGAAGCGATGGCGTGCGGGACGCCCGTCGTCGCGACGCCGGTCGCGGCGAGCGGGCTCGAGGTGGAGGCGGAACGCGACATCCTGATCGGCGGCGACGCCGACGCGTTCGCCGCGCAGGTCGAGCGGATCCTCGCCTCACCGCCGCTCGCCGAGACGATCGCCGGCCACGCGCGCCGGCTCGTGGAGAGCCGGTACTCCTGGGAGCGGTCGGTCGCGGGCCTCGAAGCGATCTACCGTTCCGTGGCGCCCTGACCACGCGTGCGCCTCCTCTGGATCGCGACGAAGCCGCCCGCGCCGCCGACCGACGGCGGCCGTCTCGTCGCCTGCGAGACCCTGCGGGCGCTCGCCGCGGCGGGCCACACGATCACGGTCGTGGCTCCGGCCGCACCCGGCGCCGCCGCCGACGCGCGCCGCGCGGCGGAGAGCGCCGGAATCGCGCTCGAAGCGATCGAGGCATCGCCGCGATCCTGGGCGCGCGCCGCCTGCGCCGCGGTCGCCCGCGGCCTCCCCGTGACGATCGTTCGTCACGAGCATGCGGCGCTCGCCGCGCGCGTCGATGCGCTCCTCGCCGCACGCCGGTTCGACGTCGCCCACGCGGAGCAGCTCCAGGCGTACGCGGCCTGCACGCCTGCCGAACGCCGCGGTATCCCGGTCGTGCTCCGCGCGCAGAACGTCGAAAGCGAGGTGTGGGCGCAGGGCGCTGGGCGCGGCGTCGCATACCGATTCGAGGCGCGGCGGCTCGCGCGCTTCGAAGGGCAGGCGGTGCGAGCGGCCGCCGCCACGCTCGCGCTGACGGCACGCGACGCCGACCGCTTGCGGACGCTCGGCGGCGACGGCGCGCGGGTCGTCCACGTGCCGGCGCCGTTCGTCGCGACGCTCGCCCCGGGTGAGCGGCTGCCGGGCGCGCCGGCGATCGTGGCGCCGGCGAGCGTGGGCTGGGCGCCGAACGACGAGGCGCGCGCGTGGCTCGTCGACGCGGTCTGGCCCGCGATCGCGGCCGCGCTGCCGGCGGCACGGCTGCACCTCTTCGGCGGAGCGCGGTCGACACCGGGGAGCACGGGCGTCGTGCATCACCCGGCGCCGGCCGACAGTCGGAGCGCGTTTCCGGCGGACGCGATCGTACTCGTGGTGCTCCGCACGCCGGCCGGCGTTCGTATGCGCATCCTCGAGGCGTGGGCCCGCGGGCTCCCGGTCGTCGCGACGCCGGCGGCGGTCGCCGGCCTCGACGGCGGCGCGGACGCGGTCGTGACAGCAGACCATCCGGCTGGCATCGCGGCCGCGATCGCCGCGCTGGCGGCGGACCCGCCGCGGCGCGCAGCGCTCGTCGCGGCTGGCACCGCGGTGTTGCGGGATCGGCACGATCCAGCACGAGTCGCGGCGGCGCTCGGCGCGGTTTACGCCAGCGCCGCGCGCGGCTCGTCCAACGCCGGGCGCGGCCAGGAGGCTGACGGC
>DAIQBH010000230.1:0-9398 GCA_036781285.1 Thermodesulfobacteriota bacterium | reverse complement strand
GGTCGGCAGGAGCCACGCGGCGCGCGCGCCGACGCCGCGGAGGCCTTCCGATCCCATCAAGCGCCCGACGATCACCGGCTGGTCGATCCAGTGCCAGGCGTGCGGGTGCAACGGATTGATGCGGCCGAACTCCGTGAAGAAGTACCCGGCTTCGATCTGGAGATTGGTCGGCAGACGCGTGGTCGTGAGAAAAGCCTCTTCGAGCTCGAGCCCGCCGGTCGTGGCCACGACATGCAGCTCGCCGGTGAAGTAGGGATCGACGGCGCCGGAGAGCGACAGCTCGGCCTGCTGGAGCGTGAAGCCCCGCCGCTTGGGGTCGTGGGCGCCGTACTGTAGGTCGGAAATTTCGCGATCGTCGGCGGTCGACCAGCCGGCGACCGACAGGATGTCCATCGAGATGTCGATGAGACGGACGGTGGCCTGGCCGACCCGGCGCGCGAACAGCGACGGCTGCTCGGTGAGTCCGAGACCGCGCGCGGCACGCTCGCTCGCCGCGCCGGTCACGACCGGCGTGCCTTGACGCGCGAGGTCGCGGAGCTGGTCGTCGAGCGCGGCGGGGCCCGTGGTGGTCGTCGTCGCAAGCGCGCCTGCGGCGGACGCGCTCGGCGGCGCTGCGGCCGTCGACGGCCGTGTGCCGGCGGCGGCTTCGGCCTCGCGGATCGCGCGATCGAGCGCCGACTCGCCCGCGGGCGCAGAGGCCGCCGGAGCCGCGGCGCGCGCGGCCTGTGGTGCCGTGGCCTTCGGGGGTACGGCCTCCCGCGCGACCAGCTTCTCGACGAGCTGCTTCAGCTCGTCGAGTTGGCGCGTCTTCTCGGCGTCGCTCCGGCGGAGCTCCTCGATCTGACGCTTCAGTCCCTCGATCTCACCCGCGTCGTCGGCATGGCCGACCCGCGAGGCACCTCCTACGAGCACCGTCATCACCACCATGGTGAGGACGGGCCAACCGCTTCGAGCTCGACGTCTCATGATTCGCTCCGCAAACGAACGCGCGCGCCGGCGACGAGCCGACACGAGTTCCCGAGTAAAGGCATCGGCCACGACGACGGGCGTGCGCCGCCCGCGCGACCGAGGTCGCGCGGCGTCGAGACCGGACTCGAACTGCCGCTAGGCGGAGACGGGAGGTGCGCGGGGAGCTGCTGGGCTCGCGTGCGTGCGCGAAGCGAAGGCAGCGGTGCTGCGTACGGGAACGGCGACCCGCAACGGGACGAACGCGAGCGCCGTGGCGCGCGGCGCGGCCGCGAGCTGTCGACTGTGCGCGAGCGCTTGACACGTCGGACACGCGGCCGGTTCGTGATCGGCGTCGTGCGCCGGAGCCGCGAGCCGCGTACCGTCCGTCGCGGCGAGGAATGCGACGCCGTGATCGCCCGACTGCCAGGCGTGCACGTGCGGCATGAGCGCTTGCACGACGAGCGCGGCGGCCGCGAGGGCCGCGACGATCACGCGACGACGGGAACGAAAGGGTTGCATGTGGCGGTTCCGACGGGCCGCGAATAGCAGGCGATCTCCACCGTCGCAACAACACCGCTTGACCGAGCTTCGCGCGCGGGTGTAGTGGCGGCCTCGATCGTCGTCGCCGCCATGCACGCCCGCCACGCCCACTCGCTCGTCGCCTCGCTGCTGCTGATCGCTTTCCTGGCGCTCGGCACCGTGACTCTCGGTCACGCGGTGACGCACGCGGACCCGGGCGATTGCGCCGCCTGCGCCGCCGTCACGACGACGCCGGCCGTCGTCGCCGTCGTCGCGGCGCTCGCGATCGTCACGGTGACGATACCCGTACGCCCGGCGCTCGCGCCGGCCCGCGGCAAACGCTCGCATCACGCCCCGCCCGCGCTTCGCGGTCCCCCCTCCTCGTTCTGACGTCCGGCGCCGCGCCCGCATACGAGCGCGGCATCCCCACGAGACCGATCGGAATGTTCGGGTACGCTCGCCTCACGGCGTCGCGTGCCCGTGGGAGGCAACCATGGCGAGCACCAGACACGACGAACCGTGCCGCGCGCGACGGCGCGCGGCGACCCTGCTGGCGGGACTGCTGGCATTGGCAGCAGCAGCCGGCTGCGGCCCGGGCGACAAACCCGAAGGCTTCGGACGCGGCCCCGACCGCGATTTCGAGATCTTCCTCGGCGCGGAATCCGCCGAGGGCGGCGCGCTCGGCCTCGACTACGACTTCGACCACGAGGTCGCGGCACCCTTCTCGGTGAGCGCGGGAGGGAGCAACCTCTTCGTCGCGATCGATCCGGGTTTCAACCCGATCGAGGCCGACGAGCCCGGGTTCTTCGCCGTCGCCGACGGCACCGAGATCACGATCGAGGTCGTCGCCGCCGACCCCGGCGTCTCGCTCAAGCTGAACGACGCGATCCTCGACGCTCCGGGGGAATCCGTCGTCCTCGGCATCGTGCCCGACGTGCACATCCACCCCGAATGGCAGGTGGTGCTGCCCGACGACGCCGAGCTCGCGCCCCGGACCATCACGTTCAAGGCGACGGCGCCGCCGCCGTACGCCGACTCGCCGCCGGTCACGCTGATCCTCGCCCCCACGTTCGACGAGGACGAGGATCACGAGCACGACGACGATCATGATCACACCGGCGATCACGACCACGACGAGTAGCGCCGTGCGCTTCGTCGCCGATCGTCACGCGCGCCGCCGCGCGCTCGCGGCGTGCGTAGCCGGGGCACTCACCGCGCTCGTCGCCTTCGGGCCGGCGCACGCGGCGGCACATGCCGGCTCGTCCGGAGACTGTGCGACGTGCCACGTCGTCCGGCATACGCCGGCCACCTTCACCGCCGCCCCGGCCCTCGACTTCATCTTCGAGCTCACCCCGCTCTCCGCACCGCCGGCACCGTGCCCGCTGCACGGTCGCGCGCCTCGCCCGCAGAGCCGCGGTCCGCCGCGCTGACGATTCCTCCCACGCACTGACGCCGTTTCGCCGCACCGCCCGCACGCCATGCGCGCGCCGGTGCCCGACCAACACGATTGGCACGGGTGTGCCTCGCTCGAGGTGCGCCCACTGGAGGACTCGCATCATGAAGGCATTCGGACGTTTCGCATCGACCATCGCCGCGCTCGGGCTCGCGCTCGGCGCGGGCACCGGCTCCGCCCACGCGCAGCACGGCGGCGACATGGCGCTCGCCTCGACCGCCGATGGCGGCGGCGCACTCGCCGTAGAGTTCGACTTCGACACCGTCGTCCCGGTGAGCTTCCTCACCGAGATCGGCGGCACCAGCGTCTACACCGCGACCGACCCCGGCTTCGACTCGCTCGCAGCCGACGAGCCGCTCGAGAGCCTCTTCGTCCTCGAGGGCGGCGTCGAGCTCCGCGTCGAGATCACGGCGCTCGACGCCGGCAAAACCGCGATCAATCTGAACGGCACGCTGCTCGACACCGTCGGCGAGTCGGTCGTGCTCGGCACGACCGGCGCGCTCCCGCCGAACGACCCGCACCATCATCCGGAGCTCCAGCTCCTGCTCATGCTGGCGCCGGGCGAGTTCGGTGCGGGCACGATCTCGTTCAAGCTCACGACCACCTCGGCCCTCTACACCGAGTCGGAGAGCTACACGCTCGCGCTCTCGAACGGGCACCTCGCGCCGATCGCGTACGACGCCGGCGCGTACGACAAGGACAGCGTCGGCTGCCAGAAAACGATCGGCAAGGAGATCAAGGGCTTCCTCGCCGGCAAGTACCAGGCGATGGCGAAGTGCCTCGACGTCTTCCAGACCGTCGAGGCGCTCGAAGCGGCAGGCCTCGATGGCGGGTCGGCCGAGGCGAAGGCCGAGGCGGCGTGCGGGCAGAAGCTCCTCGATGCGGTCGCCAAGGTGCGCGACCAGGCCACCGCCAAGATCGCGGCGAAGTGCGGCCCGGCCGGCTCGGGCGACATGAACGTCGAGTCGATCGCGGCCCACGTGAGCTTCGTCGGCTGCCGGGTCGAGGAGACGATCAGCGCCTCGTACCCCGGGGCCCAGGAATTGCTCGCCGAGATCGAGGTCGGCGGCGACCGCGTCGACGAGTCGTTCCCCTGCCTCACGCCGGCGGCGGGACACCAGCACGAGTGAACCCTTCCCACTGACCGACGGCCGGAGTCCGCTCGCGCGCACCGGAGCGGGGTCCGCCCTTCGCGAAAGGAGACCTTTGGCATGCTCGCATTTTCGCGTTTTGCGCTCACCCTGCTGCTCGCTCTCTCTGCAACGCCAGCCGCGGCTCAACACGACGAGGACATCTTGCTCGGCTCGAGCGCGCCCAACGGCGGCGCGCTCGTGGCGCACTTCGACTTCGACGAGAAGATCCTGGCGACGCCGAGCGTGCTGCCCGGCTTCTTCACCACGACCGAACCCGGCTTCGATGCCGTCACGACGACGGCGGCCGGCCGCTTCCCGCTCGCGAACGGGACCGCCGTGAGCATCGAGATCACCGCGCTCGACGCCGGCGCCCAGATGCAGATCGCCAGCACGACGCTCGACGGCCCCGGAGACCGCGCCGTGATCGGCACCGTGCCCGATCTCCACGCCCATCCGCAGTGGCAGCTCCTCCTCGACGACGGGGTGACGGGCGACTTCACGCTCGCCTTCCGCCTGAGCGCGAGCGGCTACGACGACTCGACCGAGTACACGATGACGATCACCAACGTCGAAGGCGGGTCGAGCCCGACGCCGACCTCGACCCCCGCACCGACGGCCACACCCGGCGGCGGCCGCCTCTGCGGCGACGCCGACGGCAACGGCGCGGTCACCGTGAGCGATGGGGTGAACGTGCTCCGCGCCGCGGCCGGCCTCCCCAGCACCTGCACCGACCCGGCGCCCTGCGACGTGAACGGCAACGGCGCCGTCACCGTCACCGACGGCGTCAACGTGCTCCGCGCCGCCGCGGGCCTGGCGGTGGACCTCCAGTGCTTCGACCTCGAGTGAGGAGGGACGATGACCATCGGGACGAGACGTGTGTTCCTCGCACTGACGCTGCTCATCGCCGGCGGTACACCGGCGGCGGCTCAGCACGGCGCCGACATCTCGATCGGCTCGACGGCGAACGGCGGCGGCGCGCTCGCCGTCCAGTACGACTTCACACCGAAGATCCAGCTCGCGCCCAGCATCACGATCGGCGGCACGACCGTCTACACGGCGACCGATCCCGGCTTCGACGCGATCCTCGCCGACGCCGCCGGCTTCTTCGTGCTCGACACCAACACCCAGGTCGCGGTGCAGCTCCTCGCGTTCGACGCGGGCGCGTCGCTGAAAGTGCGCACGACGGTGCTCGACGCCGTGAACGAGTCGGCCGTGCTCGGCACCTACACCAACGCGGCGCCGGATGCCCTCCACCACCATCCGACGTGGATGCTCACGCTGCCGAACGGCGTCTACGGCGACTACGAGCTCGCCTTCCGCTTGACGACGACCTCGGGCGCTTACACGGCGTCGCAAGCGTACGCGGTCGTCCTCACCAACGCGACGCCGTCGCCGACGGCCACGTCGAGCGCGACGCCGAGTGCGACCGCCACCACTACCTCGAACGCGACGGCGACAGCACTCGTCGCGACGGCGACGCCCACGGCGACCCCGACGCCGGAACCCGTCTGCGCCGCCGCACCGCTCACCGGGTGCCGGACGCCGGCGGTCGCCGGCAAGTCGAGCCTCGTGATCGTCGACAAGGTCGACGACGCCAAGGACACGTTGCAGTGGAAGCTCCAGAAGGGCCCGATCACGCCCAAGGCCGACTTCGGCGATCCCCCGACCACCACGAGCTGGGCGTTCTGCATCTACGACGCTGCCGGCGCCCTCGCGATGCAAGCCGAAATTCCCGCGGGAAGGCTCTGCACCGGCAGGCCCTGCTGGAAAACGGGAAGGTCGTTCTTCAGATACGTCGACGGCAAGCGGTCTCTCGACGGCGTGCAGGAGCTGAAGCTCACCGCAGGTTCGAAGATCGGGAAGTCGGCGCTGGCACTCAAAGGCAAGGGCGTGCACCTCGACCTTCCATCCCCCTCGCTCGCGACGGCAGTGTCCCCGCTGACGGTGCAGTTGCAGGGCGACAACGGCCTCTGCTTCGAAACCGTGCTCGTGACGACGAAGATCGACTCGGCGGGGAAGCTCGAAGCGAAGTAGCCCGCGCGTCTCCCGCGAACGACTGACGACGAGGCGTATGCGAACCCACATGCGAGATCGCATACGACCTCGTACGGAAGCTCTCCCGCCGCAGCGCGGCAGCGCGATGGTCGTCGATGTCTAAAATGGCGCGCCGCCTCACATTTTTGCTTGCATCCCTGGATTTTGCGTGTATAAGCCCGGGCAGCCGTTTTGGTCTGGCAGAGCCGTGGACCGGCCCGGTAGCGTCTGTGGGGTGGCGGCCGTCCGACGGGGATTCGGGGGTGTGATGACGACTACGAGGGGAAGAGGATGGGTCCGCCGCGGCGGCTCGAACCTCCTGCTCCCTCTGGTAGCGATGCTGATCAGTGGCTGCTTCCACGTCGGTCCGAGTGCGAAGCAGGCGATGACGAGCGCCGCTCCGGGAGTGGGAACACAGGCCCTGGCCGACCACCCGAAGCCGACGGCCTCCGGGCCGTTCGACCTCGCCAATCCAGCCGTCCAGCCGACGGTGGACGCATTTTCGACACATCTCCGCGGATTCTTTGGGGGTGCGTTGTCTCGGGGGGCCAAGTACCTGCCCTCGATGACGGACATCCTGGTGCGCGAGGGCCTGCCGCCCGAGCTCGCCTATCTGCCCCTCATCGAGAGCGGCTACCGGCCGCAGGCGGTTTCCCCCGCCGGCGCCGCGGGGCCCTGGCAGTTCATCCCGGAGACGGGCCGCCGGTACGGGCTCCGGATCGACTCCCTGGTCGACGAGCGGCGTGACCCGATCAAGTCGACCCACGCCGCTTCGGCGTATTTGAAGGACCTCCACGAGATGTTCGGCGATTGGGAGCTCTCCCTCGCCGCCTACAACAGCGGCGAATATCGCGTCGCCCGGATCCTCTCCCAGAACAAGGACGTCGAGGACTTCTGGGACATGCGGGACGGCGGGCTCCTCCCGCGCGAGACTTCCGCCTACGTGCCGAAGTTCCTCGCCGCGGTGCAGATCGCGAAGGCGCCCGAGGTCTACGGCTTCGAGGCGCCGCGACACACGCCCGAATCCTACGAGATGGTCGACGTCGACCGCCAGGTGTCGCTGCGTGCCGCCGCCAACCTCTGCGGCGTGTCGACGGACGAGCTCGAGGAGCTGAACCCGGCGCTTCGCCGCGGCATCACTCCGAGTGGCTACACGCTCCGCGTCCCCGCCGGAAAAGCGGAGCCGCTACGCATCGGGCTCGCGACGTACGTCGAGCCGGTGCAGCCGCGCCGGAACGTCGCACGGAGCGCACGCGGCTCGCGCTCGCGGAGCATCGCGCGCGGCCAAGCCTCCGTCGCCGTCGCGCAGGGCAAGAAGAAGAGCGTCAGCGTCGCGAGCACGCCGCGCTACCGTCGCGGGGGCGGCAAAGCCACCGTGCAGACGGCGCGGGGCGGCAAAGCGAAGATCCGAGAGGCCAAGCTCGACACGCGGAAACGCGGCGTCCAGCGTACGAAGGCCCCGACCGCGAAACGCGATGTCGCCAAGACTTCGAAAGCACCGGTGAAGAAGGCCACTAAGGCCTCGAGCGCGAAGTCGACGAGACCGGCGAAGAAGACGTCGTCGGCCAAACGGCGGGGTTGAACCCCCCGTCGATCGGACGGCGGGGCTGAGCCCCGCCGAGGCTATTCGGCGGCGATCGTCGAGAGCCAGCGCACGAGCGTTCGCACGCCGAAGCCGGTGCCGCCCTTCGGCGCGTACGAGAGCCCTTTGTCGAGGAACGCCGGGCCCGCGATGTCGAGGTGGACCCAGGGCGTCGTGCCGACGAACTCCTGAAGGAAGAGCGCGGCCGTGATGCTGCCGGCGTGGCCGCCGCCGATGTTCTTGATGTCGGCGACCGCGCTCTTGATGTCGTCCTTGTACTCGGCGACGAGCGGCATCTGCCACATCGGCTCGCCCGTCTCGGAGCTGACCGCGATCAGGCGGTCGGCGAGCCCCTGATCGTTGGCGAAGAGCCCGGCGACCTGCGTCCCGAGCGCGACCATGCAGGCCCCGGTGAGCGTCGCGAGGTCGATGATCGCATCGGGCTTCGAGTCGGCCGCGAGCGAGAGCGCGTCGGCCAGGACCAGCCGGCCTTCGGCGTCGGTGTTCAGCACCTCGACCGTCTTGCCGTTCCGGTAGCGGATCACGTCGCCGGGCTTCTGGGCCTTCCCGCCGGGGAGGTTCTCGGTGATCGGGATGTAGGCGTCGACGTCCACCGCGGTCTTCAGCTTGCCGAGCACGGTCATCGTCCCGAGCACGGCGGCGGCGCCCGCCATGTCGCACTTCATCGTCTCCATGCTCTTGGCGGGCTTGAGCGACAGGCCGCCGGAGTCGAACGTGATGCCCTTGCCGACCAGCGCCACGCGGCGCTTGGCGTCCTTGCTGCGGTGGCGGAGGTGCAGGAAGCGCGGCTCCTCGTTGCTGCCGCGCGCGACCGCGACGAGCCCGGCGAGCTTCTCCGCGGCGATGCGCTTCGGCTCCCAGACTTCGACCTCGAATCCGGACTCCTTGCCGAGCTTCTTGGCGAGGGTCGCGATGTAGGTCGGCGTCTTCACGGCGGCAGGCTCGTTCACGAGATCGCGGGCGAGCGTGACACCAGCCAGCGTGGCGTCGATCGCGCGCCAGAGACCTTCGAGCGACTTTTCGGCGGGCGCATCGCTCATCACGAACGTGAGCTCGGCGATTTCCTGGGGCGCTTCGCCGTCCGACTTGTACTTGCCGAAGCGGTACGCGGCGAGCTCGAAGCCTTCGACGAACGCCGCGAGCTGGGTCGGATCGACGGGCCGCGTGCCGAGCGCCACGACCGCGCGTGTCGCGCCGACCGCGGCGGCAAGATGGCGGGCGGAGCCTCCGGCACGCCGCCACTTCTCGTGATCGAGCCGGAGCTCGTCGCCGAGCCCGACGAGGGCGATCGCCTGCTTCTTCGGCCCCTGGAGCGGCAGGACGTTCGCCTGTCCCTCGCGACCCTTGAAGCGGGCCGCCGCGAGGGCGCGTTTGAACGCCGCGCCGCCGGCGCTCCGCGCGAGCGCGCGCAGGTCCCGCCCGTCCTCCTCACCCACAGCGACGGGAACGATCATGACGTCGGTCGCGACCGCCGTCGCCTCTCCACCACGCACGCGGATCTTCATCGCTCGGCTCGTAGCGGCTTTCCAGAAACGGCGCAATTCAGGCGTGCGCGCTGCGGGAGCGGATACTCGTTGCCCTTCGGATGCGTTGCCAAGACCGTTCGGTGCGATCGTCACGATGGCACCGCAAAGTCCGCCGCACGCCGGCACCGTCGAGCGCCTGGGCGATGCGTTTCGTGCCGCGATCGGAATGTCGCCAAAGTGCG
>DAIQBH010000229.1:0-9506 GCA_036781285.1 Thermodesulfobacteriota bacterium | reverse complement strand
CGGCTTCTCAGGGCAGGCGGGGACGTAGACGGCGGGCGTGAGCGCCTCCGCGACCGTGACCTGCACGACGGACGCGGTGATGGCCTTGCTCGCGAGCCCCTTTACGACGGGCATGGCGGGGCCGTCGAAGACGAGCTCCACGTCGCCCTCATTCGGGAAGACTATTTCGTCCGCATCTGGCCGCGGGCGTCGGACCAGCTTCCCGAAGAACTCCTCCTGGCGCTGCTGTGGTCGGAGGTCGCTCGTCAGGGTGATGCTGCCGCCGCCCGCGACGACCTCGACGCGGTCCTCGGGCTCGAGATCGACAGCCTCGAAATGCTCGACCGCTGCGCCGGTGATGCGGACGGCAACCGTCTGGGAGGTACTGCCCCCGCAGACCCGCACGTGCCAGCCGCGACGGTACGTAGCGAGCCGCTCGTCGAGGAGCTGGCGGAGTCGTACGAGGTGATCCGTCGCCTCACCGCCGAGGTTCCGCCATTGCAGTGGGTCGGCAACGCGGTCGAAGAGCCAGGTGATTTCCTTCGGATGCGTCTGGACGATGAGCGTCGCGGCGGCGTCCTCGACGGCGTAGGCCGTCGTGCCGTCCATGTCGGTGGTGGAGAAGCGGGGCAGCGACGTGCCTTGGACGCTCCGTCCTTGCGCGTCCAGAAGCGCGCGGCCGGGCAGAGCGGGACGAGCGGCGCCGAGGATGCCGAGCATCGTCGGCAGCACGTCGACGACGCTCACCGCGTCGCCGATGCGCGCACCGCCGCCGGCGAGCCCCGGCAACTTGATCTGGAGCGGGACGTGCAGCTGCTCCCGGAAGAGTGTGTGCCCGTGATAGATGCCGCCGTGATCGCGGAACTCCTCGCCGTGGTCGCCGACCACCACGACCAGGCTGTCGCGCCAGCGGCCCTCGGTGGACAGGAACCCGAAGAACTCGCCGAGGCGCGCGTCCATGTTGGCGATCTCGGCGTCGTAGCGGTCGATCGCGCCGGCGACCGTCGGCGCGTCGCTCGTCTTGGTGAGATTCTTCCCTGGAACGTCGCTGGTGTAAGTCCCGAGAAGCCGTTCCGCCACGTCGGCCGGGGGATCGTAGGGCGCGTGGGCATCGTTCAAGTGCACGTACAGGAAGAGGGGCTCGCGGCCGGCGGCACGTACTGCCGTGCGCGCCACGTCGAGGACCCGCGCCGCATCGGAATTGGCGGACCAGTGCTCGGCGTCGACGTCCACGAACTGGTCGAACCCGCGTGCGAATCCCCAGATGGGGAGGATGTTCGGATTCGTGCTGAGCGCGACCGTCCGGAAGCCGCGCGCGCGCAGGTGCTCGGCCATGGTGGGATGCGTCGTGTCGAGCACCGCATCGCGCTTGAGTACGCCGTGGACCATCGAGGATTGACCCGTCAATAGGGTGGCGACCGATCCGCGTGTCCACGAGACGTCGCTCGCCGCGTCGGTGAACGTGACGGCCTCGCGCGCGAGCTGCTGGAGCGCCGGTGTGGTCGGACGCGCGTAGCCGTAGAGCGACAGGTGATCGGCGCGCACTGTGTCCAGAAGCACGACGACGACCAGGGAAGGCCCTTCTGGCGTGCCGACGATGGCAGGCGCGCCCCAACAGACGGGTCCGCCTGTTCCGCGGGCGACGACCTCGACCTCGCGCCCGGCAATCGGTGCGAGGTCGACGGTGCGCTCCACCCAGTGCGGTGTCGCCGAGAGCGTGTCGCGGACGGCGGCATCGGAGTCGATCGCGGTCACGGTGATGGTGAGCTCAGCGGATCCGGCGGCCGGCGTCGCCGCCGCGTAGCGGAGCATCGCGCCGGACGGGACTCGCACCCTGACACGATACTCCTCACCGACGCGGAGACGTCGCGCCTCTCGCGAGTCGTCGTCGACGACGCAGCGGTCGCTGACGGTCCCACCCGTCGGCGCGAGGAGGCGAACGCGCTCGGGTGGCGTCGCGCGGGTGCACCCTGCGAGGGCGGCGACGATCGCCAGCGTCACGAGCGGCGTATGCCGCCGTGGGGTTCGATTCAGGCAGAAGGGGGGCACGGGAAAGAGAGAGCGGCGGAGGACACGACCGGTCGACCATAGACGCCGCGTCGGTGCGCGACAACTATCTACACCATCGACGTTTTCGGGGGTTGCCGCCTCCGCAGGGCGCATGGCACTCTCGCAGGCGTGGCCGCGGGTCCTCGTCATCGTCCTCGACTGGAACGGCGCCGATGACACGCTCGCCTGTCTCGAGAGTCTCGAAAGGGTGGACTATCCGGCTTTCGATACGCTGGTGATCGACAACGGGTCGCGCCAGTCGGTCGTGCCGAGGGTGCGGGCCGCGTTTCCCGCGGTCGACTGCATCGAGCTGCCCGTCAACTTGGGGTACGCGGGCGGAAACAACGTGGGGCTGCGGCGGGCAATCGAGATGCAATACGACTTCGCATACGTCTTGAACAACGACACGGTCGTGGACCACGGGGCGCTCCGCGCCGCGGTCGAGGCGGCGCGCCCGGGCGACGTGGCTGCCGTCGGTGGCAAGGTCCTCGCATTCGACGATCCCGGCCGCCTCTGGATGACGTACGGCTCGATCGACTATCGCCAGAGCCTCGTCCAGCTTGCCGGCTGGGGCGAGCGCGACACGGGACAGTACGACGTCGCGCGCGACGTCGAGTGGGTGCCGGGCTGTGCCTTGCTGCTGTCGTGTCGCGCGCTCGCCGAGGTGGGGCTCTTCGACGAGGAGTTCTTCGCGTACCACGAGGACGTCGACTGGTGTACGAGCGCGCGTGAGCGCGGCTGGCGCGTCCGCTACGCGCCCGATGCGATCGTCCGTCACCGCGGCAACCGCACCCTCGGCGGCCCGAGCTACGTGAGTCCGCGGAAATACTTGAGCGCGCGCAGCACCGTCCTCTTCGCCCGCAAGCACGCGACCGCGCTCCAGCGGCTGAAGCTCTGGCTCAGCATCGTGATCACTCTGCCGTTCGTCTTCGTGCGCCGCGCCGTGACCGGGGAGGCGCGCGGCGTGTGGTTGAAGGTGCGCGGCTGGATCGACGGCCTCCGGCATCGCGAGCCGCCGTACGAAGCGCTCGGGCTACGCTGACCTTTCGGAGCACGCACCCCCACATGGCCAAAAAGATCGTCGTCATCCCGACGTACAACGAGCGCGGCAACATCACCGCGATCGTGCCGCAGATCCTCGCCGTCGATCCGGAGATCGAGGTGCTGGTCGCGGACGACAGCTCGCCCGACGGCACGGCCGACGCGGTGACGCAGATGTCCCACACGAGCCCGCGCGTGCATCTCCTCCTGCGGACGGTGCGTGAGGGCATCGGCCCGGCGTACGTCGCCGGGTTCAAACGCGCGCTCGAGATGGGCGCGGACCTCGTCGTGCAGATGGACGCCGACTTCTCGCACCCGATCTCCTCGCTGCCCGACCTCTTCCGCGAGATCGAGCACGCCGACGTGGTGCTCGGCTCCCGCTACATCAACGGCATCACGGTCGTGAACTGGCCGATCGAGCGCCTCCTGCTGAGCTATTTCGGCAACGCCTACGCGCGCGCGATCACGAAGATGCCCGTGCGGGACATGACCGGGGGATTCAAGTGCTGGCGGCGAAGCGCGCTCGAGATGATCGCGCTCGATCGCGTGCGCTCGAACGGCTACGCCTTCCAGATCGAGATGTCGTATCGCCTGTGGCGGAAGGGCGGCCGCATCAAGGAGCTCCCGATCATCTTCGCGGACCGGACGATCGGCGAGTCGAAGATGTCGAAGCGGATCAGCGTCGAGGCCTTCTGGATCGTCTGGTGGCTGAAGATGCAGGACCTGCGCGGGACGCTCTGATCGTGGCGGCGAATCGGCCGCATGTGTTCGTCCTGAACGAGCGCGACATCGAGAATCCTCTGGCCGGCGGCGCCGAGGTCCATCAGCACGAGGTGTTCGGCCGCCTGGCGGAGCGCGGCTTCCCGGTGACGTTGATCTGCGCCGGGTATCCCGGTGCCCAGGCGATCGGTGCGGAGCGCGGCATGCGCGTCCTGCGGGTCGGCAACCGGTACTCGTTCTACGCGCGCGGGCCGCTCGTTGCGCGGCGTTTGGTGCGGGACGTCGGCGATCGCGCGCTCGTGGTGGAAAATCTGAACAAGCTGCCGTTCTATGCTCCGCTCTGGTCGCCGGTCCCGGTGCTCGGGCTCGTGCACCATCTCTTCGGGAGCACCGCCTTCCGGCAGGTCAGCTTCCCGGTCGCGGCGATCACGTACCTGAGCGAGCAGGGCATCCCGCGCATCTACCGGCGCGTGCCGATGATCGCGGTCTCGCCGAGCACGCGTGACGACCTGATCGCTCGCGGCATCGCGCCGGACCACGTGACGTTCATTCCGAACGGTCTCGACCACGAGCTCTACCGGCCCGCGAAGCCGACACCGGGCCCGGTCGTGCTCTCACTTGGCCGCGTCGAGACCTACAAGCGCATCGACGTCGTCTTGGATGCGATGCCGCGCGTGCTTGCCGCCGTCCCGACGGCACGGCTCGTGGTCGTCGGCCGCGGCGACGCGGTCGGCGCCCTCGAGCGACAGGTCGCGCGCCTCGGAATCCGCGATGCGGTCGAGTTCCGCGGCTTCGTCGACGAGCGCGAGAAGGTGGCGCTCTACCAGGCCGCGCGCGTCTTCGTGAACCCGTCGGAGAAGGAGGGCTGGGGCCTCACCGTGTTGGAGGCAGCCGCGTGCGGCGTGCCGTCGGTCGCGAGCGACTCTCCCGGGCTCCGCGATTCGGTCCGTCACGACGAGAGCGGACTGCTCGTGACGCACGGCGACCCGGCCGCGTGCGCCGCGGCGCTCGTGCGGCTGCTGAGCGACGACACCACGTGGCACCGTCTCCGCCTGGGCGCACTCGCCTGGGCGCAGCGCTTCACGTGGGACGGCGTCACCGACGAGATCGAGGCGATCGTCGAACGGCTCGCGGGCTTCGGCGACGCGCGTGGCTGAGCCCGGCGTCGTGGGTACGGCAGGCGGCCGCGGAGGTGCGGGCCGGCTCTCCGCCGTGTCGGAGCGCTACCGGGCCGGCCTGCCTCTCGCCGCTTTCGCCTACGCTCTCGTCTACCTTCTGCCGTTTCGCGCCTACGGTCTGAACGTCGAGGACGAGGGGACGCTGCTCTACCAGATCGTCCGGGTCGTGCGCGGCGAGCTCCCGTACGTCGATTTCAGCACCGGGTACACGCCCGGCTTCTTCGCGTTGAATGCCGCCGTCTGGCGGGTGACCGGCGACCTGGTCGCGTTCCGCACCGTGCTCGCGTTGGTGCACGCTGGGACCATCGCCGGCCTCGCGGCGCTCCTCGCCGGTGTCGCGCGGCCGTGGATCGCGCTGCTGCTGCCGGCGCTCTATCTCACCTTCATCCCGCTGTACCCGGGCGAGTTCTGCGCGTTCAACATCGCGTATCCGGCATGGTTTGCGACGGCGGGTTGGGTCGCGACGGTGGGCGCGGTCGTGGCTTTCCTGCGTTCCGCACGGCGCCGATGGCTCGTCGGGGCGGGCATCGCGGCCGCGGTGACGCTCGCGATGAAGCCGAACGCGGGGGTCTTCGCGTTCGCTGCGGCGGCAGCGAGTGTGTTGGCGTTGGACTCCACGGACGACACGCGCGGCGGTCGACTCGCGGCGGGCCTGTGGCTCGTGGTCTTCGTCGGCATCCTGCTCGGCGTGGTCGTCGTGTTCGGGATCGTGCCGCGGCCGCTGGACGCGCTCATCTACCTCGTGCCGCTCACGATGGTGATGATGGCCACGGTCACGTCGGGCCGGGTGCAGCGTGCCCGTACCGTCGGAGACCTCCTCGCGCTCGGCGTGCCGTTCCTCGCGCTCTCGGTTCCGTGGCTCGCGTTCTTCTGGCAGCGGCTCGGAACGGCGGGATTCCTGCGCGAGGTCTTGCTGATCGGATCGGGTGCGGCCGACATCTACTACGTCCCGTTTCCGCGCCCGGAGCCGTGGGGTCTGCTGTTGACGGTGCTCGCCGCGGGGTTCGCGCTCGCGGCACCGTTCGCGCGCCGCTCGGTCATGCCGCGCAGGACGGTCGCGGCGATCGCGGCGGCGATCGTGCTGGCAATGGTCGCGGTTTCGCAGCTCGGCGTCATGCCGGAGGGGCTCCTCTGGTCGATGATCTGGCAGCTCCAGAGCGCGGCGTTCACGCTGACGCTCGGCGCGCACGCCGCGGGCGTCTACTGGGTCTGGCGCCGGCGCGGCGTGCCGGCCGGCGACGACGCGAGCACCACGGTGCTCCTCATCTTCGCGAGCTTCATGTTCCTGCAGCTCTACCCCCGCGCCGACTTCATGCATCTCCTGATCGCGGCCCCGCTCTCGCTCGTCTTTGCCGGCTTTCTGCTCGAGCGGGTGCTCCGCACGTGGGAGCACGCGCTCGCGGAGCAGCATGGCGGGGCGCTCCGCGCGGTCGTGGCCGGCACCGCGGCCGTGATCGTTGCGGCGGTCGGGGTCGGCATCCTTCCGGGCGCGCAGGTGCTCGGCGCCGGAGCGCGGTTCGTCCTGCCGTTCGCGGTGGCACCGGTCGGCGTCGAAGCGGCTCGGGCCGACGACCTGCGCGCGCTCGCGGCAACCGGCGAACGGCTCGCGCGCGAGAGTGAAGGGACGGCCGCAACCGTCGGCTTTCCGAGCATCGGGGCGCTCCTCTTCCTGACGGGCGGCGTCAATCCGACGCCCCACGACTACTTCTTCGCGGGCCGGCCGGATCACCGCGAGGAGGCGGAGATCCTCGACGATCTCGCCGCGACGCGGCCGCGGGCGCTCGCGGCGCTGAACGCGCAGTTCACGTTCTTCGATGCCGCGTCGTCGTATTACCTGCTGCTTCGGAGGTTCGTGCACGCCCACTACGGATTGGTGCAACGGACCGGACGATTCGACTTGCTGGCGGCGTCCGCGCGGGGGATGCCCGCGCCGCTCGCATCACCGGCTCCGACCGCGCTGCCGTTCGACGAGGCGGTGCGCCGCGCCGGGCGTGGCGAGTCGCTCGCGACCCGCCTCGCGGCGCTCCGCGGGTTGGCGGCGCATCCCGCCGTGGCGACGGCGAGGACCTTGCTCGCCGCTGCGGGCGGTCCGGATGCGCTGGCTCGGCGGGCGGCCGTGACGAGCCTGCTCGCGGCGATCATGCGCGACCCGGAGCGCGGGCTCGAGTCGTACGTCGCGGCGGAGGGCCTCGACCGCCGCGCGCGCATCCTCGTGCTGCGCACGGTTCGCGACCTCCGCGATCCGCGGGCGGCGTCGTATCTCTTCGCCGAGGCCGCCTCCGGCGATCCGCGCATCGTGCGAGACGCGCTCGGTGCGATGAAGGTGACGCGGGCGCAGACGGTCGCGCGGATGCGGTTGTGGGCCGGTGCGGAGCAGCCGGACGCCTGGCCGGGACGGACCGCGTTGCTCGCGGCCGTGCGACGGACGCTCGCGGACGAGGCTGCCCCGCCCGAGGCCGCGGCATTGGCGGCCGAGCTCGCGGGACTGTTGCCGGACCCCGAGGCGGTGGACCTCCTGCGGCGGCGGTTCCGGGACGGCATGCCCGGAAGGGGCGGGGAGCGGCCGCTCGGCGACGCGGCGACGACGGCGTCGGCTGCCGGAGCGCTCGTCCGCCTGGCACCCGCCGACGACCTCGCCTGCGAGCTCACGCGCGTCCTCACGCGGCTCGATGCCCCCATCGCCGAGATCGTCCCGTCGGCGCTCGTCGATCTCGCCGCGCGTGACGCCGCCGCTCGCACGGTGGTGGCCGACTGCTTGCGGAGCGCCGTCGCGAACGGTGTAGAGTCCGCCATCTGGGTAACCGCGGCGCTCGGCGCATCGCAGTTGTCGCCGGAGCTTCGCACCGTCCTCCTGAGCGGCGCGCCCGAGGTCCGGCGCGCGGCGGCGTGGACCCTCGGCGAGCTGGCCGGCGATGCGGACGTCGTGGAGGCGCTGCGGACGGCGGCCGATCGCGATCCGGACGACGTCGTCGCGCGGCTGGCAGCCGGGGCCCACCGGAAACAGACGGGAGCGATGCCGCGCTCCCTCGCGCCCGCCATCGGCATTGGGGCCTTTTCCGACCGCGGGGCCGCGGGCTAGAAGACTCATTCCCCGAGACGTCGTGTCGCGGGCCGGAAGGATGCGGATGACCCAATCGGCAGCGACCCCCCTACTGCACAGCGGTGAACGACCCGGGTACGGCGAGGGCTTCGCGTATGACGAGGCCCGGCACCTGGCGGCGTATCTCTATGCGCGCGAGCTCGCGCGCGATCGGCAGGTGCTCGACGCGGGATGCGGGGAGGGGTTCGGCACCGTGCTCCTGGCGGAAACCGCACGCCGCGTGACGGGGATCGACTACTCCGCCGACGCCGTGAAGGCCGCGGCCGCGAAATACCAACGTTCCAATCTCGAGTTTCGGCAGCTCGACGTCTACGCGCTTCCCGGCCTCGACCTCCGGTTCGACCTCATCACGAATTTTCAGGTGCTGGAGCATCTCGCCGATCCCGTGCACTTCCTGACTGCCGTGCGCGCGGCGTTGCAGCCGGGGGGCGTCCTGATGCTGACGACCCCGAATCGCCTGATGTCCGTTTCGGAGAATCCGTACCACCTGCACGAATACGTGGCCGACGAGCTGCTCACGTTGCTGCGTCCGCTGTTCGGCCGGGTCGATCTCTACTCGATGATGGGCAACGACAAGGTCCGGAGCTTCGATGCCGCGCGCGCCAAGCAGGTGCGCCGGATCCTCCGGCTCGATCCCCTCGGCCTGCGCAAGCTGTTGCCGGACCGTTTCGTGAAATGGGTCTTCGGACGCCTCGCGGTGCTGGTCCGGCGCCGCGTCGCCGAGGTGGACCAGGGCAGCCGTTCGATCCTGCCGAGCGACTTCCATGTGCTCGAATCCATCCATCCCGAAGCGCTCGACCTGATCGCCCTGTGCCGGATCTAGTCCCGGAGCTCGAACCGGCACGCGCGGGAGCCGTGCCGACGGCCTGCTCGCTCTGTGGCGGCGCGGCGTATCACCTTCTCCACGACATGGGCTGGCGGCAGATCCTGCGTTGCCGGGCGTGCGGACTCGTCCGTGCCAACCCCCTGCCGTCGCTCGCCGAAAAGGCCGTGGTCGAGACCCAGGGTTATACGGACGAAACGGCCTTCCCCGAGGTCCGCGACTTCTTCGCGAATTGCGGGCGGGATTTCGTCGAAGACCCGGTGATCCGCGAGATGCGGCGCCATCTCGCGCGGCTCGAGTCGGCGACCGGCGGACCTGGAAGGCTGCTCGACATCGGCGCCGGGACCGGCATCCTCATGCATCTCGCGCGCGAGCGCGGCTGGGAGGTGCAGGGCATCGACATCTGCTCCCTCACCGCCGAAAAGGCTGCGCGCGAGTTCGGCGTCGAGATCGTCGTGGCACCCATCGAGGAGCACGCGTTCGCGGATCGCTTCGACGCCATCACCATGCTCGACGTGCTGGAGCACGTCGTCGATCCGCTGGCGACGCTGAAACGCGTCCACCAGCTGCTGCGCCCGGGCGGGGCGGTGGCGATCGCCGTGCCGAACCAGCGCTC
>DAIQBH010000228.1:4172-9535 GCA_036781285.1 Thermodesulfobacteriota bacterium | reverse complement strand
CTGTCTCATCCTCCAGGTAAAGGGTCGGAAGACCGGCCAGCTCCGAAAGTTCCCCCTACTCTACGAACGCGACGGCGAGGACTACGTCCTCGTCGCGTCGAAGGCAGGCTACCCGTAGAATCCCGGGTGGTACGACAACCTGGTCGCGAACCCGGAGTGCGAGCTCCAGGTGTGGGACGAGGTGATTCCCGTCACCGCCCGCACCGGCACCGCCGAGGACAAGAAGCGCGTCTGGCCGATCATGACGAAGGCGTGGCCGGGGTACGACGACTACCAGAAGGGTACGGCGCGCGACATTCCGGTCGTCCTGCTGCGCCCGCGCTGAGCTCGCTCGTCGGGGCGTGACGGTGCTGGTGCCGTCACCGAGACCTCGGCGATCTTTCTCGGCCGTCACGCCGTGGGCCGTCCCACACGGGAAGGATGACGGACGCACGTACGTCCGCGCGCGTTGCCCTACGTAGAATCGACTCCGGCCGCGTGTCACAGTGCGCGGATTCCACTTTCATCGGAGGTTCGAATGCGACGAGACGAGCGTGGTGCGTTTGCCCGGCTGCGGGCCGGCACGGCGGGGATGCTGCTCACCGGATTGACGATCGTTGCCGCGACGGCGGCCGAGGCGCAGCAGGGCCCGCCCGAGTTGCCGCAGCTGAGCCCGCCCGCGAGCGTCGGTCAGCGCGTCGGGCTCACCGATTTCACCGTGAAGTACTCGAGCCCGGCGGTGAAGGACCGGAAGATCTGGGGGGACCTCGTGCCGTACGACCAGCTCTGGCGGACGGGTGCGAACGCACCCACCACGCTCCAGGCGAGCCGTGACTTCCGCTTCGGCGGCCAGCCGGTCCCCGCTGGCACCTACGCGCTCTACACGATTCCGGGAAAGAGCAAGTGGACCGTCATTCTGAACTCGGCCACGACGGCGAGCGTCAACGACTACGACCAGAACAAGGACGTGGTGCGGATCACGGTGAAGCCGGGCTCTGCGGACTTCCGCGAGCGCATGACGTTCCTCTTCGCCGATACCACCGACGATACGACGAGCCTCGACCTCGAATGGGAGAAGCGCCGGGTGTCCATCCCGATCGCGGTCGACACCGCGACCCAGGCGATGGCGAACATCGACGCGACGCTGAACGACAGCTGGCGCCCGCATTTCTCGTCGGCACGCTACCTGCTCGACAACGGCGGCGACCTGAACCGCGCCCTCCAGCTGATCGACACCTCGATCGCGATCAAGGCCGTCTGGTGGAATCACTGGGTGAAGGCGCAGATCCTCGCGAAGCAGGACAAGCGCGCCGATGCGATCGCCGTCGGCGAGCAGGCGCAGCGGCTCGGCGCCGGCGACCGGGTCTACGAGAACTTCTTCAAGGAGCAGGTCGCGACCGCGCTCGCCGGCTGGAAGAAGAAGCGCTGACGCTCGCCTCGCCATTCGCCGACTACCTCGCGGGGCGCGCCGACGCGTTCTTCGCGGGGGACTTTCGGGACGCGGCGGTCCGCGGCCGGGCGCTCGCCCGCGCCGCGCGACCGCTCGCGCCGGCGGTCGCGGCGGCGCTCGCGGCGCAGAACGCGCGGCTCGGCGCGTCGCCGGCGCGCGACGCGCATGTGGCGGCGCTGCGGGACGGCGCCGCCGCGGTCGTGACCGGCCAGCAATGCGGCCTTTTCTTGGGGCCGCTGTTCACGCTTTACAAGGCCGCGTCGGCGCTCGCGGCCGCGCGCGCGCTCGCCGCGGAGTCGGGGCGGCCGGTCGTCCCGGTCTTCTGGGTGCAGAACGAAGACCACGATCTTCCCGAGATCGCCGTCACGCACGTGCCGCGGGCGCACGGCGCGCCGCTCGCGTTGCGGCTCCCGGCGTCGGCGACCGATCGGGTGTCGATCGCGCATCGCGCGCTCCCCGACGAGGTGACGGGCGCGCTCGCCGAGCTCCGCGCCGAGATCGGCAATCTTCCCGATGCCGCCGCGCATCTCGGACGGTTGGCGCGCCACTATCGTCCGGGTGCCGGCTGGGCGGAGTCGTTCACCGGGCTCCTCGCGGAGCTCTTCGCCGAGGACGGGCTCGTCGTGCTCGATCCGCGCGATCCGGCGCTCGCGGCCGCGGCGGCGCCGATCCATCGCCGGGCGCTCATCGATGCGGCCGTGCTCGCCGACGTGCTCGCGGCGCGCCGCCGCGCGCTCGCGGACGCCGGCTACGACGAGACGGTGCACGTCCGGCCGGGCGCGCCGCTCTCGTTCTTCCATTCCGACGGCCCGACCGGTCCGCGCCATCGCTTGCAGCCCGTGGACGGCGGATTCGCCGAGGTCGGAACCGGGCGGCGGCACACGCTCGCCGAGCTTCTGGCCGCGCTCGACGCCGATCCGCGCGCGTTCAGTACGAGCGCGCTCCTCCGTCCGATCGTGCAGGATGCGATCCTGCCGACGGTCGCCTACGTCGCGGGCCCGGGGGAGGTCGCGTACTTCGCGCAGCTGGCACCGCTCTACGCCGCGTTCGGCGTCGCGATGCCGCTCGTCGTGCCGCGCGCGCGCCTCCGCATCCTCGAAGGCCGGACGCTCGATCGCTGCGAACGGCTCGGGATCGCGCCCGACGATGCCGCGCGCGCGACGCACGATCTGGCGGCGCAGGAGCCCGTGGGGGACGGACTCGACGACGCCGCACTCGAGCGCGCGCTCGTGGCTCCCTTCGACGCCGCGCTCGATCCTCTGCGGGCGCGTATCGCCGCGGTCGGGCCGGGGCTCGCTACCGCGATCGACAAGACGCGCGGCACGGTCGCGAACGCGGTCGCGAAGCTCGCGCGCAAGATCGCGACGGCGCATCTCCATGCCGACCGCGCGCGTCTCGACGAGCTCCAGCAGGTACGCTGGGCGTTGATGCCGCACGGCGTGCCGCAGGAGCGCTACTACGGTCCGGCCTATTACATGGCGCGGTGGGGCGAGCGCGCGTTCCTCGAACGCGTGTCGGCGGCGATCGCGCCCTTCGACCCGAACCCGCGCGATCTCGTCTGGCCGGCCGGCGCGCCGCCGGCGAGCGCCGAGTCTCGTACGCGGGACGGGCTCGCATGAGCGAGGCACTCGCGATCGGCGTCGTCTGCTGGGCGAGCCTCGGCGGGAGCGGCGTCGTCGCGAGCGAGCTCGCCGCCGGCCTCGCGGCGCGCGGCCATCGCGTGCACGTGATCGCCAGCGCGCCGCCGAGTCGCCCGCTCCCCGACGACCCGCGGCTCGCGTTCCATAGGGTCCCGGCGACGAGCCATCCGGTGCTCGGCCAGCCGCTCTACGGGCTCGCGCTCGCGGAGACGCTCGTCGAGGTCTGCCGCCGCCACGCGCTCGACGTGCTGCACGTGCACTACGCGGTGCCGCACGCGGCGAGCGCGCATCTGGCGTGCGCCACGCTCGGCGCGGCGGCGCCGCGTGTCGTGACGACGCTCCATGGCAGCGACGTCACGAGCTACGGTCTGGCCCAGCGCTACGACGCGGTCACGCGTTTCGCCGTGCTCGCGTCGGACGGGATCACCGTGCCGTCGGAGTTCTTGCGCGCCGAGGCGCGGACGTGCCTCGACCTCGGCGCGGATGCCGCGATCACCGTGATCCCGAACTCGGTCGACACCAGGCGCTTCGCGCCCGTGGCGACCCGCGACCCGTCGTGCTTCGACCGCTGGTTCGCGTCGCCGGCCGGCGCGGGTGGCGGCCCGGTGCTCGTGCACGTCTCCAATTTCCGGGCGGTGAAGCGGGTGGCGGACCTGATCGAGGTGCTGGCGCGCGTCCGCCGCTCGCTGCCGGCGCGGCTCGTGCTCGTCGGCGACGGCCCCGAGCGCGCCGCGGTCGAGGACCTGGCGCGGGCGGGCGGCGTCGCGGACGCCGTCGCATTCGTCGGCCCGCGTCCCGACGTCGCCGGCGAGCTGCCGCATGCCGACGCCTTCCTGCTGCCGAGCGTCACCGAGAGCTTCGGGGTCGCCGCGCTCGAGGCGATGAGCGCGGGCGTTCCGGTGGTCGCGTACCGGGTCGGCGGGCTTCCCGACGTCGTCGGCGACGCGGGCGTGCTGGTCGAGCCGTTCGACGTCGGCGCGTTCGCGGACGCGACGCTCGCAATCGTCGCGGATCCGCCGCGCCGTGCCGCGCTCGGCGCGGCCGCGCGCGCGCGCGCCGTCGAGCGCTTCGACCGCGTGCGGATCCTCGACCGCTGGGAGACCTACTTGCGCGGCGTCCGCGCGACGCCGCGGAGGACCGTGTCGTGATTCGTGCTCGTGCCCTGCTCGCCGCTTGCTCGTTCGTCGCCGCGCTCGCCCGCCTCGCGCCCGCGGCCGCCCAGTCGGAGCCCGTCATGGATGCCGGAACCCTCGCCCACGCCCTCGACCGCGTCGCCTCGACGGCGCGCGTCCTCTACGTCGCGGCCCACCCCGACGACGAGAACACGCGCCTCCTCGCCTACCTCGCCAACGCCCGCCACGTCACCGCCGCGTATCTCTCGATGACCCGCGGTGGCGGCGGCCAGAACCTGATCGGTGTCGAGCAGGCCGAGCTGCTCGACGTGATCCGCACCGAGGAGCTCCTCGCCGCGCGCCGGCTCGACGGTGCCGTGCAGCGCTTCACCCGCATGCGCGACTTCGGCTTCTCGAAGAGCGCCGCCGAGACGCTCGCGATCTGGGATCGCGACGAGGCGCTCGCCGACGTCGTGTGGGTGATCCGCACCTTCCAGCCGGACGTCATCGTCACCCGCTTCGACGAGCTGCCGCCGAACCACGGCCACCACACGGCCTCGGCGATCCTCGCGCGCGAGGCCTTCGCCGCGGCCGCGGACCCGGCGCGCTTTCCGGAGCAGCTCCGCGACGGCGTGCGGCAATCCGAGGACGCCGTGCGTCCATGGCGGGCGACGCGGCTCCTCTGGAACGTCTCGACCTGGACCGACAAGCCGGTGCCGAAGGACGCGCTGCCGCTCGACGTCGGCGCGTACGACGCGCGCCTCGGACTCGGCTATGGCGAGCTCGCCGCGCTCTCGCGGAGCCAGCACAAGAGCCAGGGGTTCGGCGTGCCGGGCGAGCGCGGTGTGCTGACCGAGCGCTTCGTGACCGTCGCGGGGTCGCGTCCGGCGAAGGACATCCTCGACGGCGTCGATCCGTCATGGGCCCGGATCGGGAAAGGCGGGGCGGCGGTCGACGCGGCGCTCCGTGAGGCCGCGCGGACGCTCGAGCGCGACCGGCCCGAGCGCGCGCTGCCGGCGCTCGCCGCGGCGGCCCGTGCGCTCGATCGTTTGCCCGACGCGCCGCGCGTCCGCGACGCCCGCGCGGCCCTCGCCGACGTGATCGCCGCCGCGGCCGGGCTCTTCGTCCGCGCGACCGCCGCGCAGCCGATGACCGAGCCGGGCGGCACGGTCGACGTGAAGG
>DAIQBH010000228.1:0-4162 GCA_036781285.1 Thermodesulfobacteriota bacterium | reverse complement strand
GCTGCGGCGTCCCGCCGCCGCGACGCTGGTCCGGCTGACGTTTCCCGGTGTCGCGGCGAAACAGGTCGCGACGCCGCTCGCCGTCGGCGCCAAGCAGGAGATCACGCAGGCGGTGCCGATCGCGGCGGACGCGCCGCTTTCGACGCCCTACTGGCTCGCGACGCCGTCGCTCGCCGGACGGCAGGTCGTCGCGGACCAGCATCTCGTCGGCGCGCCGAGCGGGCCGCCGGCGCTCGCCGTCGCCGTCGAGCTCGAGGTCGGCGGCCGCCCGCTCCGGCTCACGGTTCCGGTCGTCTACGTCTGGAAGGACCAAGTGCATGGCGAGCGCGTACGGCGCTTCCTGGTGGCGCCGCCGGCGACGGTGACGCCGCTCCGCGATGCGGTGATGTTCCCGAACGGCGCCGCGACGGTCGCGGCGCTGCGGGTGCGGGCGGCGCGGAACGACCTCGCGGGCGAGGTCGCGCTCGACCTTCCGGCCGGCTGGCGCTCGGAGCCCGCGCGCGCGCCCGTGCAGCTCGCCAAGGCGGGCGACGAGACCGTCGTCCGCTTCACGGTGACGCCGCCGAAGGACGCGGCCGCCGCCGAGATCCATCCGACTCTCACGACTGGCGGCCGAGCCTGGTCGCTGCGCGAGGACGTCATCGACTACGCGCATCTGCCGATGCAGGTCGTGCTCCAGCCGGCGTCGCTCCGACTCGTGCCGCTGGCGCTCCGGCTCCCGAAGGGCGCGATCGGCTACGTGCAGGGGTCCGGCGACACCGTCGCGAGCGACCTCACGCACGTCGGGCTCACGGTCGAGACGCTCGACGACGAGATGCTCGCGAACGCCGATCTCGACCGGTGGGCCGCGATCGTCGTCGGCGTCCGCGCTTACAACACCCGCGCCGCGCTCCGGAACGCGCACGCGCGCCTCATGCAATACGTCGCGGACGGCGGCACCGTCGTGGTGCAGTACGTGACCAACAACCGCCTCGCGCCGCTCGACACGCCGATCGGGCCATATCAGCTCACGATCGGCCGCGACCGCGTGACCGACGAGCGCGCGGCGATGACCGCGCTCGACCCGCAGCAGCCGGTGTTGCGCGCGCCGAACGCGATCGGCCCGGCCGACTTCGACGGCTGGGTGCAGGAGCGCGGCCTCTACTACGCCGAGACCTGGGATCCGAGGTACACGCCGGTCATCCGCGCCGCCGACCCCGACGAGAAAGCGCTCGACGGCGGCCTCCTCGTCGCGCGGCACGGCAAGGGCCGGTACGTCTACACGGGCCTCGCGTTCTTCCGGCAGCTCCCCGCCGGCGTGCCGGGCGCGTACCGGCTCTTCGCGAACCTCCTCGCGCGGGACTGAGCGTTGGCGGAGCGCGAGGGGACATCGATGGAGGAGCGCCCGCCGCTCCTCGGGACCTGGCGCAATCTCTACGTCGTCCTCGTCGTCGAGCTCGCCGTCATCGTCGCCGCGTTCTGGGCGCTCGGGCGGTGGGCCTCGTGACGCCGCTCGACTGGATCGTCCTCGTCGGCACGATCGGCTTCATCGCCGTCTACGGGGCGTGGAAAGCGCGCAACGTGAGCGACGTCGAGACCTACTTCCGCGGCGGCAACACGATGTCGTGGCCGACGATCGGCCTCGGCATCATGGCGACGCAGGCGAGCGCCATCACGTTCCTCTCGACGCCCGGCCAGGCGTACGAGGACGGCATGCGCTTCGTGCAGTTCTACTTCGGGGTGCCGCTCGCGATGATCGTCATCAGCGCGGTGTTCGTGCCCATCTACCATCGGCTCAAGGTCTACACGGCGTACGAGTACCTGGAACACCGCTTCGATGTCCGCGTGCGCTGGCTCGGCGCCTTTCTCTTCTTGATCCAGCGCGGCCTCGCGGCCGGCATCACGATCTACGCCCCGTCGATCATCCTGAGCGCGATCATGGGCTGGCCGCTCGGGCTCACGACCGTCGGTATGGGCCTCGCCGTGATCGCGTACACCGTGTCCGGCGGCACGGTCGCGGTCGGGCAGACGCAGAAGCAGCAGATGATCGTGATGCTCGCCGGAGTCGCGATCGCGGCCGTGCTGAGCGTGCTGCGCCTTCCGGACGGCGTCTCGCTGCCGGCGGCGATCAAGCTCGCGGGCGCGCTCGATCGCATGAACGTCGTCAGCTTCGAGGTCGACCCGAGCACGCGCTACACCTTCTGGTCGGGCATCACCGGCGGCTTCTTCCTGGCGCTCTCGTACTTCGGGACCGACCAGTCGCAGGTGCAGCGCTACCTCTCGGGCCGGTCGGTCACCGAGAGCCGCCTCGGGCTCCTCTTCAACGGCATGCTGAAGATCCCGATGCAGTTCGTGATCCTCTTCACCGGCGTCATGGTCTTCGTCTTCTACGTGTTCACGCCGCCGCCGATCTTCTTCAACGCGCCGACGCTCGCCCGCGTCGCCGGGGGTGCCCACGCGCCGGCGCTCCAGGCGTTGCAGGCGCGCTACGACGCCGCGTTCACGCGTCAGCGCGACGCCGCGACGGCGTACGTCGCGGCCCTGGAGGCCGGCGACGCGCGGCGAAACGAGGCGAAAGCGACGCTCCGCGCCGCGGCGGCCGACGTCCGTACCGTGCGGACAGAGGCAAAGGCACTCGTCGCGCGCGCCGCGCCCGACGCCGAGACCAAGGACACCGACTACGTCTTCCTGAGCTTCGTGCTCGGCCATGTGCCGCCCGGCCTCGTCGGCCTCCTCGTTGCCGTGATCCTGTGCGCCGCCATGAGCTCGACCGCGGCCGAGCTCACCGCGCTCGGCTCGACCACGACGATCGATTTCTATCGGCGCCTGCGCGGCACGACCGGCGACTCGGGCCCGCGCGACCTGCTCGTCTCGAAGCTCTTCACCGTCTTCTGGGGCCTCGTCGCCGTGAGCTTCGCCGCGTTCGCGTCGCTGCTCGACAATCTGATCGAGGCCGTGAACATCCTGGGCTCGATCTTCTACGGCACGGTGCTCGGCCTCTTCGTCGTCGCGTTCTTCGTGCCGTGGGTTTCGGCGACGCCGGTGCTCGCGGGGGCGCTCGTCGCCCAGGCGGCCGTGCTCGCGCTCTTCTTCACGTCCGACCTCGGCTTCCTCTGGTACAACGTCATCGGCTGCGGGGTCGTGGTCGCGATCGCGGTCGTGCTGGAATCCGTCCGCCGGCACTTGCCACCCGGCGCGGCGACTGATTTGAGAGCGCGATGACCAAGCTTTCGCTACCGCACGTCCATTCCGGCAAGGTTCGCGACATCTACGCCGTCGGGAACGACCAGCTGCTCATGGTGACGAGCGACCGCCTCTCGGCGTTCGACGTCGTCATGGCCGAGCCGATCCCCAACAAGGGGCGCGTGCTCACCGCGATGACCGCGTTCTGGTTCGAGCTCTTCCGCGACATGGCGAAGACCGTCGGGAGCCATCTGGTCTCGACCGACGTCGCCGATCTGCCCGCCGAGGTGCGGAGCGCCGCCGGCGACGCCGACCTCGCCGGGCGCATCATGCTCTGCCGGAAGGCCGAGATGCTGCCCGTCGAGTGCATCGTCCGCGGCTACATCACCGGCTCGGCGTGGAAGGAGTACAAGAAGGACGGGACGATGCACGGCTCGCCCCTCCCGGCGGGCCTCCTCGAGTCGTCGCAGCTGCCGGATCCCGTGTTCACGCCGTCCACGAAGGCCGCGGTCGGCGATCACGACGAGAACATCTCGTTCGAGCGCGCCGCCGAGCTCGTCGGCAAGGAGATGGCGACGCGGCTTCGCGACGTGAGCCTGGCGCTCTACACGCGCGGCCGCGAGTGGGCCGCCGAGCGCGGGATCATCATCGCCGACACCAAGTTCGAGCTCGGCCTGATCCCCGGCACCGGCGAGCTCGTCCTCTGCGACGAGGTGCTGACGCCGGATTCGTCCCGGTTCTGGCCGGTCGCGCAATGGGAGCCCGGCAAGACCCCGCCGTCCTTCGACAAGCAGCCGGTGCGCGACTACCTCGAGACCCTCGACTGGGGAAAGAAGCCGCCGCCCCCGCCGCTCCCGCGCGCCGTCGTCGACGCGACGAGCACGCGCTACGTCGAGGCGTACGAGCGCATCACCGGCAAGCGCTTCGCCGACTGGCCCGGCGTCCGCTAGCGGCTCGCGCGGTAGCGCTCCACCAGCGCCTCCGTGAGCGCGTCCGCCTG
>DAIQBH010000227.1:0-9626 GCA_036781285.1 Thermodesulfobacteriota bacterium | reverse complement strand
ACATGATCAATCTCCGGTTCCCGTTCGGCGGCTACAAGCAGAGCGGCGTCAGTCGCGAGCTCGGCAAGTGGGGGCTCGCCGAGTACCACGAGCTGAAGCACATCCACGTCGGCGAGGACACGCCGCCGGAAGGCAAGTTCTACCTGCAACTGCTGCTGAATTAGAGTTCGTTCCCGTGCGCTTCGGGGGCGCGCTTCGCGCGTGCCCCCGAATGCTCCGATGAACGTCGGAGCGCCGAGTGAATCCACGCTCCTCCCGCAAAATGCCCACGATCAGAATCACCGAGAAGGCGGCGGAAGTGGTGGCGCGCGTGCGTGCCGAACGGTCGGGGACGCTCGCCTTTACGATCGACGGCGGGTGTTGCGAAGGCACCGCCCCGCATCTCTTCGAGGACGCCGTGCTCGCGGGCGTCGCCGCGGTCGGCGAGGTCGCCGGCGTCCCGGTCTATCTCCAGGCCGCGATGGTCGAGCCGTTCAAGGACGCGGACGTCACGATCGACGTCGTGGACGAGCCGATGTCGGACGCGATGTCGCTCGAGACCGAGTACGGTCTCCGCTTCGTGCTGCGCGAAGGGCCGTGGGCGGCGTAAGGCGCGCCGGGACCGCCTACGCGACGTCCAGGCGCACGACCACCGAGCGCAGGACCTCGCGACGCAGGTCCTCCTCCGATGGCCGGCGATCACGGCCCGAGCGGACCCGATAGAGCATCTCGCCCGTTTTCGGATTCGCCGTGAGGAACGCACGCAGCGCGTCGAGTGCCTCGCGCGCCGCGACGTCGAGCACGACCGGTGTTGCCGCGACCTTGCGCCCGCGGAGGTGCAGCTCGACCGTGCGGCCGTTCCGGAGGTTCCGCCACCAGGCGGAGCTGCGGGTGCAGAGATAGAGGCGACCGCCCGTCTCGACGTACGAGAGCGGCAGGGTGCGCGTGACCCCGCTCTTCGCGCCGACGTACGTCATCAGCATCAGGTTCCTGCTCATGACGCCGTGGAGCGGCGAGCGAAGCGTCCACGTGATCGCCGGGTTCAAGCGGCGCAGCACGCGGATCGCGATCGGGAGCGGCTCGGCGCTCGCGGCGCCGGCGGGGATGGACAGGGTCGATTGGCTCATGCGCCGCACCGTACGAACGTCTCTATGATTCAACAATACGAATTGATTCACTACACTCGTGACATGCAATCACAAATCATGCGCGCGCACCTGGGCGCGATCCGCTCGTTCGTCCTCGTTGTCGACTCCGGCAGCCTCACCGACGCGGGCCGGCGCCTCGGCCTCACGCCCTCGGCCGTCAGCAAGCAGCTCGCGCGGCTCGAGGAGGCCCTCGGGGCGCGGCTCCTCGAGCGGACGACGCGACGGGTCCGGACGACCGCCGCGGGGCTCGCGCTCTATCAGCGGACGCAACCGCTCCTCGAGGCGCTCGACGAGGCGGGTGCCGCCGTTCGCGACCTGCAAACCGCGGTGCGCGGCCGGGTGCGTCTCTCGGCGTCGCGGGCGTTCGGCCGCGTTTGCGTGGTGCCCGTCATCGCTCGGCTCGCCGCCGAGCATCCCGACCTCGAGATCGACCTCGTCCTCGACGCCCGCCGCCTCGACTTCATCGAGGACGACCTCGACCTCGCGGTGCGCGAGGGGCCGCTGCCGGACTCGTCGCTGACGGCCCGAAAGCTCGGAACCGCCGCGGTCGGGCTCTACGCGGCGCCGGCCTACCTCGCGCGCCGGCGCCCGCCGCGGAGCCTCGAGGAGCTGGCGCAGCACGACGTTCTCGCGGTTCCGGCCTCGGGACCGGCGAGCGATCTCCGCGCGCTCCGTGGTCGGAACGGAAAACGCCTCGGCCTCGTCCCGCGCATCCGGGTGAACGATCTGCTGGCGCTCGCCGATCTCGCCGAGCGCGGCGCCGGCATCGCGATCCTCCCGGCCTACGCCGCGAGCGCGGCGCTCGCGCGCCGCGTTCTCGTGCCCGTGCTGCCGCGGACGACGCTCACCCGCATCCCCCTCCACGTGGTGTACCCTGGCCGCCGCCACCTCCCGCGACGCGTGCAGGTCGTCCTCGATGCGCTCGTCGCGGCGGGTCCGAGTGGCGGTTCCGCGCGGGTGTAGATTTCCGCACCGCGCCGGCAAATCGTACAGCCCGCAGGGACGAGAGCTCGGTATATGCTCCGGAGTTCCGCGGGTACGCGACTTGCTCCTCCGGGAACGAAGGAGGACCGACATGGAAACCGCCACGTTCGTCACCCCGTCCGTCGCCCGCGTGCCGCTGCACACCTCGACCGAGGTCAATTCCCGGATTCGCACGGAAACGATGCAGCGCATCGATTACTATCGCGCGCATCCCGACGAGATCGGGCAGCGCATCAAGCAACTCAACGAGGAGTGGGACGTCGAGCGCGCGCTCGCCACGGGCTCGTCGTGTCTCTCGCTCCTCGGCCTCGCACTAGGTCTTCGACGCCATCGGCGCTGGCTCGGCCTCGCCCTCGGGGTCCAGTCGTTCTACCTCCAGCACACGCTCCAGGGATGGTGTCCGCCGCTTCCGATCCTGCGGCGCCTCGGCTTTCGAACACCGATGGAGATCGAGCTCGAGCGGGCCGCGTTGAAAGAGATTCGCGACGGTGTGTCGGAGAACCCCGCGCCGGTCGGGGGCCTCGATTGCGGCGTCGGCACGCGGCCGCGCGCCGCGGAGATTCACTGAGGCCGCGGAAGGTAGAACGTACGAAACGTCAGCGCGCCGGTCGACGGCCGGTGATCGAACAGGATGCCGCCGGGCGGGGCGTCGCCGTGGCCGTGCATGTACGTCCAGAGGGTGAATGACCCACTGCCCTGGTCGGCCGCGACGGTCAGGTAGAGCTCGCGTTCACCGCTGTCGGGAATCGGTTCGAAGCACGCCGCGATCCAGGCGTCGCTGGCGGCGCTCGCGGCGTCGATGACGACCCGCCGAACCGGCGCGTCGTCGGGATCCTGGCCCGTCGCGATGGTCACCACGAGCCGTGCTCCGCGTGCCTTGGTGTGCACCTGGACGTCGACCCGACAGAGCCCGTCGTGCGTGGCGCGAAACCGTTGCCCGACGGTCCAGCGCTCGGTGAGGACCCCCGTCGGGGTGTCGCGCACCTCGACCGCGGCGCCGGCCAGGAGATCGTCGGGCGCGAGCGCGTAGCGACCGACCTCGGCCGGGAACGTCGCCGGCGTGGACGCGAGCGTCGCGACGTGGGAGGAGCCCGCGGTGGCGCGCCCGGCGACGGTGGCGAGCGCGGCGACCAGAGCGCTGGCTTGCGCCTCCGGCGTCGCATGCAGGAACACGTCGTCGCGCGCGCGGTTCCCGAGGCGCCGGCGGAGAGCGGGGTCGTCGATCAGCGCGAGCAGATGCCGTTCCCACTCGGCCGCGGTCGCAGCGAGCAAACCGTTCTCACCGGAACGGATCACCCGTCGAAAGGCATCGGCCGGGCTCGCGATCGTCGGGACGCCGAGGACGCCGGCCTCGAGCCACTTCACCTCGCTCTTCGCGTCGCTGAAGGCGTCGCTGCGGAGCGGGGCGACATGCACGTCGGTCGCCGCCAGCGCGGCGAGCATCTCGTGCCACGGAAGGAACGGCAGGCGGTCGACGCGCTCCTCGAGCTTCGCGAACGCCGGGTGCGGGAGGAGGTGCCCCCCGAGCCTCAGCCGCGCGTGCGGCCGCGCCGCGAGCACGCGGGCGAGGGCTGGTGCTGCGACTGCGAAGTCGAGCTCGTGCATCGTGGTGCCGCTGAAATACGAGAGGACGACCGGCGCATCCGGCGCGCGGGGCGCCGTCGCTTTGCGCAGGGTCTCGGCGACCGCGAGCTCCCGCACGCCGATGCCGTTTCGTGCGACGAACGACGGCACGTCCATGCGCTCGGCCGCGGCCGCGAGCGGCTCCGTCGAGGCGAGGAAGACGTCGCACGCGCGCAGCGTCGCCGCGTAACGCTCCGTCGCCGCGATCCACCACGCACGCTGATTCTCGGGCAGCGCCGCGAGCGCGTCGTGCGGGGTCGCCGCCGTATCGAACAGGAGGTCGTCGCACGAGAACACGAGCGGGCGGCCGAGTCCGCGCGCGTACGCGAGATTCGCCTCGAGCCAGGGACTCATCGGGGCGCGGTAGACGACGACGACGCGCGCCGCCGCGATCGCGGCGGGGACATCCGGGTCGCTCCACCAGATGGCCCGGCTCGCGATGCCGCGGGTCGCGAGCGCGTCGCGGAGATGGGTCACGCGGTAGCGAAACGGCGCGCCGTCGCAGCCGGCGAGGAAGAGCACGGGCCCGATGTCCGACGCCGTCGCGCGTGGGCCGAGGGCCGCCGATGCGGGTGGCTTCGTGCGAGCCGGGGACACCTCCTCGTATACGCGCTCGAGCTGATCGAGCTGCGCGCCGAGCTGCGGGATCGGCGTCGCCGCCGCGCCCTCCGCGAGCGTCGTGGCGAGCTCGGGCTCGAGGACGAAGCGCCGCATGCAGGCCGCGAGGTCGCCGTCGTCGCCGGTCGCGAACACGAGCCCGTTCCGCTCGGGTACGACGACCTCGAGCGGCCCGCCGCTGTCGCTCGTGATGACGGGGACGCCGGCCGCGAGCGCCTCGCGGGTCACGAGCGAAAACGACTCCCGCATGAGCGATGGCACGACGAGGCAATCGAGACGCGCCAGCACGGCGGAGAGGTCGGCCGGTGCGAAGGAGGGCGCGACGACGACGCGATCGTCGATCCCGATCGGGATCGGTACCGTCGCGCCGACGCGGTCGGCGAGCGAGCGCCCGAGTCCGCGCCGACCCGCCCCGCCGCCGACGTGGAGCACGAGCTCGAAGCCGCCGCAGCCCATGCGGTCCGCCGCCGCGAGCAGGGTGGGGAGGCCCTTCATCCGGTGATCCGGTCCGCCGAAATAGCCGAACCGGATCGGGCCCGGCCGGCGCGGTGGGCGCGCGCTCGGCGGCGCGATGCCGTTCACGCACACGGCGACGCGCGCCGCCGGCACGCCGTTCGCGATCGCCGCGTCGGCGAGGAAGCGGGACGGCGTCAGCACGCGATCGGCGTGCGTCAGCATGGCGGCCAGGTGCGCGCGCCGGCCGACGAGGTCGAAGCCCGGCGCGCAGTGGCAGCGTGCCGATTCGACGCGGGGCGGGCAGACGAAGTCGTGCTGGTCGACCAGGAAGAGGCGGGCGCACCACCACCACCAGTCGTGCATCGTGACCACGATCGGGATGCCGCGCTCGGCGGCAACCGCGAGCAGGTCGCCGCCGAGCGCCTGGATGCTGTGGAAGTGGACGACGTCGGGTCGTGTGCGCTCCAGAAAGCGGACGAAGGCGGGCGCGACCTCCGGATGACGGTACGAGCGCGGGGCGAGGGCGTCGTATCCGGCCGCGGCGCTCACGCCCGTCACCGGGATGCCGTCGACCTCCCACGTGCTCTCGGTATACGGCTCGGCGTCGCCGTGCGGCCGCCCGCAGAAGACCTCGACCTCGTGCCCGCGCTCGACGAGGCCGCGCGCTACCGCCGTACAGGCGAGGGTCGCGCCGCCGACGAAGTCGGGCGGAAAGAGCGTGATGACCTGCGCGACCTTCACGCGATTCCGGACGCGCGTGCCGGCCGCAGCGCGCGCGATCGGCGCGCGCTGCCGCGACCTTCCGTCACCAATACCGCTGGGCTATAGCTCGCCGACCCCATGCAACGGCTCTGGTCATACATGATCCGTTACCGGGGCCGCTATGCGATCGGGCTCGCGTGTCTCTTCGCGACCGGCACGCTCGCGATGTCGGTGCCCTATCTGTTGAAGCGCGCCGTCGACTCGATCGCGGCCCTCGGCGCGGACGCGACGGATCCGACAGCCGCCGTCGCGACCGTGGGCTGGCTGGCGGCGGCGATCGTCGTCGTCGCGCTCGCGCAAAGCGTCGTCCGGACGCTCTCGCGTTTCGTCATCTTCAACGTCGGCCGCGACATCGAGTACGACCTCCGGAACGACCTCTTCGCGCACCTCGAGCGGCTGCCGCTCGCCTACTACCAGACCCAGCAGACCGGCGATCTCATGTCGCGCCTCGTGAACGACATCACGGCGGTGCGCATGCTGCTCGGCGTCGGCTTCCTCAACCTGATCAACACGCCCATCTACTACCTTTATGCCGTCACCATCATGGCTTCGATGGACTGGCGGCTGACGCTCGCATCGCTCGCGCCGTATCCGCTGGTGCTCGTCATCGTGAAGCGCACGAGCCGGCAGCTCATGGAGCGCACGTTGAAGACGCAGGAAGGGCTCGCGGCCATGAGCAGCCGCGTGCAGGAGAACCTCTCGGGGATCCACGTCGTGCAGGCCTACGTGCGGGAGGAGGCCGAGATCGCCGCGTTCACGCGTCTGAACGAGGAGTTCTCGGCACAGAACATGGCGCTCGCGAAGGTGCGCGGGATCATCATGCCGGTCATGCGGGGGGTGAGCACGCTCACGACCCTCGTCGTGCTCTGGTACGGCGGCCTCCGCGTGATGGCCGGCGTGCTGAGCCTCGGCGATCTCGTCGCATTCATCGGCTATCTCCACATCCTCGCGTGGCCGACGATGGCGCTCGGCTGGATGCTTTCGATCGTGCAGCGCGGGCGCGCGGCGATGCAGCGGCTCGAGGTGATTTTCGCGGCGGAGCCGGCGATTGCGGATCCCGTGGACGCCGCGGCGGCGAGTCCCGCGTCCCTCAGGGGCGCGATCACCTTCCGCGACGTCGACTTCGCGTATCCGGGCAAGAGCGCCGGCCGCCGCGTGCTCTCGGACGTCGACCTCGAGCTCCCGGTCGGCGCGACGCTCGCCGTCGTCGGCAGGACCGGTAGCGGCAAAACGAGCCTCGTGCAGCTTCTGCCGCGCCTCTTCGACGTGACCGCCGGCGGTGTCGAGATCGACGGACGCGACGTTCGGGCGATCCCGCTCGCGACGCTGCGGCGCGCGATCGGCTACGTGCCGCAGGATCCGTTCCTCTTCTCGCGGAGCGTCCGCGACAACATCCGCTTCGGGGCCCCGGAGGCCACGGAGGAGGCCGTTCGCCGGGTCGCGACGATCGCGGGCCTCGACCGCGACATCGCGGAGCTGCCGCGCGGCTACGACACCGTCGTCGGGGAGCGCGGCATCACGCTCTCGGGCGGCCAGAAGCAGCGCGTGACCCTCGCCCGTGCGCTCCTCGTCGACCCGACGATCCTCGTCCTCGACGACGCGCTTTCGAGCGTCGACACCGAGACCGAGCGCCGCATCCTGCGCGAGCTGCGCGGCGTGATGCGCGAGCGCACCAGCATCTTGATCGCGCACCGCATCTCCACGGTGATGGACGCGGACCTGATCATCGTGGTCGACGACGGCAAGGTGGTCGAGATCGGCGACCATCAGGCTCTGCTCGCGCGCGACGGGTTCTACGCCGACCTCTTTCGCCGCCAGCGCCTCGCCGAGGAGCTCGAGGCTCTGTGAGCGCTCCGACCCCGAGAGGGCCGGCGCGAGTGACGCGCCTGCGTCCGCGCCCGGCGGTGGCGCGCGACGCGAGCCTCCAGCTCGCGCTCGATCCGCATCAGGAGGAGGCGCTCGGCAAGGCCTACGACGCTCGCCTCATCCGCCGGCTCTGGACGTTCATCCGGCCCTACCGCGGCATCTTCTGGCTCTCGGTCGTGTGCCTGCCGCTGAACGCCGCGTGCATGCTGGCGCAGCCCTACATCCTGAAGCTCGCCATCGATCGCTATGTGACCGCGGGGGACGCCGACGGCCTCGCACGCATGGGCTTCGTCTACATCGGCGCCATCCTCGGCGAGTGCGCGTTCTTCTACGCCCAGTACTACCTCACGATGCTGGTCGCGCAGCGGAGCCTCGCCGACCTCCGGGTGCGGGTGTTCGCGCACGTCCAGCGCCTGCCGATGAGCTACTTCGACCGCAATCCGATCGGCCGCCTCGTGACCCGCCTGACGTCCGACGTCGACGTCCTGAACGAGATGTTCGCGGCCGGCGCCATGACGATCTTCATGGACGTGCTCACGATGGTCGGGATCATCGTCATCATGGTGAGCATCGACGCGCGCCTCGCCGCGGCGTCCCTCGTGCTGATGCCGATCCTCTTTCTCGGGATCAACTTCTTCCGGCGCGCGGCGCGCCGCACCTACCGGCAGATCCGCGAGCGCATCGCGCGCCTGAACGCCTACCTCCAGGAGGCGCTCTCCGGGATGATGATCATCCAGCTCTTCGCCCGCGAGGAGCGCTGCTTCGGCGAGTTCGACGCCCTGAACGACGACCACCGCGAGGCGAACCACTGGTCGAACATCTACGAAGCCGCGCTCTTCTCGATGGTGGAGGCGCTGGCCAGCATCTCCGGCGCGATCATGGTGTGGTACGCGTCGGGCTACATCCTCGCCGGGGCGATCGCCTTCGGGACGCTGGTCGCGTTTCTCGAGTACATTCAGCGGTTCTTCATCCCGATCCGCGAGTTCAGCACCAAGTACGCGGTGATGCAGTCGGCAATGGCGTCGGCGGAGCGCGTGTTCCAACTCCTCGACACGCCGCCGGCGATCGCGTCGCCGCCGAACGCGCACGCGCCGACGTCGGTGCAGGGTGCGATCGAGTTCGACCACGTGTGGTTCGCATACAAGGGCGAGGACTGGGTGCTCCGCGACGTGAGCTTCCGGGTGAATCCCGGCGAGAAGATCGCGATCGTGGGGGCGACCGGCTCGGGAAAGACGAGCCTGATCAAGCTGCTCTCGCGCTTCTACGAGGTGAGCCGCGGTGCCATCCGTGTCGACGGCGTCGATGTCCGCGAATGGGACCTCCAGGCGCTGCGGCGCCGGATCGGTGTCGTGCTCCAAGACGTGTTCCTCTTCAGCGGCGACGTCGGCGGCAACATCTCGCTCGGCCGGCCCGAGGTGACCTCGGCGACCATCGAGGCCGTCGCGCGGCGGGTGAACGCGTGGGATTTCATCGAGCGCCTGCCGGGGAAGCTCTACGAGAAGCTGCGCGAGCGCGGCTCGAACTTGTCGACCGGTCAGCGCCAGCTGCTCGCGTTCGCGCGCGCGCTCGCCTACGACCCGGCCATCCTCGTGCTCGACGAGGCGACGTCGAGCGTCGACACCGAGACCGAGATGCTGATCCAGGACGCGCTCACGATCCTGATGCGCGATCGCACCGCGCTCGTGATCGCACACCGGTTGTCGACGATCGAGCACTCGGATCGGATCGTCGTGCTGCACCACGGGGTGATTCGCGAGATGGGGACGCACCTCGAGCTGATCGCGGCGCGGGGGATCTATCATCGGCTGTACGAGTTGCAGTACGCGCTCGCCGAGGATTCTACGCCTGGGCAGGCGGCGAGCTGAAATCGTTGGGTCGCCGCGTCACACGTTGCTCGCTTTCGCATCGCACCTGAGGAGGCCGACCCCTGTTGCCACCGACGGGTCTGTTTGTTCGACTCGTTCGTATGGGGAAGCGAACGGCGGCGGGTAGTGCGGCGATCTTGACGGCCGCGTGGATGCCTGTCGCGGCTGCTGATGGCGTGACGCCGGCGCCTTCGGTCGTGGCGTCGCCTGCTGTCGATGCTCGTTCTGGAGAGCGGGCGGCGATGGTGGCGGAGCAGATTGCGGCGCGGGGGGTTCGGAACGCGGCGGTGCTCGCGGCGATGAGCAAGGTGCCGCGGCACGAGTT
>DAIQBH010000226.1:1116-9659 GCA_036781285.1 Thermodesulfobacteriota bacterium | reverse complement strand
CCTCGAAACGCGTGGCGGTACCGCGAGATCTGGAAGATCGTCGCGTCGTCCCACACGCGGCTTTGCGCGCCTTCGCGCGCGCGTGCGCGCAGCACGACCGGGAGCTGCTTCCAGCAGCCGATGAACGTGTAGACGGCCGCCTTCACGCCGCTCTGGCTCCGCACCCGGAAGGGCAGCAGCACGACGCCGCCGAGGTGCGCGCGGAGGATGCGCCAGTCGCCCACGTTCTTCCAGACGAGCGCCGCCAGGTTCTTCACGAAGAAGCTGTAGATCTTGTCCTCGCTCCAGATCCGGCGCGTCGTGCCGCGATGCTTGTGGTGGACGCGGCTCTTCGGCGCGAAGAGCGACGGCCAGCCGCGCTTCCAGGCGCGATATCCGAGCTCGACGTCCTCGATGTAGACCGGCGAGAAGACGGCCTCGTCGAATCCCTCGAGCGCCAGGAACTTGGCGCGGTCGTACGCCGAGGCGCCGCCGCCCGCGAAGAAGACGGGGTAGAGGTTCTCGTCCTTCCAGCGGTCGAGGTGGAAGAGGGTGATGGCGCCCCACTTCCAGCGCGCGTGCACCTTGCCGGTCTCCCAGCGCGGCTTGTTCTTGTCGATGAAGTCGATCTGGCACGAGACGCCGAACGCGGTCGGCTCGGCGTCCATCGCCTGCACGAGCGGTAGGATGAAGTCGGGCTCCACCACCATGTCGTTGTTGAGCATGATGACGGTCGGGTGGAGCGCGTCGCGCGCGCCGCGGTTGGTGGCGCCGGCGAAGCCCTCGTTGGTGGGGAGCGCGATCACGCGCACCGTGGGATGGTGCTCGGCCACCCAGGCGCGGGTGTCGTCCTCGCTGCCGTTGTCGACGACGACGATCTCGCCGCCGGCCGCGTACTCGGCGAGCGCCGCCTCGAGTGGCGGCAGGCTCATCTCGAGCAGCTCGCGGCCGTTCCAGGTCGGGATCACGATCGAAACCGGCAGTATGCTGCGCGGTTGCGGCAACGGCTGCTCGGCGGCCGCGAACGCGGCCGTCCGTGAATGACCGCGGCGGTTCGCGCGCGCCGCGATGTCGGCGACGACGAAGCCGAGAGCGAGCACGACCGCGAGCGGGATGCTCAGAACGGTCAGCACGAGGCAGACGAGGAACGCGACCACGACGCGGAGCCGGAACGCGATCCGCCCGAGGACGCTGGCGACCTCGCGCGCGAGCTTCGGCAGCACGCGCACCTCGGCGCCCGCCTTCGCGGCCGCCGCCGCGAGCGCGTCCATCTCGCGGCGCGTGACCGCGAGCTCGGCGGAGAGACGGGCGACGTCGGCGCGAAGCGCGTCGTCGGGCGGCGCGGGCGCACGCTCCGCCGCGCCCGCCGGGTCGGCTCCGTCGGCCGTCAGTGACGACGCGAAGTTCTCCTGGCCGGCGGCGAGCGCGCCCGCGCCCGGCACGAGCGCGTCGCTCACGGTCGTGTTGTGGAGGAAGAGAAAGGATTCTTCGTCGAGCGGGAGGGCATCCACCACTCCTTTCACGAGATAGTGCGCCGCGAGCGCCGGCTGGGGCTCCTTCGCACCATCCACCTTGCAGAGCCAGAGCGAGACTCCGGATTCGGTCGTCGACGGCGCTTCGATCGTGACTCGGTAGGCGCGGCCGCGCGAGTTGGCGATCGGCCGGAACTCGAAGCGCTGCCAGCCGTCGTGCGGCAGCGACCGCAGCGGGGCCACCACGCGCGCGACGCGCGCGCCCGACGGCCCGTCCTCGTGCAGGCTGAAGACGACGTCGATCGCCGGCGGCGGCGCGGTGATCCAGGGCAGCACGTCGATGCGGCAGAGGTTGTCGTAGGCCGCGACGAAGCGGTGCTCGAGCGCGAAATAGCGGCCGAGGGGCGGCGAGATCTCGCGCTCGGTCGTGAGCCACTCTTCGGCGATCAGCGCGTCCTCTTTGTGCACCACGGCGGCGCCCCGCGCCGCCGGATCGAACCATGCCCCCGCGATCTTGTCGGCGGCCGGATGCGGGCGCGCGCAGAACTTCCGTACCGGCTCCGTTACGCGCGCCCACGAGAGCTCCTCTTGGAGCGCGCGGAAGCGCGCTCCGCGCGCGTCCGACTTCTCCGCGTCGAGCAGCAGGGCGAGGGCGCCCGCCACCGCGTCGACGTCGCCTTCCGGAACCGCGATGCCGAGTCCTTCTTGATCGACCCGCGCCGCGAGCTCGTCGCCGCGCGAGAGCACCATCGGGAGCCCTGCCCACAGATAGTCCAAGACTCGAGTTCGGAACGCGAACTGCGCCTCGACGCCCGGCTGGTGCAGGCTCACCGCGACGTCGGCGTCGAGAAGGTAGTTCTGGCGCTCGGCGTACGGCACCCAGTCGACGAAGAATGCCCCCTGACCGTAGAGACCGAGCTCGCGGGCACGCGCGAGCGCGCGGTCGGCCATCTCCATCGAGCCGATGTCGGGATTCGGGTGGCGGACGCCGAGAAAGAGGCCCTTCACGTCGGGCCGCCGCTCGCGGAGGCGCGCGAGCGCGTCGAGCAGCGTCAGCGGGTCGAACCAGTTCCAGAGGCCGCCCGCCCACAGCACGACCTTGTCTGTCGCCGCGATGCCGGGGATGACGCCCTTCACCGCGGGCGCGGTGCGGACGGGCGGCGTGCTCGAGATCCCGAACGGCACGACCGCGAGCAGCTCGTCGAAGGCGCGGTCGCCGGCGTAGTTGGCGCGGTTCACGCGGCCTGCGGCGGCGAGCATGCCGAGCCAGAAGCTCCGCTGCACCTCGCTCGCGCATAGGAAGAGGTCGCCGTTCTCGAGGTGGTGCTGGAGCCAGCGGAGCGCCAGCAGCGGCCGGCCGCCCGCCGCATCGACGCGGCCGCGATAGAACTCGAGGTCGGACAGGATGAAGGGATCGTAGAGGTCGACGATCAACGGCTTCCGGATCGCCGTCATCAGCTCGGCGCGTCCGGAGATCACGACGCAATCGGCGGCCGCGGCGAGCGTCGCGAGCGTCGCCTCGGTGGGCACGCGGACCTGCGCCGCGTCGAGCGCGACGGGCTCGCTGCCGTCCGGTACCGCGAGCGTCACGTCGCAGTCGCGCGCGAGCGCGCGCGCGATCTCGACCGAGCGGATCGCGGTGCCGGCCATGAGCGGCCCCGTCTTGTCGGGGCAGATGACGAGAACGCGGGTCACGCGTGCACGGCCGGAGCGTCCGCCTCGGCCGCGGTCCAGGCGGCGAAGCTGCGGAGGGCGAGCGGGCCGACGCCGGGCGCGCCGTCGAGACTGTAGGGCTCCGCGTCGCTCGCGCCGACGCCGAACGAGAGCGCATTTCGGGGTCCGGTGCCGCGCGCGCGGAGCTCGAGCGTGTAGGTGCGGCCCGCCGAGTCGGACTCCGGCGGCAGCGGGATGGCGAGCCAGTCGCGGTCGGGCGCGACGCCGGCCGCAATCGTGTGGGTGGCGACCTCGGAGCCGTCGTCGCGCCGTACGCTGGCGTCGAGCGCGTGGTCGAGCGGCTGCCCGTAGGTGATCGCGTGGACGTCGACGCGCATCAGGCCGGGGGCGGTGCTCGGGAAGCGCTGGCGCAGCACGTGGCCGTCGGCGAGCGGCTCCGTCGTCGCGGAGCCGGCGGCGACGAGGACGTCGGGCCGCGCGTCGGGCTCGCGCGCGGCGCGTGCGACCTCGCCGGGAAACGTCGTCGCGAGGGTCCGCTCGTCGAGCGCGGCGGCGACGGGGGCCGACGCATGGGCGGCGCGGAGACCGGCGCGGACGGCGCTCAGGAACGCCGCGAGGTCGCGACCCTGGGCCGCGGCGCTGAAGCGCAGCTCGACGTCGGCGCGCGCCGTCGCGCCGACGTGGGCCGCTCGCTCGGGATGCGCGACGACGGTCGCGAGCGCCTGCTCCCACGCGTGCGCGTCGGCCGCGAGCCAGCCGCTCACGCCGTCACGGACGGCGTCGTGGTAGGCGTCGGTCGGGCTCGCGATCACCGGGACACCGACGGTCGCCGCTTCCAGATATTTCACCGCGCCCTTGGCGGCGACGAACGGGTGCCGCCAGTCGAGCGGGACGAGGCTCGCGGTGCAGGTCGCGATGCGGCCCGGCAGCGCCGTCCACGGGACGACGGGCTCGCGCACGACCCGCGCCGCGAACGGTGCGAGCGCCGGGGGCAGGACGACCGGCCCGACGACCAGGAGCTCGACCTCCGCGTGGCGGGCGAGCACCGCCGCGAGCGGCTCGGCGATGGTCGCGAGGTCGGCGTCGTGCGTCGCCGTGCCGCTGAAGTAGCCGAGGCGAACGGGCCGGGTGCCCGCCGCGGCGCGTGTCGCCGCGGCGGCGGCCGCGCCGATCGCGAGCTCGGCCCGCGAGACGCCGCAGCGTTGGAGGTGCGTCGGCAGCCCGAGCGCGCGCCCGACCGCGGCGATCGGCTCGGTCGTCGCGAGGAACGCGTCGCAGGCCTCGAGCGTCCGGCGGTAGCGCGCCACGCCGTCGTGCCAGAGGCGGCGCTCGTCCTCGGAGCGGTCGCGCAGCAGCGGCACGTCGGTCAGCTCCGGCACGACGATCAGGTCGTCGACGGCGAACACGGTCGGTCGCTCGAGCGCGGCGGCGCGCGCGAGCACGTGACGGATCCAGGCGCCGTCGGGCACGCGGTAGAGCACGAGCACGTCGTGCGTGAAGAGGCCGGCGGCGACCCGGGGATCGGTGTGCGCCCACACGGTGCTCGCGATGCCCTGGGTCGCGAGCTGCTCGGCCCAGTGGAGAGGTCCGTAGCGGTGACAGAAGCCGTCGATGCCGCTCGCGACGAGGACGCGCATGGGAGGGCCCTTTTGCCACTCCTCCTCCCGGTTGCAAGCCGCGAAGCCGGCAGGAATAGTCCCGCCTGTGAAGGGTCGCGGCGGGCGCTCGAAGAACGGAACGGACAAGCGACGCGCGACGACTCCCAAGCGCGTCGTGCACGTCGGGTTGGTGCAGATGCGGTGCGCGGTCGAGCCCGACGTGAACCTCGCTGCCGCCGTGAAGCACGTGCGCGCGGCCGCGAAGCGCGGCGCCGAGGTGATCTGCCTCCCGGAGCTCTTCCGCTCGCGCTACTTCTGCCAGGCGGAGGATCACGCCAACTTCGGGCTCGCCGAATCCATTCCCGGGCCGTCGACGACGGTGCTCGGCAAGCTCGCGCGCGAGCTCGGCGTCACGATCGTCGCCTCGCTCTTCGAGCGCCGCGCGGCCGGCGTCTACCACAACACGGTCGCCGTGCTCGACGCGAAGGGCGCGCTTTCCGGGATGTATCGCAAGATGCACATCCCGGACGACCCGCTCTTCTACGAGAAGTTCTACTTCACGCCGGGCGACCTCGGGTTCCGGGCGTTCGCGACCGAGCGGGCGCGCGTCGGCACGCTGATCTGCTGGGACCAGTGGTATCCGGAGGCGGCGCGGCTCACCGCGCTCGCCGGCGCCGAGGTGATCTTCTACCCGACCGCGATCGGCTGGCATCCGTCGGAGAAGGCCGAGCACGGCGAGGCCCAGCACGCGGCGTGGGAGACGGTGCAGCGGAGCCACGCCATCGCCAACGGCGTCTTCGTCGCCGTGCCGAATCGCGTCGGCCACGAGCCGCATCCCGGCGGGGACGGCATCGAGTTCTGGGGCCAGAGCTTCGTCGTCGACCCGGCCGGCCGCATGCTCGCGAAAGCCAGCGCCGACCGCGAGGAGATCCTGGTCGTGCCGTGCGACCTCGACGCGATCGACACCGCGCGGACGCATTGGCCGTTCCTCCGCGACCGCCGCATCGATGCCTACGGCGACATCGTGCGGCGCTACGCCGACTAGAGGCCCGACCGAAAAGGGGCGCACACGTGAACGACACCATCCATCCACGCACGACGGCGTCGCCGACCTCTCGGCGTATCGGCGGGATACGCGGTCGAGGTCGGCTCCTTGCGTGCGCGGCGCCTGGTGCCGTTCACGCGCACGCCCCTTTTCGGCCGGACCTCTAGCCCATGGCGACGCTGGCGCAGGCCGAGCTCACCTTCACGCGCGACGGCACGCCGCTGCGCGCGTACGGCGCTTGGCTCGACGGCCGCGACGACCTGCCGGGCCTGGTGATCGTCCCCGACGTTCGCGGGCTCACCGATCACTACCGCGACATCGCGCGACGCTTCGCGAACGAGGGCTTCTTCGCGCTCGCCGTCGATCTCTACAGCCGCGAGCGCGCGCCGAACCTGCCGGACATGAATGCCGTCTTCGCGTGGATCCAGTCACTGCCCGATCCGCGCATCCTCGGCGACCTCGGCGCCGCCGTGCAGTACCTCGCGAGCCGCTCCGAGGTGCGGCGCGACCGCATCGGCATCACCGGCTACTGCATGGGCGGACAGTACGCGCTGATGGCGGCGTGCAGCGTCCCCGGCCTCGCGGCGTGCGTCTCCTGGTACGGCATGCTGCGCTACGCCGAGCACGACGAACGGAAGCCGATCAGCCCGCTCGAGCTCGCCCCGCGCCTCGCGTGCCCCTACCTCGGTCTCTTCGGCGCCGAGGACAACCTGATCCCGAACGCCGACGTCGCCGAGCTCGAGGCGATCCTGACCCGCGAGGGCAAGACGTTCGCGATCAAGAGCTATCCGGGCGCGGGCCACGCGTTCTTCAACGACACGCGGCCGGACGCGTACCGTCCCGACGCGGCCGCCGACGCGTGGCCGCGCGCGGTCGCGTTCCTCCGGACGCACCTGGCTGCGAGTACGCGTTGACTTCGCGCCGGCGCCTCTCTACGGTTGGTCAAGCTTGACCAACTCGAAGATAGCGAGACGGATGTACAATCTCTACGACGCGAAATCCGCGCTTTCGAGCCTCGTGGAGCGGGCCGCTGCCGGCGAAGAAATCATCATCGCCAAAGCGGGAACGCCCCGCGCGAAGCTCGTTCCGGTGCGAGGGGCCGTGCGCCGCCGCAAACCCGGCGGATGGGAGCGTCGAGTTCGGATCGGCAAGGACTTCGACGCCCCCCTGCCGGCGGACATCCGGCGCGCGTTCGGCGACGACTCGTGAAGTTGTTGCTGGACACGCACGTGTTCCTGTGGTGGCGCGCGAACGATCGACGCTTGAAGCGCGTGGCACGTGACGCCATCGCCGATGCCGACATGGTATTCGTGAGTGCCGTCACCGCCTGGGAAGCGGCGATCAAGTCGGCGCTGGGCCGCCTGCGTTACCCGGACACCATCGATGCCGGCGTGGAGGACAGCGGCTTCGAACGGCTGCCGATCACGCTGGTGCATGCCGAACGAGCAGCACGCCTCCCGCGCCATCACGCCGATCCGTTCGATCGCATGCTGGTCGCGCAGTCGGAGGTCGAGGATCTGACGCTCGTCACGCACGACCGCGCGCTCGGCGCGTACGCACGACCGATCGTGTGGGCATGACCGCGTCCACACCGCGCGCGCTCGGCTTTCGCATGCCGGCGGAGTGGGAGCCGCATGCCGCGACGTGGCTCTCGTTCCCGCGGCCGGACGGCATCAGCTTTCCGGGCCTCTACGAGCGCGTGCCTCCCCTCTGGGTGCGCATGATCGAGGAGCTCTCGACCGGCGAGGACGTGCACGTGAACGTCACGGACGCCGACGACGAGCGGACGCTCGACGCGCTCCTCGCGGCGTCGACGATCGTCCGGCGCGACCGGGTGTTCTTGCACCGGATTCCGACCGACGAGCCGTGGTGCCGCGACCACGGGCCGTGCTTCGTGACCCGCCCGGGCGAGGTCGCGATCGTCGACTGGGGCTACAACGCGTGGGGCGGCAAGTACCCGCCGTACGATCGCGACGACGCCGTGCCGCGCCTCGTCGCGGCGCTGCTCGGCCTCCGCGTCTTTTCGCCCGGCATCGTGATGGAAGGCGGGTCGCTCGACGTGAACGGGCGCGGGACGCTGCTCACCACCGAGTCGTGCCTGCTCAACCCGAACCGCAACCCGGCGCTCGACCGGGCCGCGATCGAAGAGCACCTGCGCGCCTATCTCGGGATCGCACACGTGATCTGGCTCGGCGACGGCATCGCGGGCGACGACACCGACGGCCACGTCGACGACATCACGCGCTTCGTCGCGCCCGACACGATCGTCACCGTGATCGAGGACGATCCCGCCGACGAGAACCACCGGCCGCTCGCGGAGAACCGTGAGCGCCTGCGCGCCGCGCGCGATCAGGACGGCCGACCGTTCAGCGTCGTCGAGCTGCCGATGCCGCGGGCGGTGGTGCGCGACGGGCAGCGACTCCCCGCGAGCTATGCGAACTTCTACGTGGGAAACGCGGTCGTGCTGGTGCCGACGTTCGCGGACCCGAACGACGCGCGCGCGCTCGACGTGCTGCGGAATTGCTTCCCGTCGCGCCGGGTGGTCGGCATCGACAGCCGCGACCTCGTCTGGGGGCTCGGGGCGTTTCATTGCGCCACCCAACAGCAACCGGCAGCGCAACCCGCCGCGGCCATCACGATGGTCAACGAAATGTTCCCGGCCATGAACGGCGGCAAATAACCGGGCCTACGGCCGGCCACGGGCTGGCGGCGACAGTTTGCAAAAATAAAACACGACCCGCTGGCACTAGTTGACAACGGGTTTTCTCTTTGGGT
>DAIQBH010000226.1:672-1106 GCA_036781285.1 Thermodesulfobacteriota bacterium | reverse complement strand
CGACGAACCGTCTTGACCCACGAACATCGCGCGCTTAGGGTCGACCCCGAATACGAGGACGCCGTCACGCCCGCCTTTCGTCCCAGTCTCGTCACCGTCGTTTCGTTGCTCGCCGTCCTTCTGCTGGAGGTCGGGGTGGCGACGCCGCGCGCGTTCGCCCAGTTGCTCGACCCGGTCGCGGCGAAGGCGGTCGTGAACTGCGAGAAGAACGTCAGCAACGCGGGCCGGACGTTCCTGTCGAACAGCTTCAAATCGCTCAAGAAGTGCGTCGACACCATCTTCAACTGCGTGCAGGTGAAGGCCGACGACCCGAACTGCCTCCCGAAGGCGCAGACGACCTGCGACAAGGAGTTCCTCAAGATCGATCAGCAGTCGTTGAAGCTCGAGCTCGCGGTCGACAATCGTTACGAGCCGGCCTATCCCGCGCTCGAGCA
>DAIQBH010000226.1:0-662 GCA_036781285.1 Thermodesulfobacteriota bacterium | reverse complement strand
CATCGCCTTCTCGACTCTGCGCGGCGCGCTCGCGGCCAACATCGACTCGCTCGCGAACGACTGCCGGCCGTACGGCGTCGCGGCGATCGGGTCGCTCGACGACTACAAGGATTGCCTGCACGCCGCCTATTCGTGCCGCGTCGGCGAGCTCTTGCGGTTCGCGGCACCGCGGGCGAGCGAGATGCTCGGCCTCGTGGGTCGCGGCCTCGTCGCGTGTCCCACGCCCACTCCGCAGTCGACGAGCGCCACTCCCACCCGCACGCCGACCCCGACGCGCACGCGCACGCCGACGCCGACGCGCACGGTGACGCCTGCGCCGACGTTCGGTACGCCCACGATCACTGCGACGCCGACGCTCACGCCGTCCGCGACCGCGGCGACGCCGACGCCGACGAGCACGCCGACGCCGACCGTGACCGCGACGCCCGACTTCAATCGCGTCTTCGTGACGTCGACCACACATGCCGGCGATTTCGGTGGGCTCGCCGGCGCCGACGGCATCTGCGCGACGCGCGCTGCGGCTGCCGGCCTACCCGGGACGTACGTGGCCTGGCTCTCGACGTCGGCGGATAGCGCTCCGACGCGGCTCGGGTCCGCGCGTGGCTTCGTCCGGGTGGACGGCCGGCCGTTCGCGAACTCGGTCGCTGACATCCTCGCGAATC
>DAIQBH010000225.1:0-9705 GCA_036781285.1 Thermodesulfobacteriota bacterium | reverse complement strand
TCTTCATGGCGTCGCCCTTCGCCGCCGTCCGCGCCTTTGCGACGACCCTCGGCATCGCGCCCGAGCGCGCGATCGAGCTCCTCTTCGGCTCCTACGATCGCGACACCGATCATCCGTGGCACCGCCTCGAGCGCGGCGAGCTCTCGCTGATCGACGCTCGCCAGGCGATCATGGATCTCGGCGCGCCCGAGCACCGCATCGACCTCTTCGAGGCGCTCGGCTCGCTCCGCGACCCGAGCATCCGCGAGGACGTCGTCGACATCGCGCGCGAGGCGCGGGGCCGCGGCATCAAGACGGCGATCGTCACCAACAACATCCGCGAGTTCAGCCAGAGCTGGCGCGCGATGCTCCCCGTCGACGAGCTGTTCGACGCGATCGTCGACTCCGCCCACGTCGGCGTGCGGAAGCCCGATCCCCGCATCTTCCAGCTCGCGCTCGAGCAGCTGGGCGGCGTGCCGCCCGAGTCCGCCGTCTTCCTCGACGACTTCGCGGGCAACGTCGCCGCCGCCGAGCGCCTCGGCATGCGCGGCATCCTCGTCGAGGACGACCACCGCCCCGCCATGCGGGCGCTCCGCACGCTGATCGAATAGGCGACCGCACCCCGAGGGAGAGAACCGCGATGACCACGTCCGCCGCCCCGTCCCCAGACGACATCCGCCCCGGTGAGCCCGAGTTCTGGATGGGACCGCGCGACTACCGGGACCGCGCTTTCGCGGTCCTCCGGCGCGAGCGGCCGGTCGCGTTCCACGCCGAGCCCGAGGTGCCGGGACTCGGACGCGGGCCCGGGTTCTGGTCGGTCACGCGGCACGCCGACGTCATGGAGGTGAGCCGGAACGGGCAGCTCTACTCGTCCGGGCGCGGCGGCGTGAACATGATCGACCAGCCGGACTTCTTCGCCGAGCTCTTCGGATCGATGATCGCGATGGACGACCCGCGCCACGCGCGCCTTCGCCGCATCGTGTCCTCCGGCTTCACGCCGAGTCGGCTCCGCAACCTCCTCGGCGACGTCGAGCGCGCGGCCGTCGAGATCGTCGACGGCGTCCGCGACCGCGGCAGCTGCGACTTCGTGACCGACATCGCCGCGATGCTTCCGCTCAAGATCATCTGCGACATGATGGGCATCCCCGAGAGCGAGTACCGCTTCGTCTTCGACCGCACGAACGTCATCCTCGGCGCGACCGATCCCGAGTACGTCTCCGACCTGACCCTCGCGATCCCGATGATCCTCCAGGCGGGCCAGGAGCTCGCGGCGCTCGCGGAGGATCTCGCCGGCGTTCGGGAGAAGGAGCCGACCGACGACCTCACGTCGGTGCTCGTGCACGCCGAGATCGACGGCGAGCGCCTGACGAAGGCGGAGATCGGCTCCTTCTTCGTGCTCCTCACCGCGGCCGGCAACGAGACGACCCGGAACGCGATCAGCCACGGCATGAAGGCGCTCGCCGACCATCCCGATCAGCGCCGGCGATGGATGAGCGACTTCGAAACACTCGCGCCGACCGCCGTCGAGGAGATCGTCCGCTGGGCGACGCCCGTCATCCACTTCCGCCGCACCGCGACCGCCGACACGACGATCGGCGGCCAGCCGATCCGCGCCGGCGAGAAGGTCATCATGTGGTACTGCTCCGCGAACCGCGACGAGGCCGTGTTCGACGCGCCCGACCGCTTCGACGTCGGCCGGACGCCGAACGACCACGTCGGCTACGGCGGCCCCGGGCCCCACTTCTGCCTCGGCGCCCAGCTCGCGCGCCGCGAGATCACCGTCATGTTCCGCGAGCTCTTCCGGCGCCTCCCCGATCTCGAGGTGACGGGCGAGCCGGCCTACCTCTCGTCCAACTTCATCAACGGCATCAAGCACCTTCCCTGCGAGTTCACCCCGGGCGGCGCACGGTGACGTCGTGGACGCTCGAAAACGACGGCCTCAGTGCCGCGGGTGTCGAAAGATCCGGATGGCCGATCCAATGAGTATGGCGCCGAGGATCAGCTTCAGCGCCCGCCCCGGCACGTACGGCACGAGGCCGCCCCCGACGATGGCGCCGACGATCGACCCGAGTCCCATGGGCACGATCAGGTCCCTGAGCTCCTCCCGTCCCCCGACGGCACGTGCGCGCACGTAACGCACCAGCCCGACGCTCACGGTCGGGAGACTCACGAGGACCGACGCGGTGCCGGCCGTTCTGATGTCGGCACCGAACACGAACACGAGCGTGGGGATGATCAGCTCGCCGCCCGCGACGCCGAGGAGGGCGCTGACGAGCCCGATCGCGCCGCCGAGCACCAGCGCCAGCGGGAGGCGTAGCGGGAGCCCCCCGGGAACGCCGGCGCTTTCCCACGGGACGAGCGCCTCGGCGCCGAGCATCACGCCGATCGCGACGAGGAGCACCAGAACCAGATGCTCCAATCGCGCGATCGACACGCGGCTCGCGTAAGCGGCGCCGCGATGGGCGCCCAGCATCGCACCCGCGACCAGCGCGACGAGCGCGGGCGCGAGCGGCACGAGCGGCGCCGTCGGCGCGACGCGTACACGGATCGCGAGCGCACCCAGGAGCGTGAACGCGCTCACCGCGAGGTTCAGCGCGACCGCCTGGTGCGTCGGGTAGCCGAAGGCGACCTTGAGCACGGGAAGGCGAAACTCCGCGCCGCCGAGTCCGATCAAGCCGCCGAGCGTACCGATGGGAGCGCCGTAGAGCGCGGCGCGCAGGATGCGAGAACCCACGGCGCGCGCCTCGTAGCGCGCGCGCCGTGGCGCAGCAAGCCGTCACCCTGATTCGTCAGTGCGGAACGGGGACCGGACGCGGCCGGACGCCGATACCGGGCTCGAGGTTCTCCTTCGGATGGAGCCGACCCTCGATCGACAGCGGGCCCGAGCCGTACCAGACGAACATCAGCAACAGGAACAGCACGAGCGCCGAGAAGCGGAGCTCTTCCGCGAATTCCCAGATCCCGCCGGACCAATTCACGAAGAACGTCGCGCCGACGAGGATCGGGACCTGGATGAGCGCCGCGATGCGCGTGCCGATCCCGACCGCCATCATGAGCCCGCCGAAGATGTGGGTCAGGATCACGACGTGCGCGAGAGCCATGCCCGACCACAGGATGTCGTGGTCGACCATCATCTGCACGAGCTCGTCGCGGTGGACGAGGAAGGCGAGCCCTTTCGCGAAGAGCCCGACGCCCAGGTAGATTCGGATCAGGTCCATGCACCAGGACCGGTGGTCGAGGAACCATTGCCGCATTCCGTCGAGAGTCACGCGTCACCTCCTTAGATTCTGCCGTGCGAGGCAGAGCCGAGGCCACCCAACGTGTCGATCCGAGTGTCACAGGATCATGTGCTCGGGGCAACGGTTCACGGCGAAAATCACCGCGTCCGGAACGCCGCCCGCGCGCTCCGCGTCATCGCGATTGCTGCGGCGGGTGCGTGAGCAACGCCCGGTCGGGAGCGTGTCAGGCCGCGGGGTCCAACACCAAGAGCACGACGCCGTGCGGCTCGACGTCCGCCGCGACGGTGCCCTCGACGACCCCGAGCGAGCGGCCCTCCCACACCTCGGCTGCGGCGGCGCGGCCCGTGATCCCGAGCTCGCCGAGGCTCGCCTCGACCTTCGCCGGCGTCTCGCCGCGGTTGAAGAGCGCGACCGCCGTGCGATTGCCTTCGAGCGGGCGCGTCCACACCTCGAGCGCCCCGCGCTGCACGACCCGCCGCCCCGCTTTGCCGAGCGGGTCCTGATCGATCGCGATCACCCGGCGATTGGTGAGGAGGGCCGTGGTCTCCGGCGACGCCTTCCGGATGTCGTGACCCGCGATCAAGGGCGCGGCCTGCATCGCCCAGAGGGTAACGTGCGTCCGGTACTCGACGGCCGTCATGCCGCCGTTCCCGACCTCCAGCATGTCGGGATCGTTCCAGCGGCCCGGGCCGCCGTACGGCGCGAGCTCGTCCTGCGTGAAGCCGATCATCGACATGATCTGCCAGCGATCCACGATGTCGCCGGTCGTGCGCCAGAGGTTGCCGCCGGCCGCGGCAGCCCACTTCCAGACGTCGGCGCGCCCGTACTGGCAGATGCTGTAGACCATCGGCCTGCCGGTGGCGCGAATCGCCTCCGCCATCTTCTGATAGACGGCCGGCATCTCGGCGTCGTCGTAGACGAGCCCGGCGCTGCACCAGTCGTGCTTCACGTAGTCGACGCCCCACTCGGCGAACGTCCGGGCATCCTGCTCCTCGTGGCCGTAGCTGCCCGCGAAGCCGGCACAGCTCTTCGGTCCCGGCGACGTGTAGATGCCGAGCCGCAAGCCGCGCTCATGGAGGTAGGCGGCGAGCGCCTTCATGTCGGGGAACTTCGCGTTCGGCCGCAGCGCGCCGTCGGCGGCGCGCTCGCCCTGCCAGCCGTCGTCGATGTTGACGTAGACGTAGCCGGCATCGCGCATCCCCGTCGACACGAGCGCGTCGGCGATCTCCCGGATGGTGCGGTCGTCGAGCTTCGTCTGGAAGTGGTTCCACGTGCTGAAGCCCATCGGCGGCGTCCGCGCGAGCCCGTTCGGCGGCAGCACCTTCACGCTCGGGATCGGCAGCTTCTTCGGCGCGAGACCCGCGAGCACGGTTCGTTCCTCCGCGCTCGCGCGCCGGAGCGCGGTCGGCGGCTGCGCGCTGCCGGGCGCGCTCACCTGCAACCGATCACCTTCGAGCGTGGCGTCGTACGGCGTGTCCATCCCGCGCGCCATGCGCATCACGAGGCGAACCTGATCGCCGTGACGCTCGACCAGGAGCGGAAACCCGGCGAGGGTCGGGGCGAAGAGCGTACCCGCGAGGCCGCCGTCCTGCGGGCGGATCTCGATCACGCGCACCCGCTGCGGCTGGCTCGCGAGGATGCCCGGTGTGACCTGCTCGGGCACCCAGACGCCGGCGAGATCGTCCGCCACCGCGACCCCGACGCCGCCCAGCAGCGTCGCGAGGACCACCGACGTCAGGCACGGAACCGCGCGCACGGTCGTGGTGTAGCTCGCCGCGCGCCGCGAGGGAAAGCGCGATCGGCGCTCAGCGGCGGTGCCGGCGGCCGCCCGCGGGCGAGATCGTGAACTTGCCGAACGCGAATCCGACGTCGACGCCGCGCCCCTTGCCGGCGAAGGCGAGCGACACGGTACCCTTCGTGACGACCTGCGCGCCCGCCGATCGCACCACGCCCGCGTGCGCCTCCGCGTTCGCGTAGTTGCCGTAGATCTCGCGGATGTCCGCGACCGGCGAGAAGTCGCCGCGACCGTGGATCGCCGAGCGGCCGAACGTGATGCCGCCGCCCGTCATGCGGATCGCGACCCGCCGCACTTGCCCGTTGTCGCAGACGACCCGGCCCGAGCCGCGCGCCGTCTTGTAGAAGACCGACCAGCCCTCGAGGCTGAACACCAGGTCACAGCTGGTTGCGGCGCGTACCGGCGCCGTGGTCAACGCCACGAGAATCCCACCGAGAACCACCGAGCCGATCTTCGCGCGCGCCGTCATGACGTTTCTCCTCCGCCCGATCATCTTCGATCGGGAGCCGCCGTAGTCAACGACGACCCGTGCTAGGGCACGGATGTCGGCGCCGGCGTCGGCGCCCGGCCGACCTCGACGCGATCGAGCGTGCAGGTGTCCCGATCGAGCTCGAAGCAGCGTTGCTCCCCATCGACCGCGAGCACGCACTCCTGGTCGTTCTCGCAGCTCTCGCTCGTGGCGCAACGCTGACACTCGCGATCATCCCCGCTGCTGTCGCCGCATGCGACGCCGATCACCGCCAGACCCAACGCCAGGATTCCCATCCGGACCGCCACCATCGCACGCATCGCCACCTCCATCAGAGCGCGAACGAATGCCGCGCGTGTCTCACACTCGACGGAGGGTCGCAACCTCTCCACCTCGCGCCGACGGCCGACGCCGGGAGTTTGACCCCCGATCGGCACTGGCGCAGTGTCGGGGCAACCCCAACACTGCGGCTCCACGCCGCGCCAGGAGCTCCGATGTCGGTCATGGTCCGCGTCGCCGTCGTCGTCACGATCCTCGTGCCGTCTCCGCTGCTCGCCGCTTCGTGCCCGCGCGACGCCGTTCGCGTCGGCACGACGTGCATCGATCGCTACGAAGCGAGCGTGTGGAGGATTCCCACCGGGAGCACCGGGCTCGTGAAGAGGATACGCAAGGGCACGGTCACGCTCGCCGACCTCGCGGCCGCGGGCGCGACCCAGCTCGGCGCCGCGAAGCTCGAGCCTTGCGGCGGCGAATACGATCCGGGCTTTCCGGGCACCGGCGACTGGACCGAGCCGGTGTATGCCGTGTCCATCCCGGGCGTCCTACCGAGCACGTGCGTGACGTGGTTCCAGGCCGAGCAGGCGTGCGCGCTCTCCGAGAAGCGGCTCCCGACCAACCAGGAGTGGCAGCGCGCCGCCGCGGGTACGCCGGACCCGCCGTTCGACGATGGCGCGACCAGCTGCAACCTCGGGAGCACGTTCGGTCCCGTCCCGACCGGCTCGCGCCCTGCCTGCGTGTCGAGCTGGGGAGTCCATGACCTCGTCGGCAACGTCGCCGAGACGGTGGGCGATTGGGACGAGCTCGCCACGACGTGCGGCAGCTGGATGTTCGGCGACACGTTTTGTAGCGGCGGTACCGGTAATTCGAACGCGATCGGCACGCCGATCCGCGGCGGCTACTGGGATTTCGGTTTCCCGAACAGCGGCATCTTCCACTACAACGCCGCGGTTCCCGCCAACGCCGCCTACGCGCACATCGGCTTCCGCTGCGCGCGCTGACGCGAGTCAGTCGAGCTCGACCGTGACCTCCCAGTCGTCGGTCTCGACGAGCCCGCCGGCGTCCTCGACGACGAGCGTCGTGGTGAAGTCACCGACACGCTCGTAGACGTGGACCGGGTTCGGGGTCGTCGCATCCGGCGATCCGTCCCCGAAGCTCCAGCGATACGTGTAGGGCGGCGTCCCTCCAGACACGTCGCTCGTCCACTGGACCCTGAGGGGCGGCGGGCCAGTGTCCGGCTCGGCTTCGACGCCGACGAAGAGGAAGGGGAGCGGGGTCGCGGTGGCTGTGGGCGGCGCGACGGTGGCGCTTGGAACCGGCGTCGCGGTGACTGTGGGCGGCGCGACGGTGGCGCTTGGAACCGGCGTCGCGGTCGCGAGCGCCGTCGGAACGCCGACCGTGATCGTCGCGGTGGCGACGATCGGCGTCGCGGTCGCGACGATGGTGGGCGTTGTCGTCGCAGTCGCCGCGTTCGGCGTCGCGAGCGACGTCGGCGTGGCGGTTGCTATCGGGGCGGCCGTCGCGGTCGCGACGGGACTCGCGGTCGGAACGCCGTTCGGCGTCGGTGTCGCGGCCGACGCGGTCGGCGTCGGCGTCGCCGCGTCGCAGGACGCGCAGCACGTCGTCACGACGTCGCCGCCCCTCCGGGTGCATTCCCTCTCCGACGCGAGCGGCCGGCACCGCCCACCCGGATCGTCGCCGGGCCGATCGCAGAGCACTGCCCCCACGGGCTTCCCGCAGAGCGAGCGGATGTAGCAACCGTTGATCTTCGACCGGCACCGCTTCGGGATGCTTCCCTCGCGCGCGGCGCGATTCACGACGCGCGCGACGCAGCTCGTGTAGCGGCCGTGGTTCGCCGCCGCGGCGCAGGGGCATTCCGCGTCGATCGCGCCGGCGATCGCGCAGCGCGCGGCCTCGCAGTCGACCGGCGCGGCATGAACGCCGGGCACACCGAGCACGACGGCGAACGCTCCGACGATCCAACTCGACCCGATGGTGTGCATGACGACCTCCCGCGTGACGTGCGACGCTTCGACGGCGACTCGAAAGACGTACACGCGCTCGCGACGCCGGGGCTATCGCGTGTCGCGCTGAGGGGCTCGCCACGAGGGGCGAGCACGGTGCTCGCAGCGCCGTGACGTGTGAACGCGCCCCGGCGAAGCCCGGCCACGAAGCGTGCCGTCCGGCACCGCTCGCTTCAAGGAATCGCGCATCACGGCCCTGTTCACCTGCGCACGCCCCCGATGCGCGGGACGCTGCGCGCACCGCAGCTGCACGCACCGCAATTGACCGGGGCACACGCCCGCGGGCAAGCTCCCGCCGTGCAGCCCGCTACCCGATACGCGCGAAGCAGCGACCTCTTCATCGCCTACACGAGCGAGGGAATCGGTCCTCCGAATCTGGTCCTCACGCTCGGACACTTCTTCCATCTCGAAGTCGCGCGCGAATGGCTGCCCTTCGCGCGCTGCGTGGAGCGCATCGCGGCCTACTCGCGCGTGGTGCTGCTCGACCGCCGGGGGACCGGACTCTCCGACGGCATGAGCCACGGGACGACCGTCGACGACGCGATGGACGACCTCCGGGCGGTGATGGACGACGCGGGGCTCGAGCGTGCCGTGCTCGTCGGCAGCGCCGAGGGCGGCCCGATGTGCATGCTCTTCGCCGCGACGTTTCCGGAGCGGGTGTCCGCGCTCGTGCTGATCGGCACGTTCGCGCGCAGGCTGGACGCGCCCGACTACCCGGCCGGCTACTCGCTCGTGCAGCACGAGCGCATCCTGCACGCGTTCGAGCAACGCTGGGGCCGCGCGCCGGTGGGCATTCGCGAGTTCGCGCCGACGCGCGCCGACGATCCGGCGTTTCGCGCGTGGTACGCGCGCCTCCAACGCTACGGCGCCAGCCCAGGATCGGCGCTGGCGTGGTACCGGATGTGCGGCGAGATCGACATCCGTCACGTGCTGCCGACGATCCGCGTGCCGACCCTCGTCATGCACCGCGCCGACGACATGCTCGTCCCGGTCGCGCACGGGCGATACCTCTCGCGGCACATCCCTGCGGCCCGCTATGTCGAGCTGCCGGGCGGCGGCAACTTCTGGTTCGACGACGACGGCGACGCGATCCTCGCCGAGATCGAGGAGTTCGTGACCGGTACGCGCCCGACGCCGGCCGCCGATCGCGTGCTCCTGACGGTCCTCTTCACGGACATCGTCGGCTCGACCCGTCTCGCGGTCGACCTCGGGGACGCGCGCTGGCGCGACCTCCTGGCCGCGCATCACGCGCTCGTGCGCCGTGAGCTCGCGCGGTTCCGGGGTCGCGAGGTGAAGACGATGGGCGACGGCTTCCTCGCGACCTTCGACGGCCCCGCGCGCGCCATCCGGTGCGCCCATGCGATCACCGAAGCCGTGCGCGCGCTCGACGTCGAGGTCCGCGCCGGCCTGCACACCGGCGAGTGCGAGCTCGTCGCGGACGACGTGGGCGGCATCGCCGTGCACATCGCGGCCCGCGTCGCGGCGCGCGCGGCCGCGAACGAGGTGCTCGTGTCGAGCACCGTGCGCGACCTCGTCGCCGGCTCCGGCCTCCGCTTCGTGGACCGCGGCACGCACGAGCTCCAGGGCGTCCCCGGCGAGTGGGGCATCCACGCGCTGGAGCGCTGAGCACGAGGTCTTCCGTCTCTCGGCTGCCGGCCGATCGTGCCCCCCGAGCGGGCGGCGTAGAGGAGACGCCTGCGCGTGCGGGAAACGTTGCGCGACATTCTCGCCCACGCGAAGCTCGCCTCGACGATGCCGCGCCCACCGACGACCGTGTTCCTCCTCTCCCCCGCCTCCCTCTCCGGCCGGCGTACCGCCATCCTTCTTCGCGAGCAGGCGGCATTTCCGCTGGCGCGCGCCGTCCGCTCCGCGGCGGGGGCGCCGATCGGCGAGGTGTTCAGCTTCCTCTCCGGGCTCTACTTT
>DAIQBH010000224.1:0-9798 GCA_036781285.1 Thermodesulfobacteriota bacterium | reverse complement strand
CGCGCCGGTCGCGTGCAGCGCGACGACGGTGCGCCACGCGCAGCGCGTCCGCCTCCAGGCGCCCACCGGCGCCGTCCTGTCCGGCGGGCAGATCTGTCTCGATTATCCGTCGGGCGTCGTCGCCTTGCCGGGCACGGGCAACGTGACGGGCCGGACGTCGAATCTCAGCGGCCTCGTGACGCTGAACGACTTCAACAACGCCGTGCAGCTGACCTTCGTCGCGAACCCGGGCGCCGCCGAGGTGAACCCGACGATCAGCTTCGACCTCTGCACGGGGCAGACGGCGCCGCTGCCGGCGGCCTTCTCGTGCGAAGTGAAAGGCGCGTCCAACGCGGGCACGGCAATCGATCCTACGACGGTGACGTGCACGCCGATCACGATCCCATGAGGGAGCCGGCGCGCATCAGTGGAGGAGGCGTGACGACAGAGCAGGCAACGGCCCCCGCGTCTTTCGGCGGGTTCGCGTCCTACAGCGGGGACAAGCACGGAACGCACAATTGGCTCGCGGCGCTCGCGTCGTCGTCGGTGATCTACGTGCTGCTCGCGGTCGCGGCACTCGCGATCGGTACCACCGCCAAGCAGGTGCTGCGCGAGAAGCCGGTCGAGGTGACGTTCGTCGAGAAGGTGATCAAGGAGCCACCGCCTCCACCGCCGCCGCCGATGCCGGCCCCCGAGGTGAAGCCGGCTCCCCCGCCCGCGGCCGCGGCACCGGTCGTCCGGCCCGATCAGAAGATCCGGAGGCTCGACAAGCCGCCGCCGCCGAAGGAGCTGCTCGCCCCGAAGGAAGTGCCGAAGGAAGCGCCCAAGGAAGTCGACGCGAGCCTGGACAAGGGCGTCGCGGTCTACGGCGAGGGCGAAGGCGATCCCGCGGGGCTCGAGGGTGGACAGGCCGGCGGCGTTGCGGGCGGCATGGTCGGTGGCGCGATCGCGCTGCCGGAGGACGCGAATCCGCCGGTGCCCGACAAGGGGAATCCAGTTCCCGACTATCCGTCGGAAGCGCGCGCGGCGGGCAAGACCGGCATGGTCATCTTGAAGGTCGTCATCCTCGCCGACGGCAGCGTCGCCGACGTGACGCTCATGCGCGGCGACGAGCCGTTCGCGTCGTCCGCGATCAAGGCGGTGAAGGGCTGGAAGTACGCGCCGGCGCGCCACAAGGGCCAGCCGATCACGGTGTACCGGATCATCCAAATTCCATTCAAGTTGAACGTGTAGCGCACAAAAAGGGGGACATCATGTCATTCAGCTTCGGAGAAATCTGGCAGCACATGGGCGTACCGGCGATGGTCGTCGCCGGCGTGCTCGTGATCATGGGACTCGCGTCGCTCACCGTATTCATTGAGCGGCTCATCACGCTCCGACGCTCGCGTGCGCAGTCGCGCGCCTTCGCCGAGTCGGTTGCCAGCGCCATGCAGAGCGGCAACGTCTCGGCAGCGCTCGAGGAGACCGAGCGCTTCAAGCAGGGCCACCTCGCGCGCGTCGTGCGCGCCGGCCTCACCACCTATTGGCACGCCTGCAACACGCCCGACATCTCCGGGCTCACGCCCGCGGAGCGGACGCGCCGACACCTCGAGCGCTACATGGAGGAGATCGGCACCGATCTCCGTTCCGGCATGGCGGTGCTCGCGTCGGTCGGTTCCGTCGCGCCGTTCGTCGGTCTGCTCGGCACCGTCGTCGGCATCATCTCCGCCTTCCAAGGCATTGCGTCGAGCGGCTCGGGCGGGTTGTCGTCGGTCTCGGCTGGCATCAGCGAGGCGCTCGTCGAGACGGCGCTCGGCCTCGCGGTCGCGATCCCCGCGGTACTCGCGTTCCACTACCTGACGAACGAGATCGGCAAGGACGAAGGCGCGCTGAACCGCTCGGCGGGCGAGCTCTTGGACCACATCGAGGATTGGGAAGAGCGCGCGGCGCGTGGAGGACACCGGCGTGACCGAGTGGCGTAGACGAAGCCCCACAGCGGGCGTGCAGCCCGACATCAACGTGACGCCGCTCGTCGACGTCGTGCTCGTGCTGCTCATCATCTTCATGGTCGTGGCGCCGCAGATGGATCAGGACGTCCAGGTCGAGCTGCCGGGCATCTTCAATCCCGACCCGGAGACCAAGGCGCAGGTCGATCCGTTGAAGCTCAGCGTCGCGAAGAAGGGCGAGTACTACATCAACGAGCAGCAGTACGACCTCGACACCGCGATCGAGATGCTGAGCGCCGAGCACGCCGCCGACCCGTATCGGCGGCTGGTACTGCGGGCCGATTCCCGGCTCACCTACGGCGACGTGCGCGACATCCTGGCCCGAGCGCAGAAGGTCGGCTTCCCCGGCATGGCGCTCATGGTGGGCGAGCGCCACAAGCCGGGCGCGGACGCGGAGGGCTGACCCGTGGGCATGAACATCGGTTCCGGGGGAGGGAAGAACAAGGGCGTCACGCCGGAGATGAACGTGACGCCGCTCGTCGACGTCGTCCTCGTGTTGCTCATCATCTTCATGGTGATCACGCCGCTCCTCAGCAAGAACTTCTGGGTCCACACGCCCAAGCAAGAGAAGGAAGAGATCGAGAAGCCCCAGGAAGAGGATCCGAATCCGCCGCTCGTGCTGCGGATCAGCAAGGACAAGCTCGTCGCCGTGAATGGCGCCGACGTCCCGATCGAGGAGCTCCCCGATCGCCTGAAGCGGATGTTCGCGGCCCGTGAAGATCACATCATCTTCTTCGACGCCGCCGACGAGGTCCCCTACGGCTTCGCCGTCGAGGTGATGGACAAGGCGCGTGAGGGCGGGGCGGTCACGATCGCGGCGCTCACGACGATGCTCGAAACGACCGCCGAGGGAGCCGCACCAGGACCGATGGCCGCGAACTGACTCCCGCCACGCCGAGTTCTTGCGCCGGCGCATGGCGCATCCTATAGGCCCACCTCCCGTGGGGCCGCGGAGCACGCGCGGTCCTGATACACCAGAGCGGAGGAACGCCGATGATCGAGGGAAATGTCAGCGCCGCAACCGGACGCACGACCGCGGCGGACGAGCCTCGACGCCGGCGGCGCGCTCGGGCCGGCGCGACGAAGCCTCTCGCGGCGCGAGCCGAAGAGCTCGTCACCCTGGTGAAGACGGTCGAAGCGAAGCCGAAGCCACGGGGCGTGCACAAGCTCCGCACGACGATTCGCCGGGTCGAGGCGCTGCTCCCGGAGGACGACGGCACGCAGACGCGCGCGGAACGGCGCGTCCGGAAGCAGCTCGCGCGCGTTCGGCGCCGCGCCGGCAAAGTGCGTGACGCCGACGTGCACTTGCAGGCGCTCCGCGGCCTCGATCTCGACAGCGACGCGGCCGAGGCACGTAAGGTCGTGAGCGACGCGCTCGAGAAGCAGCGTGCGAAGCGGGAAAAGAAGCTCGTCCGTACGCTCGCCGAGGAGCGTGACCGCGGCATCGTGAAGCGGCTTCGTGAGGTCGCCGCGACGGCGGTCGTCGGGCGCCAAGCGACCGACGAGGGCCGGGTGCTCGCGACCGTCGCCGACGACTTCGCGCGGGCGCTCCGCGAGGCGGCGCCGCTCGGTTCCGAGACGCTGCACGAGCTCCGCATCCACACCAAGCGCCTCCGGTACGTCGCGGAAGCCGCGCTGCCGGCGCCGAACGCCGCGCGGGCGGTCGCGGAGCTGAAGCGCGTGCAGGACGCGATCGGCACCTGGCACGACTGGACGACGCTGATGGAACGCGGGCGAAAAGCGCTGGGTGAGCGAGAAGCGACGGCACTGCTCGCCGCGATCGGCGTGCGAGCCGACGCGGCCCTCGTGAAAGCGCTCTCCGCGACGACTCGTGCGGAGGGGCGATTGCAGGCGATCGGCGCTGCCGCTCGGCGCAAAGGCGCGCACCCGATGACGGCGGGCCGCGTGCCGTTGGCGCTCCGCAGCGCGGGCGCGTCGGCGTAGCGCGCCGAGCGGTCGGGAGCCCCGGATCCCATGGCGACCTTCTGCGCGATCGACATCGGCTCGAACTCGGTACGCATGAAGATCGCGCGCGTCGCGCGCGGCGGCTTCGTGACGGTCCACGAGGATCGCGAGGTCACGCGTCTCGGGGCGACAGTCTTTCGGAGCGGCATGCTCGAGCCGCAGTCGATGGAGAGCACGATCAACGCCCTCCAACGCTTCCATCGCGCGACGCAGAAGCACGGCACCTCGGCCGTCCGGTTGGTCGCGACGAGCGCGATGCGCGAGGCCAAGAACGCGAAGGCGTTCGCGGACTGGGTGAAGGCGGCGACGGGGTGGCGGATCGAGGTGATCACCGGCCTCGAAGAGGGCCGGCTCATCCACCTGGGCGTCATGGAAGGGACGCGCTTGACGGCGCGGCGCGTGCTGCTGATCGATCTCGGGGGCGGCAGCTGCGAGCTCACGTTCTCGGTCGGCGGCCAGATCCAGGAGATGGCGAGCCTGCCGCTCGGCGCCGTCCGTCTCACGGAAGAGTTCCTCGCCCACGACCCGCCGAAGCCGAAGGAGCTGCAACGTCTCCGGGCGTACGTCGCGGAGGAGGTCGCGCGCATCGAGCGGCGCGTCCTCGCGAAGCGGGTGCAGACGACGATCGCGACCGGCGGCACGGCGAACGCGCTCGCGATCTTCGCCGCCGGACGGCGCGCGGACCGCGGCGGGCAGGCGTCGGCGGCCGCGATCCGGCGCGCCGCGGAGCAGATCGCCGAGTGCGACCTCGCGGAGCGGCGCGGGCTCCGCGGCATCGGACCCCGGCGCGCCGAGATCATCGTCGCGGGCGCCGCCGTGTACGCTGGGCTGATGGTGCCGGGCATCAGCGGTTTCCGGTACTCGCCGCTCGGCGTCCGGGACGGTCTGCTCGCGCAGATGGCCGCCGACCTCGGCGGCGAGCGCCACGTTCAGCGCCGGATCCAGTCGCAACGGCAGCAGGCGCTCGTCACCCATGGGACGCACTACGGCGTCGACGCGCGCTACGCCGGAACCGTCCGCGACCTCGCGGCGACGCTCTTCGACCAGTTGAAGGTCGTGCACCAGCTGCCGCCGCAGTACGAGGAGTGGCTGACGGCCGCCGCCATGCTCCAAGAGGTCGGCTCCTACGTGAACCGCGGCGGCCGCCACCGGCACGCCTACTATTTGATCGCGAACTCCGAGATCTTCGGGTACACGACCGAGCAGCGCCGGATCATCGCGGCGATCGCTCGCTACGTCGGGAACTCGCGGCCGACCGCCGACGACCGCCCGATCCGGGCCCTCGCCGGCGCCGACCGCGATCTCGTGCCGAAGGCCGTCATGCTCCTCCGGCTCGCCAGAGCCCTGAACCAGAGCCGGAACGGGCTCGTCCGCTCCGTGAAGACGCGGGTCCAGGGCGGGCGCGTCGTCCTGACGATCCGGGCAAAGCGGCCGGGCCCCGATCTCGAGCTCTGGGCGCTCGAGAAGGAAAGCGCCTACTTCCAGGGCGTGTTCGGCCGCGAGCTCGTCGCCGTCGCCGTCTGACCCAGGGCGCGAACGTCACGGGCTGTTCACGTCGCGGTGACGCCCCCGACGTCGAGCGTCGCATACGACACGCCCCCGTAGCACCGCGGTCGCCATGCGAGTCCCCCTCCAGGGCGGGCGCGTCCCGGGGTCCCGGCCGTGCGCGGTCGGGGCCCCGCTTTTCCCCGACCGGTCCGGCGTCACTCCGAGTGGTCGTCCGTCAGGTTCCCGAGCCGAGCGAGACCGGGTGCGAGAGCGCGCACCCGCGCGCAGCCCCGGTATCGTTCGGCGACTCAGCGCCGGCTGACTTCGCGCAGGATCTTCTGCACGTGCTCGCGGAGCGAGCCCGACCGGATGCCGTGCCGGCTCCGGCTCGTGAGCGCGATCTCCTTGCCGACGATGTCGGCCGTGATGAGGTCGCTCACGAAGGTGCAGACGGCTGCTTGCAGCCGGCGCCGGCGGAGCGCGATCCGCGCCTCGCGCTGCGCCGGCGTGCGCCCCGTCTCGCGCGGGTCGGGAAGCGCGTCGTCGAGCATCGTCCGGAGCACACGGCGGAGCCGCAGGTCCCAACCCGGCGGAAGCTGCACGACGAGCTCTCCCGGCTTCCGGCCGGGTCGCGTCGTGATCGGGCTCGGGCGCGCCATGGGCAGTCCCAGGTAGCAAGCGTCCGCCCCGTTGTCACGACTGAATCGCGTGGCGACGCGATGCGATGCCGTGCGTCGGAGAGCCGACGCGGAGTGTCATGCGGACACGCATCACTCCGATGCCACCGGCCCGACCGCGCGCGCATTTTTTTCTGGTCAGGCGGCGGACGACCGTGTTACGCGGCGTCACTCCCGAGCCGCGAGCAAGCGGCTCCCCCAAACGAACAGGAGGCAGTATGCAGCTGAGACGGCATCTCGTTCCCCTTCTCGGGTTGTGTGCGGTGGCGGCGGTGGGTTCCGAGGCGATGGCGTCCACCATTACGCAGAACGTGTCGTGGACGATCGACCGTGCGGGTACCACGACGAGGTATCGCATCACCGCGTACGGTGATTCGATCTACGCCGGGTACCGCGGCTCGCTCTCGAGCGTCGCGCGGCGTGCTGCCCCGACGGTCGACGGCGAATACCTCTCCAAGCTGTGGAACGCCGACATCGAGACGATTCGGCGCACCAAGTCGGGGGCCGTCGCCTCGGACATCTACAACAACAAGATCGTCGCCGAGCGCTCGTACATGCAGACGACGAACACGCGCGTCGTCACGTTCGAGATGTGCGGCAACGACGGTCTCCAGGCGCGCAGCAATTTCGCGGGCCAGAGCGGCACATGCAATCTGACGCCGCTCAACAACGCGCTCACGAACTGCACGACCTATCTCCAGAGCGCGATGAACTACATCAACAACAACGCGAGCGGGAACACGCGGCTGAAGGTCGTGTCGAACCTCTACTACCCGGGGTACGCGGCCGACAACGCGCTCTCGACTTGCACGATCGGCGGCGTGCGGCAGAACAAGCAGAGCACGTTCCTGCCGTACATCGCGCGCATCAACTGGCGCACCTGTAACTTCGCCGCCCAGTACGGCTTCGTGTGCGCGGACAGCTTCGCGCAGTACATGGGCGCCGACTACGACTCGAACGGCGACGGTCAGATCGACTCGGACGCGCTCCGCTACGTCCATGGCGAGTCCGAGAACGACTACGTCACCCGCATCACGAGCACCCTGCGCTCGACGCTGCGCGACGCCAATACGCACTTCGTGAGCTCGTCGACGAGCTACGACTACATCCAGTCGGACGACACGCACCCGACGTTCACCGGATCGACGGTGTCGGTCGGCCTCTTCGGCGGTACGGGCTCCGGCACGAGCGCGTCCCTCTACACCGACGCGCAGATCGTCGGCGGCAAGAACCCCGTCTGGAACCGGAACGGTCACGACCGCATGGGCTGGGCGATCAGCGTCAACAACCCTCCCACGCCGTGAGCTGACGCGGTGACCGAGCGCGACCGCCGCCACCGTCCGGCGGTCCGCTCGGTCGACCGCGCCGACGTGCCGTTGCCTTCCTCGCCGCGTCTCCCTCTCGTATAGTTTCGGTCGGCCATGACGACCCCCACGCGACCGGCGCACGACGGGCGAGACGCCGACGGCGTCCGCATCGTGCGGCGCCCCTCGCGCGCTTACTGGATGATCGCGCTCGCGGTCGTCGCCCCGATCGTGCTGACGATCGTGACGGTCGCCCTGATCCGGCGCGCCCCCGGACCGGAGGCGAGAGTGTCCGGGCCCGCCGTGGTGGCCGCCGTCGAAACCGAGACGGCGCTCGGGTCGGCCGCGCCCGCCGCGCCGACGGCGATGCGGAGCCCGGAACGCGTGGTGCCGCGCCGGGTCGCCGCCCCACCGGTCCAGGATCGCACCGGAACGGACGCGACGCCGGTGCCCGCGCCCGAGAAACCGCGGCGTGAGATCGACGCCGCCGACGCGATCGTCGCGCTTCGTGAGGAGGGCATCCACGACGGCATCGCGGCGTTCGGCATCCCGGGCAGCCATCCGCCGAAGGCGGGCATCATCGTTCCGGAGGAGCTCGAGCTGCCCGAGGGGTACGTGCGCCACTATCAAAGCACCGACGACGGCGAGGAGCTTCCGGCGATCCTGATGTTCCACCCCGACTACGAGTTCGTGAACGAGGCCGGGGAGGTCGTGAAGTTGCCGGAGGACGGCGTCGTGCGGCCCGAGATGGCGCCCCCCGGGATCGACACCAGCCAGGTCCTCGTCGTCCCCGAGCGCAAGGGCGGCGAGCCGATCCGTTGAGCGCGCGCGAACGCATTCGTTTGACTCGGCGCGAACGCATCCGGTGATCGTGCGCGCCGCCATCTCGTGAGCGCTCGCGCCTTGCGCGCACCGGCGGCCCCGCCGACGTGGCGCGACGTCATCGGCGCCGCCCTCGTCTCGGCGCTCGCGTACGCGCTCTATTCGCGTGCCTCCTGGCCCTGGATCGCCCTCGGGTGGATCGGGCTCGTGCCGTGGCTTCGCGTGCTCGACCGCATCGTGACGATGCGCGGTGCGCTCGCCGCCGGGATCGCCATGGCGGTCGCCTTCGAGATGGCCGTCTTCGGTTGGTTCGCACCGGCCATTGCCGACTACACGGGTGCCCCGACCGCGCTGCTGCTCGGCATCCTGACCCTGCTGTCGCCGCTCTTGCAGCCCGAGCTCGTGACGGTCGCGCTGGCCAGGGTAACCGTACAGCGGGCGGGCCTCGGCGCGGCGGCCGTCGCGCTCGTCTCCGCATCGGCGTTCGTCGCGACCGAGGCGATCGTGCCGAAGCTCTTCGGCGACACGCTCGGCTATCCGCTGCACGGCGCGCGTTGGCTCCGCCAGGGGGCCGACGTCGCCGGCGTGCCGGGGCTGACGTTCGTGATCGTGCTCGTGAACGAGGCGGTGTGGGCGGCGCTCCGCGCCGTGGCCGGTGGCGGAACGCGTGGGCTGCGCTCGCGCGCGGTGCTCGTGCCGGCGGGCACCGCGGTCACGCTGGTGCTCGTGCTCGCGGGCTACGGCGCGGGGCGCTGCCGGCAGCTCGCTCCGTCGGGCGACGCGTCGCCCGTGACGGTCGGGCTCGTCCAGGCCGACCTCGATCATTACGATCGCATGGCAGCCGAGATCGGCCGCTTCGCGACGGTACGCACGATCCTCGACGCGCATACGGAGCTGTCCGCACCCGCCCTCATGCGCCCCGACCTCGACCTCCTCGTCTGGCCGGAGACGGTGTACCCGACGACGTTCGGCGCTCCGAAGAGCGAGGCGGGCGCGGACTTCGATCGCGAGATCGTCGCGTTCGTCGAGCGCGCCCGCGTGCCGCTCATCTTCGGCTCCTACGACACGGACGGCGCGGTCGAGTACAACGCCGCGCTCTTCCTCGCACCCGACGCGGGCGGACCGCGGCCGTTCGGCGTCTATCGGAAAGCGCGGCTCTTCCCGCTGACCGAGCGCGTGCCGGCGTTTCTCGACTTCCCGCTGCTCCGCCGCGCGTTGCCGTGGCTCGGAACCTGGTCGGCGGGCGCGGGCGGAGCGGTCGTGCCGGTCGTTTTGCCGCGTGGGCGCGCCATCCGCGTGGCGCCGCTCATCTGCTACGACGTCCTCGATCCCGGACTCGCGCGCGCCGCCGCGCGTGCGGGTGCGGACGTCATCGTCACCCTTTCGAACGACTCGTGGTTCCAGGTCGGGAGGGGTCCCGAGCTGCACCTCCTCGGTGCCGCGTTTCGCAGCATCGAGACGCGGCGTCCGCAGGTCCGCGCGACCAACACCGGGATCTCGGCCGTCATCGACGCGACCGGGACGCTCGTCGCGCGTGCCGGGACGGACGAGCGCACGACGCTGATCGCGGGCGTGACA
>DAIQBH010000223.1:0-9818 GCA_036781285.1 Thermodesulfobacteriota bacterium | reverse complement strand
GTTGCGTGCGATGATGTTGCGGAAGTAACCGGGCGTCACCGTCTCGAGCACGTCGTCGCAAAACCCCCACAAGGAAGTCGCGCCTTGGACGAGTGTCATTGAGGCGACCGGTTTCGGGAGCGAGCCTTGCCCCTCGGGACCATGCGCCATGCTGGCGACCACGATGCACCCGAAGCTGTGACCCATGAGGTGAACGTTCACCTCTTTTTTCGTCGGGGCCGCCTTCATGACACGCTCGAGCAGCGAGAAGCCCGCCGACTCCCCGACCGTGCGCGCCCGATCCTTCATCTTCCAGAAGGACAACTGGCGGAGGGGAGACAGGATGCCGGAGATATTGAATCCGCCGCCGCCTCCGAACGACGGCGCGCCGGGCCTCGTCGCAGCGTCGCGTTCGCGCGCGTAGGCTTTGTCAGGGTCGAACGGTTCGCGATCGGACGCCGGTCCGCCCGTCGGCCCATCGCCGCCGAGCTGCGCTTCCTCGTTCAGGATGCGATACGCATCGGCGACGTGCGGCGGCAGCGCGGTCGTCCCTGGTCCGGCGGAAAGCGCCGCGACTGCGATCGTGCGCAGCGCCGCGAGCGCCTTGGGCGTGTCGGCGATCCGATCGCCGTAGCTTTCGACGATCCGAGCAATGGCGGGATGCTCGCCTGCACCGGCGATGCCCGGCGCCGCAAAGGAGCCGCCGCCGCCGAACTCCTCGTCACCCCATGGCTGGCTCGGCCAGTGGAAGCCGATGATGAGCGGCGCGAATCCAGGTCGGCGCTGCCGAACCTCTGCTCGATCGGCCGCACACGACGCCATCGCTCCGATCCAGAGATCGTACTGCTCGATGGCGGCGGGCACGTCGCCCTTCCATCCGTGGCTGGTCAAGAAGACGTCGGTGATTCCGTCCTCTCGAACCGCCCTCACGATGAGATCGCTCATGCGGCCGTCCGGATCGTCCGCACGCTCGACGCCATGCTTGTCGAAGCTGATGAGGTAGTACCTGAGACCGGTACCCGGAACGGCTCGAAGCATGAGGCCCTCCTTCTGGCGAGGCGCGGAGACTAAGAGCCGCAACCGCGATCGGCAATCACGTCGAACGGACTTTCGTTCCGACGAGCGAGAAAATCGCTCCGAAATGACACACGCGCGAAGCGACCGAGCCACGATGCTGATTGCGCCTTTTAACGACCCACCGCGGCGTCTTCGAGGTCGGCGAGGTAGAGCGCGAGGCGCGGTTGCAGCTGCGCGGGCTCGGCGCGCCATCCGTCGAGCGCGTCGGCGATCCGGAGGCGCGGCGCGACGCCGTCGGCGAGGAGCAGACCGCGGCGGCGCCCCCGGAAGCGTTTCGACGCACGCAGCGACGCCGCGCAACCGGCGGTCGTGTGGGCGCGCCGGCGGCCAGCGCTCACCGCGCTCGTACGCGAGCACCGCGTGCTCCGGGAACGCGCGCGCGATCGCGTCGGTGTGGAGCGCGCGATCGACGAGCATCGCTGCGGGGAGCGCCGCCAGGAAATCGTGGAGCGCGGCGTCGAGGTACGGCGCGTAGACCGTGAGCGTCCGCGGATAGAGCGCGTAAGGCGCGAGCGCGATCTCGCGCCGCGTCCGGTTCCAAAAGGCGAACGACCCGATCGGGTTCGCGGCGGCCGCGGTGCTGGGCGAGCGCCGCGGCGACGCGCGCGCGCGCGTCGGCGTGCACGTAGAGCGGGAAGAGCCCGTAGCGATCGGTCTCGACGACGAGCCGCGTGCCGTCGAAGCGCCAGCGGGCGAAGATGCCGTCGCCGTCCGGCAGGCGATGTCCGAGCGCGCATTCCGCCACGCCGTCGGCGCGCGGCGCGCCGCCGGGGACGGCGGTGACGCGAATCCACGGCTCGCTGGGGGCCGCGGCCGGGCTCACCACCGGTCGGTTTCGACCGGCAGCGTGCGGGGCGCGTGCGCTTCCGGCGACGCCGCGAAGTCCGGCTCGCCGCGCCGCCGCTCGAGCACCGGGACGTAGCCGCGGCGCCACATGGTCTTGTAGGCGGCGTACATCTCGGGCCGGAAGCCGGGCGAGGCCGTGAGCGCGTGGCGCGCGCACTCCGCGTGGAAGCCGACGCGTCCGTGCGAGGGCAGATAGTACTTCCGCGTGCCGAGCTTCATCGCGGGGAGCCAGGGGAACCACGCCGAGTCGGAGCGCTGGAGCTCGGGCGGCACCGCGACGAGCCCGCTCTCGAGCAGGATGCGGCGGTCGAAGATGCAGAGCCCTGGCCCGGCGTGCGACCGCAGCACCGCCCTCTTCCGCCTCGCCTTCGACCTGGCCAAAATCGCCGGCGAACTCCGCGGCGAGCTACGGTAGCGATCAGCCGCAAACCGATCGACCGATGTGGTAGTCACTTCGAAGCAACCGCCACACGGGCGCGCGGGGTATGGGGACGGCGGAGGAAGCGGGTCTCGGCGCAGAGCGTAAAAACGAAAGCTCTCCCGCGGAACGCCGATCACACACGAGCCCCATGCGCCTATCATCGACGTGCGGACCACGAGCCCGCCCGCCCGCGACGCGCCGACCACACGCGAAGCCGCCGCAGGCGCCCGGAGCCGTCCCCATACTCCGCGCGCCCGCAGCACCGCCGGCCGCTGCGAAAGTGACCCACGAACCGCCCCCGACATCGGTGGACATACCCGCGCCCGATGGGCCATAGCACTGGACCCATGAATACCGACCACTGCCTCCTGGAACGCGACGGCCACGTCCTCGTCATCACCCTGAACCGCCCCGAAGCGAAGAACGCGCTCAGCCCCGGCATGCTCGCCGGCATGTATCGCGGCTGGCGCATGCTCGACGAGGATCCCGACATCCGGGTCGCCGTGCTGACGGGCCAAGGCGACGTGTTCTGCGCCGGCGCCGATCTGAAGGCGATGGGCGGCGGCGAGGTCGACGACGACTTCATGAAGCTGATGTCGGAGGTGCCCGACATCCACTGGCAGGCCCTCTTGCGCGCCAACCGTCCGACCAAGCCCATCGTGTGCGCGGTCGAGGGCTTCGCCGTCGCCGGCGGCACCGAGATCCTGCAAGGCACGGACATCCGCGTCGCCGCCGAGGACGCGACGTTCGGCGTCACCGAGGCGCGGCGCGGCCTCTTCCCGCTCGGCGGCTCGAGCGTGCGCCTGCGGCGCCAGATACCCTACACGTTCGCTGCCGAGATCCTGCTCACCGGCCGCCACGTCACGGCGCGCGAGGCGCTCGCCTTCGGGCTCGTCGGCCGGCTCGTGCCGAAAGGCCAAGCCCGCGCTGAAGCCATCAAGATCGCGAAGGAAGTCGCCGCGAACGCGCCGCAGTCGATCCGGGCGCTCATGCGCATGCTCCGCGAGATCGACGGCAGCTACCACGAGAGCGAGGCGCTCGAGAAGGAGCTGGAGTACGGCAGCCCCGTCTTCGGCACGCGCGACGCCAAAGAGGGCATGCTGGCGTTCAAGGAGAAGCGAACGCCGGTCTATACCGGTGAGTGAGCCGGTGACGGCCGCGCTTTCGCCGAACACGCCGGTCATCGTCGGGATCGGCTTCCATCAAGAGAAGCTCGAGGACCCGGCGGCGAGCCGCGACCCGGTCGGGCTCATGATCGAGTCCGTGCGCGCGGCCGCGGCCGACGCGGGCTCCGACGCGCTGCTCGCCGCGATCCAGTCCGTCACCGTGCCGCAAGGCATGTGGGAGTACCGCAACCCGGGGAAGATGATCGCCGACGCGCTCGGATGCCCGAATGCGAAGAGCATCCTCGCGGGGCTCGGCGTGCTCCAGCTCCAGCTCCTGTCCGACCTCTGCAACGCGATCGCTGCGGGCGAGCGCGACGTCGGCGTCGTCACCGCGGGCGAGGCCAAGTACCGCCGGCTCCGCAGCACGATCACGGGCATTCCGGTCGCCGACGCGGCGCCGGAGGGGCTGCCGCCGCCCGACGTCCACCAGACGTCGACCGACATGTGGTGCTCGGACCTCGAGTCGAAGCGCGGCCTCACCTCGCCGGTCGAGTTCTTCGCGATCATCGAGTCGGCGCTGCGCCACGCGCGCGGGATCACGATCGAGCGGCACCGCGACGACCTCGCGGCCCTCTACAGCGCCTTCAGCAAGGTCGCCGCCGAGAATCCGCACGCGTGGTTCCGCGACCCGCGCGAGGTCGACGAGATCCGCGACGCGACGCCGAAGAACCCGATGCTCGCGTTCCCATACACCAAACGGCACGCGAGCCAGTGGAACGTGAATCAGGCGGTCGCGATCCTCGTCTGCTCGGTCGCGAAGGCGCGCGCGCTCGGGCTCGACGAGTCGCGCTGGGTCTATCCGCTCGCCGCCGTGCACTCGAAGCACGTCGTGGCGCCGGCGCAGATGAAGGACCTCGCGAGCCGGCTCGGCACGGTCGTCGTCGGCGAGCGCGCGCTGGCCCTCGCCGGCGTCACGCGCAAGGACCTCGTCGCGGCCGAGCTCTACAGCTGTTTCCCCGCCGCGATCCAGTCGTTCGCGAAGGACCTCGCCATCCCGGCCGAGTGCCCGTGGACCGTCACCGGGTCGATGGCGTTCTTCGGCGGCCCCTTCAATAACGCGAGCGTCGAGGGCGCGGCGGCGCTGGCCGAGCATCTACGAAACGGCCGCGGCCGGCGCGTCGGCCTGGTGTCGAACCTGAGCGGCATCTTCAGCAAGATGGCGTGCGCGATCATGTCGAACGAGCCGGGTCCGAACGGCTATCGCTTCGAGGACGTCACGGCCGAGGTCGCCGCCGCGAACCCGCCGCTCCCCATCGCCGAGGATTACGTCGGACCCGCGACGATCGCCGGCTACACGGTCGTCTTCCAGGGTGGATCGGCGTCGCACGCGATCGCATACTGCGACGTGCCCGGCGGCGCGCGGACGGTCGTGCGCAGCTCCACGCCGGCATTGCTGGACGCGCTGATGCGCGAAGAGTGCGTCGGGAAGACGGTGCAGGTCGCGGCCGACGGCGACTTCGCGCTCTGAGCGCGCGGCAGGGCGTCGGATGCGGCCGCGCGCGTTCGTCACGTTTCCGCTGCCGGCGGAGGCGCTCCGCCTGCTGCGGCGAACGGCGCGGGTCACGACGTACGACGGCCCGCAACCGATCCCGCGCGCAACGCTCCTCGCCGGCGTGCGCGACGCCGAGGGGCTCCTCTGTCTCCTCACCGAGCGCATCGATGCCGCGTTGCTCGACGCCGCGCCGAAGCTCCGCGGCGTCGCGAACTACGCCGTCGGCTACAACAACGTCGATCTCCCGGCCGCGGCCGCGCGCGGAGTGATCGTCACCAACACGCCCGACGTGCTGACGGAGACGACCGCCGACCTCGCCTTCGCGCTCCTGCTCGCGACGGCGCGCCGCCTCGTCGAGGGCGACACGCTCGTGCGGCGCGGCCGGTGGAAGGGATGGAAGCCGGACCAGCTCCTCGGCCACGACGTCCACGGCGCCACCCTCGGCATCGTCGGCCTCGGACGGATCGGCGCGGCGGTCGCGCGGCGCGCACGAGGCTTCGGGATGAACGTTTCGTATTGGAATCGGCGGCGCCTGCGACGCGCACCGGCGGGCGCACGCTACGCGACGTTGCCGCGCTTGCTCGCCGCCTCCGACTTCGTCTCGATCCACGTGCCGCTGACCGACGCGACCCGGCATCTCATCGGTGCCCGCGAGCTCGCACGGATGAAGCGCACCGCGATCCTCGTCAATACGAGCCGCGGCCCCGTGATCGACGAGGCGGCCCTCACGCGCGCGCTCGCGACGGGAACGATCGCCGGCGCCGGCCTCGACGTGTTCGAGCACGAGCCGCGCGTAGGCGCGGCGCTCCGCCGCCTCCCGAACGTGGTCCTCGCGCCGCACGTCGGCAGCGCCACGACGGCGACCCGCACCGCGATGGCGATGCTGGGAGTCCGGAACCTCACGGCAGTGCTCGCCGGGCGCGAGCCCCCGAATCGGGTGGCGTGACGTCAGCCGAGACGGTCGACGCCGAGCGCGAGAGCAATCGCCCGATCGACGCGGTCGAGATGAGCCCGGGGTAGCGACCCGGCCAGCATCGTGAGCTGGCTTTTGGAGATCGTGTAGACCTCGTTGCACTTGACGGTACTGGCAGCGGGGAGCCCGGCCGTTCCCCGCGGCAGGCCGACTTCCCAGCGAAAGGCGCCGCCCGGGCGCAGGGCGGTCGTCAGGAGGACGACCATGACTTTCTGGTATCGCTCGTTGTCGTTGAATGCATCGACGGACACCACGAGAAACGGTCTCCGTTTCTGGAAACCTCCGGGAAGCGTCGGCGCTCCCCACCAGACTTCACCTCGGCGCACGACGCTGCTTCTTGCCGACGGGGACACGCGGCTCCGGGTCGAACGCTTGGGCGGCGATCAGGTCCGTGTCCTCGTCGGCGTGGCCGGCGTCGCAGTACCGCGCGACCTCGTCGACCAACAAGGCATCCTCGACGCGCGCGAGCTTTTCGTCGACGGCCTCGCGAACGAAATCCGACATGGTGCGGTACCTTCCCTGTGCGATCAGCTTCCCAACTCTCTCGATCTGGCGGGCATCGGCGTTGATGACCGTTCTGCGCTTCGTTCCCATGAACGTGACACTAACTCGGTGCAACACTATTGGGCAATGCTACGAATGGCGAATGGCCGCTCGCCGCAACGAGCGCAGGCAACTAGATTCGCTCCGTGCTCGGTCGCGCCAGGTCGCTTCGGCTCTCCCTCGTCCTCGCGTTGCTCACGACGACCGGCTGCACCGCGGTCGCCTACAGGATCGGCGTGCCGATCTTCTACCGGCGCGCCGACCTTCCCGAGACGCAGATCGTGCGCGACGTGCCGTACCGCCGCGGCCCGGGGGCGGATCCCGAGAAGCATCTGCTCGACCTCTACGTCCCGACGGGGACGCGCTGGCCGGTCATGGTCTTCATCCACGGCGGCGGCTGGACGAGCGGCGACAAGAGCTATCGCGCGGGCGGGGCGGACATCTACGCCAACATCGGGCGCTTCTACGCCGCGCGCGGCATCGGGGTCGCAGTCATCAGCTATCGGCTCCAGCCGGCGGTCACGTGGAAAGACCAGCTCGACGACGTCGCGCACGCGGTCGCCTGGGTGCACGCGAACGTGGCGCGCTACGGCGGCGACCCCGACGCGCTCGTGCTCGCGGGACACTCCGCCGGCGGCCAGCTCGCGGCGCGGGTCGCGCTCGATCCGACGCCGCTCGCGGCGCTCGGCGCCGATCGCCGCGTCGTGAAGGGCTTCGTGTCGGTGAGCGGCGCGGGGCTCGACCTCACCGACGAGGAGAGCTGGCGCCTCGGCCAGCCGCGCGGCTACTACGAGACGCGCTTCAAGACCGGCCACGCGGACGACGCCTGGATGCGCGAGGCGTCACCGGTGCGCTTCGTCGATCGCACGGCGCCGCCTGCGCTCGTGATCTGGGCGGAGGGCGACCCCGCCGACCTCCGGCGCCAGGGCCAGGTGCTCGCGACCGCGCTCCGGAACGTCGGCGTGGCGACCTCGAACGCCGTCGTCCCGGGGTCGAGCCACACGCGCATCGTGCTGACGCTCAGTCGCGACGACACCGTGTCGTCGCGCGCGATCCTCGAATTCGTGAAGAGCGTCGAAACCGCGCGCGACGTCGCCTCGGCGCGCGAGCGTGGCCGGCGACCGACTGAAGGCGAACCGGGGCTGGGGTCCCGAACGGGCTCCGCCCGTTCGGGGCGAGAGAGCGATCCCTCGCTGCGCTAAGCTCCCTCGCAGCGGAAGAGACCGATCTTGGCCCCGCCGTTGCCGGGCGGTTGCTTCACGGTCGCGCTGTACGTGACCCACGTGCCGCTCCGCGACACGCCGATCTCCTCGTAGATCTTCTGGTAGGTCGATCCCGGGAGGAAGATCCCGACCGGCACCGCGCTCGAGCGCGTGACGACCGCCTCGTCGACGCCGTCGTAGAGGAAGATGCCTTCCTTCGCGGGCGTGTTGCCGAGGTTGGCGCGGAAGCCCGCCTGCGCGCCGTTGGTGAGGTTCGGCTCGGTGATCGTGCGGAGGAACCCGCCGACCGTGGCCGCCGCGTCACCGGTACGGACGACCGTGATCGTCGTCGGCCCGCCGGCGTCGAAGAGGAAGAGGCCCGTCGACTTCAGCGTGCCGGCGATCGAGGCGCGGAAGAGCACCTGATCGGTCTCGTTCAGGTCGGGATCGCCGAGGAAGTCGTCGTAGGTGTTGCCGAGGATCGGCGTCGGATCGCCCTGGAGCGCGACGCGATCGATGCCGAGCCCGGTGTCGCGATAGATGCCGTAGAGCTCGGGCTCGAGCGCGTTGGCACAGGACACCTTCGTGCCGACCTGGAACGCGGTGAGCGAGCCGCCGAGCCCGACGGACGGCGCCACGAACGAGCAGATCTCACGGCCGTCGAGCGTCGCGTCGCCGACGCGGGCGATCGATGCGATCGTCATCGCGCCGCCGTCGTACACGAAGACGCCGGTCGGACCGCCGCTCACCGTCGCGAGGAAGGCGACGTCGCCCGACGCGTTGATGCGCGCGACGCCGTCGAAGGTATCGAACGAGCCCCCGCCCGGCGCCGGATCGCCCGTGACCGCGACCTCGAACATCGGCGCGGCTCCCGCCGGCTCGACGAAGACGCCCTCGCCGCTCGCGAGGTCGCCGAAGAACGCGACGTCGCCGGCATCGTTGATCGACGGCTGCTCGAAGCGCGTGAACGAGCCGCCGCCGGGGGCGGGATCGCCCGCGGACGCGATGATGCTCGGCGCGCCGACGTTGGGGTAGAGATACAGCCGGCGCGGGCCGCCCTTCGGCGTCGCGAAGAAGACCACGTCGCCCGAGCTGTTGATGGCCGGGCCGCCGTGGCGCTTCTTGCCGAACTTGCCCGCGAACGTTCCCATCGCGGGATCGGGCGACCCCTTGCGGACGATCGCTTCACAGGTCCACGTGAGCGCGTCGGCGGGTGACGACGCGAGAACGACGAGCGCAGCCGCGAGGGCGGCGCGCACAGGGAGCTTCCAGCTCATGAGTTCCTCCTTGGGGGCAGCGCGACACTGACACGAGTGTCCGAGACGGCGCAACCGAGAACCTTCTCGATCGACGCTTCAATTGACGCTGCGCGAGGCGCGTGTTTAGGCAAGGTCGAGGGAGCGTCGTGGCGAACATCTGGCTCTTCAAGACCGAACCGAGCAGCTACGCGTACGATCGCCTCGAGCGCGACGGGAAGACCGTCTGGGACGGCGTGAAGAATCCCGTGGCGCGGAAGCACATCGCCGCCGTGAAGCGCGGCGATCAGGTGCTGATCTACCACACCGGCGACGAGAAGGCCGTGATCGGCATCGCGAAGGCGCTCTCCGACGGCTATCCCGACCCGAAGCAGAAGGACGAGAAGGCGGCGGTCGTCGACCTGGCGCCCGTCGCGCGCCTCGCGCGCCCGGTCACGCTCGCGGAGCTGAAGGCGCGCCCGTCGCTGCGGGACTTTCCGCTGGTACGATTGCCGCGGCTCTCGGCGATGCCCGTCAGCGCCGCGGAGTGGAAAGAGATCGAACGCTTGAGTCGCGCCTGACGGCGCCGGAGGAGAGCTATGGCGGCCCCGAGCGAGGCGAAGGTGGTGGAGGTGGAGCGGCTCCCCGGCATCGCCCGCGGCGGCGCCTTCCTGATCGAGCCCATCGGCAGCCGGGACATCTTCATCACCGGCGAGTTCACCGACGAGCAGCTCGCGTATGCCGAGACGGCCGAGGACTTCGTCACGAAGGAGGTCCTGCCCCGCCTCGACGCGATCGAGCACAAGGAAGACGGGCTCATGCCGAAGCTCCTGAAGCGCGCCGGCGAGCTCGGGCTCTTGATGATCGACGTGCCCGTCGAGTAC
>DAIQBH010000222.1:0-9857 GCA_036781285.1 Thermodesulfobacteriota bacterium | reverse complement strand
GGTGGTGCGGGGCTCGGCATGCTCGAGCTCGCGCTCGTGCTCGCCGAGATGGGACGCGTCGCGCTGCCGGGTCCGTTTCTCAGCACGATCATCGCCGGCCGCGCGCTCGCGCCCGGCGGCGACGAGGCGCAGCGCCGGCGATGGCTTCCCGGGCTCGCCGACGGCAGCCGCCGTGCGACGCTGGCACTCCTCGAGTCGGGCGCGCGGTGGGACTTCGACGGCGTGACCGCGGTCGCCCGTCCCGACGGCGACGGCTGGACGCTCGCCGGAACGAAGCTCTTCGTGCCCGATGCGCACGTCGCCGATCTCGTCGTCTGCGCGGTGCGGCGCGCCGACGACGGCGAGCCGGCCCTCGTCGTGTTCGATGCCCGCGACGCCGTCGTCACGCCGCAACCGAGCGTCGACCGGACGCGGCGCATCTCCAGCGTCGGGCTCGACGGCGTCCGCATCGCGGCGGATCGCCTCCTCGCCGGCGACGCGGCGACGACGCTCGCCGCCGTGCTCACGGAGGCGCGGGTCGCGCTCGCGGCCGACATGACGGGCGGCGCGGAACGCGTGCTCGAGATGACCGTCGAGCACGTGAAGACGCGCCGCCAGTTCGGGCAGCCGATCGGCGCGTTCCAGGCGGTGCAGCACGCGTGCGCCGACATGATGGTCGCCGTCGAGTGCGCGAAGGCGGCGACGACGTACGCGGCGTGGGCCGTCGCCGAGCGCGCCGACGACGCCGTTGCCGCCGCGGCGACGGCCAAAGCGACCGCCGGGGACGCCTATCGGCAGGTGACGGCCAAGGCCATCCAGCTCCACGGCGGCATCGGGTTCACCTGGGAGCACGATCTCCACATCTACTACAAGCGCGCGATGTCGACGGAGACGACGTTTGGCGACGCGACGTGGAGCCGCGAGATCGTCGCGGACGGGTTGGGTTTCGGCCCCGTGCGCTGAGGGCTATGCGCGCAGCGCGACGATCGCCTCGCCCGGTGTCGTCTTCTTGCCGTCGTCGCTCTCGGTCCAGATGTCGAGCGCGACGAGCTTCTCGCCGCCTTCCTCCCACTTTCGCGTCACCGTGCCCCGACACACGAGCTCGCGGTCAGGGAAATCCATTCCGCGGTATTGGCACGAGATCTTCTTGATGCGCCCCGCGTGGCCGAGCCAGTTCGACACGAGCTCGCCGAGCGACGCGTATTTGAAGCGTCCGTGCACGATGATGGAGCCGAGCTGCTTCGACTGGGGAAATTGGAAGTCGTGATGGAGCGGATTGAAGTCGCCGGATCCCGCCGAGTACTTCACGAGCTGGGTCACGCCCGGCTTCTTCTTCAGCGCCGGGAGCGCGTCGCCTTCGTTGATCGCCTGCCAGGACAGTCCCATGACGACGCCTCCTAGTAGTAAATCGCGTGGCCGGTCTGCACGGCGACCACCTTGCCGTCCTGATTCGTGTACGTCGTCTTCGACGTCGTGATCAGCATCTTCCCGAGCGCCTTGCTCTCGCGCACCTCGAGGTTCTCGAGGCGATTCACGACCGTGAGCGTGTCGCCGGCGCAGACGTCGGCGAAGTACTCGGTCTCGGTGCCGCCATCGAGCAGGCCCTTGAGGCCGTGCTTCACGGTCGGCTGCCCTTCTGTCGGAATCGTGAAGATGTCGTGCGACCGTCCGGGGATGAACACGGGTGTGCCGAGATAGGTCGGCGGCGCCGGCAGGCTGCGGTACCCGGCCCGCCGTGCGGCGTCGACGTCGTAGTAGACGGGATCCGTGTAGCCGACGCCGCGCGCGAACGCGCGGACGCTCGTCGTCGTGACCTCGTAGGTCCAGGCCGGCGACTCGTTGCCGATCGCGGCGCGCATGTCGTCCGTCAGCTCGAACTCTTTCGCCATGGGGCGTCGTTTAGACGACGCGCGCGTCCTGAGCCAGCGCAGCTTGACGTGTGCCCGTGACGCCCGTTAGCGACGCCACGAACACGCGCGTTCCCGTGAAGAAAGGATGGATCCATGCACGTTGGTTTCGTCGTCGCTGCCGTGTTGTCGCTGCTGCCGCTCGTCGCCGAGGCCGCAGGCCTCGGTCCCACCAAGGCGAGTCAGCTCTTCAGTGCCTACACCAGTGGGCCCTGCCCGATCCCGGGTCACACCGGCGCGAACTCTCTCCGGCTGAGCAAGATGGTCACGAGTGACGGGGCGACCATCGACCTCGTCATTCCGCCCAAGAAGGTGCTCGTGCTGACCGACGCCATGGCGACGACGGGTGCGGTTGCCGCCGGCAACGTGCTCGCGACGAGCGTCATCGTCGGCAGCGCCTCGGACGGCGACATCGTCGCCGCGCGGTTCGATACGGCCACTACGGGCGGGGTCGGGACCGCGTCGTTCACGTTCCCGGCCGGTGTGGCCGTGCGCTCTGGCTCGATCGTGTGCATCTCGATGCTGAACTTCACCGCCGGCGGCTTCGTCGGTCAGTCGAGCTTCGTGCACGGCTACTTTGCCCCCGACAAGTGACGCGTTCGACTCGGTTTGACGCCCTCGCGGGCCCCCAATAGAAAACCGGCCCCATGGCCATCATCCGCAAGCAGCACGGACACTTCCTCGAGGACTTCAAACCCGGCTCGCTCCTGCGCCACAAGGGCGGCAAGACGATCACCGAGGGCCTCTTCGCGATCTTCACCGACTTCTCGATGACCGCGAATCCGCTCGCCAAGAGCCGGCGGTACGCGCAGGCGTACGGCTATCGGGATCTGGTCGTCCCGCCGGGCATCGTGATGGCGGTCGTGTTCAGCCAGAGCGTCGAGGACATCTCCGAGAACGCGCGCGCCAACCTCGAATACATCGACATGCGGTTCGGCGTGCCGGTGTGCGTGGGCGACACGCTCGAAGCGGAGACGCTCGTGCTCGGCGTGAAGGGCTCGACGAAGGACCCCACGCTCGGCGTCGTGCACGTGCAGACGACCGGTCGCAATCAGCACGGCGAGGTCGTGCTCACGTTCCAGCGGAAGGTGCAGGTCTGGAAGAAGGACGCCGGCGCGAAGCTCGCGGACGGCGAGGCACAGCCGCGCGACATCAAAGCCGACCTCACGATCCCCGCGTACGACGCGAGCCGGAAGCAGCTCGCGCACTTCTCGAGCCCCGACACCTACTTCGAGGATTTCGCCGTCGGCGACGTCTACGAGCACACGCGCGGCCGCGTCGTCACGACCGACCACATCATGCTGACCGGCATCCTCGACAACACGTCGCAGGTGCACTGCAACCAGTGGATGGTGACCGAGAACCCCGACAAGTACGTCGGCGGTCAGCTCATCGTGTTCGGCGGTCTGCCGTTCAACCTTTGCCTCGGCATCGCGTCGGCCGACATCGCCGACAACGCGCTCGCCGACGTGCGCTACGTGACCGGCAAGCACACCGCGCCGATCTTCGCCGGCGACACCGTCTTCGCCGCGACCGAGATCCGCGAGAAGCGCGACTTCCCGGGTCGCCCCGACCTCGGCATCCTCGCGTCGACGCTCCGCGGCCACAAGTTCCGGAAGAAGGACGGCACGGTCGAGAAGATCGAGATCTTCTATCTCGAGCTCGAGCAGGCGCTGAAGCGGCGCAGCCATTACGCCTGAGGACGGAGCAGCGATTCGATGAAAGCGACGCTGATCGCGGGGGACGGCTCGGGCAACCTCTCTTGGGGTGACGCGCCGGCGCCGACGCCGGGTCCGCACGACGTCGTGGTCGACGTGCACGCGACGGCGGTGAACCGCGCCGATCTTCTGCAACGCCGCGGCTTCTACCCGCCGCCGCCGGGGGAGTCCGAGATTCTCGGACTCGAAGCGGCCGGGGTCGTCGCGTCGATCGGCACGAACGTCACGCGCGTGAAGGTCGGCGACCGGGTGTGCTGCTTGCTCGCGGGAGGCGGCTACGCCGAACGAATCGTCGTGAACGAAGCGATGGCGCTCCCGATCCCCGACGGTCTCGACTTCGTCCAGGCCGCGGCGATCCCGGAAGCGTTCTACACCGCGTTCGTCAACATCGTGCAGGAGGCGAGCCTCGCCGCCGGCGAGCGCGTGCTGATCCACGCGGGTGCGAGCGGCGTCGGCACCGCCGCGATCCAGCTCGTGAAGGCGCGGGGCGCCGTCGCCTACGTCACCGCGGGCAGCCCGGAGAAGCTCGCCCGCTGCATCGCGCTCGGTGCGGATGCCGCCATCGACTACAAGACCGAGACGTTCGCCGACCGGATCGCGGAGCTCACCGAGAAGAAGGGCGTCGACATCATCCTGGACTGTGTCGGCGGTTCGTACCTTGAAGGCAACGTCGCGAGCCTGCGCTCACGAGGCCGGCTCGTCATCATCGGGCTCATGGGCGGTACGAAGGCCGACGTCAACCTCGGCCTCCTGGTTGCGCGCCGGCTTCGGATCATCGGCTCGGTCCTGCGCTCGCGCTCGCTCGCCGAGAAGACCGCGATCACCGACGCGTTCCGCGCCGAGGTGCTGCCGCTCTTCGCGCGTGGAACGCTGAAGCCGATCGTCGACAAAGTCTACCCGATCGCCGACGCGGCGGCGGCACACGACTACGTCGCCGCGAACCAGAACTTCGGCAAGGTCGTCCTGACGATCCGCTGAAGGGCAGCCGGCGAGCTGATGTGCTCGTGCGGTTCATCGCGATTCGTTGCAGCGGCCTTGGCGGTCGCGTGGGTGCTTCAGTGCCAGCTCGGGATTCCTCTCTCGTGGCGCGGCAATCCATGCGTGTGCGACTAGCGGCGTTCGATCCGCGCGTCCGCCGAAACTAGGAACACTACCGCCGGCGACGGTCGCCGCGCCGCGGCTTGACCCGTTCGAGGGATGCGCCTACGGGCCCGAACGAGGAGGCTTCCCCATGCGCAATCCGACAGCGGTTTTCGTCATCGCGGCGATGGTGCAACTCGCAACGGTTTCGACCGTGCACGCCGACGTCGACCTTCCGAAGAAGACCACGGGTGCCAAGGTGTCACTGGTGCGTGCCTACGCGCCGTGCGTGACGCCGAACGACACCCACACCACGGGTGCGGTGATCGCCGCGTGCTCCCCCGCGACGGCGCTCTCCTCCTACACCTTCGGTCCGGCCGGGAAGGGGAGCGCGCAAGTGCAGGCGGCGGGGTTCAGCATGAAGCTGCGGTTCGACGTTAGAGACGTGCGAACGGCGGGCGATGTCCCCGTTGCCGGCGTCGATTTCTCGGGACGGGCTCACGTTCGCTTCACCGACGACGGGTGCTCCGGCAATCCGTGCACCGTCGAAACCTTCTTCGCCGTGACGCTCGCCTGCGAAGACGGCCGCTGCTCGGGAAAGTCGACCTACCCGGAGGTGCTCCTTCCGTTCCGGGCGCCGGTCTCGGCGGAGATCACGGGGATCGACGTCTACGACGACATGGGGAACCGCTTCGCGATCATGGGCATCGCGATGCACTGAGCGTCGAGCCCGCAGGCTCGCCTCCTAGGCGGGCTTGCGCGTCCCGCCGAGCGCCTCGGCGCATGCGCCGGTCGGCCACGGCATCACGTCGCGCATCGGCGCGATCGCCGTCTCGCCCGCCGCGATCACGCCGCGCTTCGCGTCGGCGATCTTCCACTGCATGGTGCGGCCGAAGAGCGGCTGCGACTCGACCATGATCACGCGCACCTCGCCGTCTTCGAAGTCGCACTGCGCCTGTACGGCCTCGAGGAGCTGGGTGTCGTTCAGATGGCCGTCGCCGAAGTTCCAGCCGACGACCATGCCGCCGAACACTTCGCCGTCGATCCACTCGTACGCCTCGATGTCGTCGACGGCCTTCGGCAGCGCTTCCAGCAAGGGCCGTCCTTCGAGATGCATGAATCGATGCGCGAGGGACATCGAGCACGCGACGTCGACCTGTTGCGGATCCGGCAGGAGGCTCGCGAGCTGCTCGCGCATGGTGCCCGTGAACTTCGTGAGGCGATCCAATTTGTGGAGCGCGTCGCGGCGGATGAGCCAGATGTTGTAGGCCCAGTTGCCCGCGTAATAGCGCATCGCGAGCAGGAAGGAGACCTGCGACGGCACGAAGTTTCCGTACGCCGGCACGAGCACGAGCCAGAAGCCGAGGAATACGACGAGGAACGGCATCGACGCGACCGCGGTGATGCTCACCTCGTGGTAGGCGCCGAAGAGGAACCACGCGCCCCAAATCATCACGATGTTCCACTCGATCGGCATGCCGCTCGGGTTGTTGAGCGCGATGAAGCCGTGGAAGCAGGTCATCATCACGAGACCCGCGACCGTGGCCCAGCCTCCGTCGGTCGAGAGCAGGACGACCGGGATCATGTACTCGGTGAGCGTCCCGACGTGCGCCATCATCGCCGCGAGGCGCGACGGGCGGAGGTCGTCCGGATAGGACACGAAGAGACGCTTCTTCAACGCCGCCGGCGCGAACGGCCCGTTGTTCACCATGTACATGATGACCGACGGGAAGTGATGGTTGAGCTTCGACGTCGCGGCCCAGAACCAGATGCCGACCCACACGACCTTGCACGCGGCGACCCAGAGCAGGTCGTGGCTCGCGGCGATCAGGCAGACGAGCGCCACCCAGTAGTGCTCGGAGCGCGCGGCGAGGAAAAGGGTCTTGTCCGTCACGCCGAGGAGCGCGATCGACAGACAGCCCGGCAGGAGCATCCAATCGGTGATCTCGGCCGCGACGAGCGCGCGGAGAAGGAAGAGCAGCGTCGCCGCGTAGAGGGCGACGTCGAGCCAGGTGCGGCGGATGCCGCCGAGCACCGGCAGGTCCGGGAACAGTGCGAGCTTCGTCGTGCCCGGGCGCAGGAAATACAAGAAGCCGCCCATCGGTGGCTTGAACCGCCCGTTCATGGGTCCCCACGAGCACCCGAAGCCGGTGATCTCGTAGAACAGCGCCCACAGGATCGCCTTCTGGAACGCGATCGGCATGAACGCCCAGGCGAGGGGATGCCAGAATCCGGGGTACTCGGCCGAGAACGAGACGAAGAACGCCCACCCGCCGATGAAGAGGAAGAGATACTTGAGCCAATACATCGCGAGCACGACGGGCGGGTTCGGCATCACCTGCGCCGCCCACGTGCGGCAGATGAGGCGCACGCGCTCGGGGAAGGGCGCGGTGTTCATGCGCGCCGGCTCGTAGGGCGGGAGGTCCGTGTCGGGCGTCGTCATGCTGGCGGGCGCGGTATCATGGGAAGACGGGGGGCGTCGACGACAGAGCGGCGAGCCGGCGGAGCGCGCTCTGCGCGGCGAAGTACCCGCACATGCCGTGCACGCCGCCGCCCGGCGGCGTCGACGCCGAGCAGAGGAAGATGCGCGGGTGCGGCGTCGAGTACGGATCGAGCCGCGCCACTGGTCGCGTGAAGAACTGCGTGACGTCGGCCGCGCCGCCCGTGATCGCGCCTCCGACGTAGTTCGGGTTGTCCCGCTGGAGATCCGCCGGTCCCATGCGATGGCGCGTGAGGACGCGGTCGCGGAACCCGGGGGCGAAGCGCTCGATCTGCCGCTCGATCGCGTCGGCGCAGTCGACGGTGGATCCCGGCGGTACGTGGACGTACGCGTAGCCGGTGTGCTGGCCGGCCGGCGCGCGCGCGGGATCGAACTGGGATTGCTGGACGACCATGACGAACGGCCGCTCGGGGTGCTCGCCACGCCAGACCGCGGCCTCGGCGGCGGCGATCTCCTCGAGCGTGCCGCCGACGTGCACGGTCGACGCGTCGAGGCAGCGCGGGTCGCGCCAGGGGATCGGTCCGTCGAGCGCCCAGTCGAGCTTGAAGACGCCCGGTCCGTAGACGTACCGCCGGAGCCGCCGCGCGTAGCGCTCGGGCAGGGCGGGGCCGCAGATCTCCGCGAGTGCCGTGGGGCTCGTGTCGAAGAGGACGACGCGGCACGGTGGCAGGTCGGCGAGACGGCGGATGTGCACGCCGGTCTCGATCGTGCCGCCGAGCGACCGCAGGAGCGACCCCAGCGCGTCGGCGATCGCCTGCGACCCTCCCGCCGCGACCGGCCACTCCTCGACGTGCGCCGTCAGCGCGAAGATCATCGCGACGGCGCCGGTGAGCGGCCGCTCGAGCGGCAGGATCGAGTGTGCCGCGCAGCCCGCGAGCACGGCGCGCGCACGTCTCCCGCTGAACCGGCCTCGGAGCAACGTCGTCGCCGGCAGCAAACCCGGCAGACCGAAGCGCGCCATGCGTAGGGGGTGGTGCGGCACGCGAAGCGGGCCCAAGAGGTCGGCGAGGAGCCCGTGCGGATCGCGCAGGAACGGCGCGAAGGTTCGACGATAACGGTCCGCGTCCTCTCCGAGCGCCGCCGCCGTGTCGTCGAGCGAGCGGTGCAGCAGGACCGCGGGCTCGCCATCGAGCGGATGAGCGGCCGAGACGGGCGGCTGGAGCCAGCGGAGGCCGTGCGCTTCGAGATCGAGCGTGCGGAAGAACGGCGACAGGATTCCCGTCGGATGACAGCCCGAGCAGACGTCGTGCCGGAAGCCGGGCAGCGTGAGCTCGGCCGTGCGCGTTCCGCCGCCGATCGTGTCGCGCGCTTCGAGGACGCGGACTCTCGCCCCGCCGCGCGCGAGCGCGACCGCCGCGGCCAACCCGTTCGGCCCGGCACCGACGACGATCGCGTCGTCGGCGCTCATGGCGCCGTCGTCCCGGCGACGATGACGTTCGCGCGTACCGAGTCAGCGGTAGACGTAGCCATGGCGACCGCCTCATACACGATCGGCGCCCGAGTGTGGCAACGCCGCCGCGCGGCCATCCGCAAACGCGATGGGGAGCATAAGCGACATCGCGTCCGCGCTTCGCGGCCATTTTCGTTGACGCTGCGCAGCTCGCATGCGAGTACGGTCGCGCGGGTACTATCCACCTCGCGTTCACGATCCCGTGCGCACCGCCCACTCCGCGTTCTCACGACCACTGCTTCCGACGCTCGCCGCATGTCTGTTGCTCGTCCTCGCGACGACGTCGGCGCGCGCGGCGTGCAATCTCATTCCACAGACGCAGCCGGCGTTTCGCGGCGCGCTCGGCACGCTCGATCGGCCGTACGCCGCGCCCGGCGACTTCGTCGACGTCCACGTCCGGCAGCAGCTCTGCGACGAGACCTCGGCGGGCATCAGCTTCGATCCGACGCAGTCGGAGGTGACGCTGCTCTTCACGCCACCGGGCGAGGATGCGCGTGCCGTCGTGTTGACGACGGCGGCGTGCGCCGGCCTCACCGCGCGACTCGATGCCTGCGAGGACGCGCCGGGCATGGCCAAGGGCGGGGTGACCTGCATTCAGGTCAACCAGCCCGGCAATCCGATCGGGTTGACCGCGCCGTTCGTCAACGGCTCGACGCATCTGCGCTTCCGCTTTCCCGATACGGACGCCCTCCTCGCGCCCGCCGGCGACCGTCGCGGCTTCACGGGCCCGGCCACGATCGCCGTGAGCCCCGCCGGCGCGGCCCTGCCGTGCGGCCTCGCGACCGCCAAGTGCAGCGCGCAGGCCGGGAAGCTCGGGCTCCTGGCGTGCGTCGACGATCTCTACGACGCCGACGGCACGTGCCAGCCGAACGTCGCGGAGACGTTCGCGCACTTCACCGCGCTGCCGCGCCCGAACGACTTCCAGGCGGATTGCTACGCGACCGACCCGCCGTGCACCTCCAGCGCGACCGAGATTCGCTTCGCGCTCGATCGCGAGGGCAATCTGCTCTTCCCGGTGCACTGGCAAGGCATCATCCCGCCCGGCACGCGGCCGATCCCGCGCTTGCTGCGCGTGATCGCGCGCCCGCCCGTGCCGATCGCGGTCCCCGATCGCGCGTTCCTCCGATCCTTCACGCCGGAGGGGCAGCCGTTGCCGCCGATCTTCGAGCCGCAGGCCGATCCCACGATGGGGACGCCGGGCACGCTGACGCTCTTTGGCACCG
>DAIQBH010000221.1:0-9873 GCA_036781285.1 Thermodesulfobacteriota bacterium | reverse complement strand
GGCGTACCGCATCGACGACGCCGGCGGCCGCTACAACGTCTTCGTGAAGAACACGTTCCCGCGCGAGCTCACGCTCGACGGCCTCCGGATCGTGGTCGACGCCGCCAACGGCGCCGGCTACCGCATCGCGCCCGAGGTCCTCGCCGAGCTCGGCGCGACCGTCACCTGCATCGGCTGCGAGCCCGACGGCGAGAACATCAATCACGAGTGCGGCGCGACCGCGCCCGCCGCGCTCCAGCGCGCGGTCGTCGAACAGCGCGCGCACGTGGGCGTCGCCCTCGACGGCGACGCCGACCGCTGCGTCCTCGTCGACGAGTGCGGCGAGGTCGTCGACGGCGACGCGCTCCTCGCGATCGCGGCGCGCGAGCTGAAAGAGCAGGGACGGCTCGCCAACAATACGCTCGTCACCACCCAGATGAGCAACTTCGGCCTCGAGCTCGCGATGCGGGATCTCGGCATCGACGTCGTGAAGACCGCGGTCGGCGACCGCTACGTGCTCGAAGCGATGCAGAAGAGCGGTCACAACCTCGGCGGCGAGCAGTCGGGTCACGTGCTCTTCCTCGATCACACCACCACCGGCGACGGCCTCATCACGGCCCTCGCGATCCTCGGGGTGATGCGCGCCCGCAACCAGCCGCTCTCGACCCTCGCCCGCGTGATGCAGAAGTTCCCGCAGGTGCTCATCAACATCCCGGTCCGCGAGAAGCGCGACCTCGACGAGATCGAGTCGGTGCGGGCCGCCGTGCAGCGCTGCGAGCAGGCGCTCGGCGGCCGCGGCCGCGTCTACATCCGCTATTCGGGCACCGAGGCGCTCGCCCGGGTCATGGTCGAGGGCCAGGAGCTCGCCCAGGTCGAACGGCACGCGAACGACATCGCCGACGCGGTTCGCGCCGCGCTCGGGACCGGGTCGCCGAACGGCGCCCACGCCGCGGCGAGCCCGCGGCCGGAGCCGCTGGCCGCCAGGGCCTGACCGCCGCGGCCGAAATGCGCTAGAGCTTTCCCGTCCATGGCGAGGCTCGGCGTCAACATCGACCACGTGGCGACCGTGCGCCAGGCGCGCGGCGTCGCCTATCCCGACACCCTGGAGGCCGCCCGCGCGGCCGAGCGCGGCGGGGCTCACAGCATCACGGTCCACCTCCGGGAAGACCGCCGCCACATCCAGGATGCCGACGTGGCTCGGCTCCGGGCAGAGCTCCGCGTCCCGATGAACCTCGAGATGGCCGCGACCGACGAGATGGTCGGGATCGCGCTCCGGACGAGGCCGGCCGACGTCTGCCTGGTCCCCGAGCGGCGCGCCGAGGTGACGACCGAGGGCGGGCTCGACGTGGTCGGACAGCGGAACGCCCTCGCCGACGTGGTCGCCAGGCTCTCCGCCCGCGGCATCCGCGTGAGCCTTTTCATCGATCCCGATCCCGCCCAGATCGACGCGGCGGCGGCGCTGAAAGCCGCCGCAATCGAGCTCCACACCGGACGCTACTGCGAGTCGCTACCACCCGCGGAGATCTCGGCCGAGCTCGAGAAGCAGCGGCGGGGCGCCGCGCAAGCCCTGGCGCTCGGACTGATCGTGAACGCGGGCCACGGCCTTCGCACCGACAACGTGCGGCCGATCGCGGCGATTCCCGGCATGGACACGCTCAACATCGGCCACAGCATCGTCGCACGCGCGATCTTCGTCGGCATGGAAGCGGCCGTCCGCGAGATGCACGACCTGGTCGTCGCGCCGTGATCGTCACGACCGCTGCCGAGATGCGCCGCATGGACGCGCTCACGATCGAGCGGTACGGCGTTCCCGGCGCGACCCTCATGGAGCGCGCCGGCGTCGGGGCCGCCGCGCTCATCCTCGAGCGCTTCCCGCACGTCCGGAAGCACGGCGTCGTGGTGTTGGCGGGTAAGGGCAACAACGGCGGCGACGGCTTCGTCGTCGCGCGTGCGCTCAAGAAGAAGCGCGTGCGGGTCGACGTCGTGCTCGCGGTTCCGGCGAACGACATCAAAGGGGACGCCCGCGCGAAGCTCCTCGCTTGGCAGAAGGCGGGCGGCAAGGTGCAGCCAGTGACGGCCGCGAGGCTCGACCCGCTCGCGCGGGCGCTCGACCGCGCCGGCCTGGTCGTCGACGCGCTCTTCGGCACCGGTCTCTCCGGCGAGATCACCGGCCTTCCCGCCGAGCTGATCGCGATGGTGAACGCGTCCGGGATTCCGACCGTCGCGCTCGACCTGCCGTCCGGGCTCGATGCCGACCGCGGCGTCCCGCTCGGCATCGCCGTCGAGGCCGAGCTCACGATCGCCTTCGCGGCCCCGAAGATCGGGACGCTGCTGTATCCGGGCGCGCGCCACGCCGGCGAGGTCGCCGTGGTCGACATCGGGCTCGCGGACGAAGCCGTACGCGAGGTCGGGCCGCGGACGGAAGCCGTGACTGCCGCAGATGCGGCCCGGGTGCTTCGGCCGCGCGACGCCGAATCGCACAAGGGCACGCACGGCCACCTCGCCGTGATCGCTGGTGCGCTCGGCAAGACGGGCGCGGCCATTCTCTGCGCTCGCGCCGCGACCCGCGCCGGCTCGGGTCTCGTGACGGTCGGGTGCCCGGCCGTCGTGCTGCCGACCGTCGCGAACGGCATCCTCGAAGCGATGACCTGGCCGCTCCCGGACGACGGGGCCGGCGGGCTCGCGTACGGCGATGCGACCGCATTGCACGCGCTCCTGAAGGACAAGCGCGCCGCCGTCGTCGGTCCGGGCATCGGCACCGGGACCGACCGCGAGGCGCTCGTCCGCGAGCTCGCGACGACGCGGCCGCTGCCGCTCGTGCTCGACGCCGACGCGCTCAACTGCCTCGCGGCGCTCGGGCCGGATCACGCGCGCCGGCAAGACGGCCCGCCGTTGATCCTCACCCCGCACCCGGGCGAGATGGCGCGCCTCCTCGCCGTGACGACCGAAAGCGTTCAGCAGGATCGGCTCGCGACCGCGCGCCGCGCCGCCGCCGCGTACGACGCCGTCGTCGTGCTCAAGGGCGCCCGCACCGTCACGTGCGCGCCCGACGGCCGCGCGTGGATCAACCTCTCCGGCAACGCGGGCCTCGCCGCCGGCGGCACCGGTGACGTGCTCGCCGGCATCATCGGGAGCCTCCTCGGCCAGGGTTATGCCCCCGAGGACGCTGCGACGCTCGGCGTCTTCCTGCACGGCTTCGCGGCCGACCGCATCGCCGCCCGCCGCGGCATGATCGGCATGGTCGCGTCCGACCTGATCGACGAGCTGCCACCGGCCATGCTGGCGCTTCTCGATAGGGCGGACGACGCATGACGCCCCTCGTCCTGACCGCGGACTCGGTGGAGGCGACCGAGGCGATCGGCCGCGAGATCGGCCGCCTCGCCGAAGCCGGCGACGTCATCGCGCTCACGGGCGAGCTCGGGGCCGGAAAGACCGCCTTCGTCCGCGGCCTCGCCGCCGGCCTCGACGTCCCGGCCCACATGGTCGCGAGCCCGACGTTCACGATGGTCGCCGAGTACGGGGGCCGGCTGCCGGTCTTCCACATCGACCTCTACCGGCTCGAGCCGGGCGCCGCCGACCTCTACGCCCTCCGGGAGTACGTCTACGGGCCCGGCGTGACCGCCATCGAGTGGGTCGAGCGCCTCCCGCCCCGCGCGCTGGATGCCTGCCTCGCGGTTCGGATAGAGTACGCCGATCCGGGACGCCGGTTGACCTTCGAGGGGCTCGGGCCACGTGCCGAAGCCCTCGTCGCCGCGCTCAACCCCCGGGGCTAAAGCCCAATGAGCCTGATCGTGCAGAAATACGGCGGCACCTCTGTCGCCGACATCGAACGAATTCGCAATGTTGCGCGCCGTGTGACGGCATGCCGCAAGCGCGGAGACGACGTCGTCGTGGTGGTGTCCGCCATGTCGGGTGAGACCAACCGGCTCCTCGCCCTGGCGCACGACATGTGTCCCGAGCCCGACAAGCGCGAGTCCGACGTGCTGGTCTCGACGGGGGAGCAGGTGACGACCGCCCTCCTCGCGATGGCCCTCACGCACGCGGGATGCCCCGCCGTGTCGCTCCAAGGCCACCAGATCCGCATCGTCACCGACCAGGCGTACAGCAAGGCCCGCATCCGCAGCATCGACGACGCCCGCATCCGCAGCGAGCTCGCGGCGGGACGGGTCGTCGTGGTCGCCGGCTTCCAGGGCGTCGACGAGGACGACAACATCACGACCCTCGGCCGCGGCGGCTCCGACACGAGCGGCGTGGCACTCGCCGCCGCGCTCAACGCCGACAGCTGCGAGATCTACACCGACGTCGACGGCGTCTACACGAGCGACCCCCGCATCTGCCCGCAGGCCAAGAAGCTCGCGCGCATCTCGTACGACGAGATGCTCGAGCTCGCGAGCCTCGGCGCCAAGGTGCTCCAGATCCGGTCCGTCGAGTTCGCGAAGCGTTATTCCGTTCCCGTCCACGTCCGTTCGAGCTTCACCGACACGGAAGGGACGTGGGTCGTCGCAGAGGAGGCAAGCATGGAAGACGTCCTGGTGTCCGGAGTCACCTCCGACAGCAACGAGGCCAAGATCACGCTCGTCGGCGTGCCCGACCAGCCCGGCCTCGCCGCCCGCGTCTTCGGCCCGATCGCCGACGCCAACATCGTCGTGGACATGATCATCCAGAACGCGAGTGCCGAGGGCACGACGGATCTGACGTTCACCGTGCCGAAGGCCGACTTCAAGCAGGCCGTCGCGCTCGTCGAGAACTTGAAGCGCGAAACCGGCGCCAAGGACGTCCGCACCGACGAGAACGTCGCCAAGGTGTCCGTCGTGGGCCTCGGCATGCGCAGCCACGCCGGCGTCGCGGCCAAGATGTTCCGCACGCTCGCCGACCAGAACATCAACATCCAGATGATCTCGACGTCGGAGATCAAGACGTCGATCGTCGTCGACGCGAAGTACGTCGAGCTCGCCGTGCGCGTGCTCCATGACACGTTCATCGGCAAGGAGCCGGACGCATGAGCCGCGTCGCGCTCTACGACACCACGCTCCGCGACGGGTGTCAGGCCGAGGACATCACCTTCACCCTCGAGGACAAGCTCCGGATCGCCGAGCGGCTGGACGAGTTCGGCATCCACTACATCGAGGGCGGGTGGCCGGGCTCCAACCCGCGCGACGCGAGCTTCTTCGAGGCGGTGCGGAAGCGAAAGCTGCGCACCGCGAAGGTCGCTGCCTTCGGGTCGACGCGCCGGCACGGCGTCACGTGCGACGCCGACCAGAACATCCGCATGCTCCTCGCCGCCGAGACGCCGGTCGTGACGATCGTCGGCCGCACCTGGGACGTCCCGGTCGAGCACGACCTGCGCGTGCCGCTCGAAGCCAACCTCGAGATCATCGCCGACACGGTCGCCTACCTGAAATCGCGGGTCGACGAGGTCGTCTTCGACGCCGAGCACTTCTTCGACGGGTGGCGCTCGAACCCGACCTACGCGCTCCAGTGCCTGACGACGGCCGCCGAGGCCGGTGCCGCGTGGCTCTGTCTCTGCGACACCCGCGGCGGTAGCGTGCCCGAGGTCGTCACCGAGGCCGTGCGCGCGGTCCGTGCCGCGGTCGCGACGCCGCTCGGCATCCACTGCCACAACGACGGTGAGCTCGCGGTCGCGAACAGCATGGCCGCCGTCGCGGCCGGTGTGACGCAGGTCCAGGGCGTCATCAACGGCTTCGGCGAGCGTTGCGGCAATGCCAACCTCTGCTCGATCGTCGCGAACCTCCAGCTGAAGCTCGGCCACGAGTGCGTCTCGGCCGAGGCGCTCGCGACCCTCCAGCAGCTCTCGCATTTCGTCGACGAGCTCGCGAACCGCGAGCCCGACAAGCGCCAGGCCTACGTCGGCCTCTCGGCGTTCGCGCACAAGGGCGGGCTCCACGTCGCCGCCGTGCAGCGCAAGCGCGAGATCTACGAGCACATCGATCCCACCCTCGTCGGCAACCACCAGCGCGTGCTGCTCTCCGACCTCTCGGGCCGCAGCAACATCGTCTACAAGGCGCGCGAGTTCGGCGTCGACCTCGACAGCCGCGACCCCGCCGTCGCCAAGCTCCTCACGGATCTGAAAGACCTCGAGAGCCGCGGCTACCAGTACGAGGGCGCGGAGGCGAGCTTCGAGCTCCTCATGCAGCGCGCGCTCCACGGCTACGAGCGTCGCTTCAAGCTGATCGGCTTCCGGGTGATCGACGAGAAGCGCGTCGAGAACGAGCCGCCGCTCTCCGAAGCGACGATCATGCTCGAGGGCCCGGACGGCAAGATCGAGCACACCGCCGCGCAAGGGAACGGCCCCGTCGCCGCGCTCGACGGCGCGCTCCGGAAGGCGCTCATTCAGTTCTTCCCCGAGATCCAGGAAGTGAATCTGCTCGACTTCAAAGTGCGTGTGCTCGGCTCCGACGGCGGCGTCGGCGCGATCGTGCGCGTGTTGATCGAGTCAGGCGACGCGCACGACCGCTGGGGCACCGTCGGCGTCTCGCACAACCTCATCGAGGCGAGCTGGCAGGCGCTCGTCGATTCGCTCGATTACAAGCTCTACAAGGACGGCAAGCGCGCGGGAGCCACGCCCGACGGGGCGGAGCCGCAGCTGCGCCGGGCCCGCGCCGAGGCCTGATGCCGAGCACGACCTGGGAACGGATCAAAGAGGACGTCCGCGTCGTCTTCGACCGCGATCCGGCGGCGCGCTCGACCCTCGAGATCCTGCTGACGTATCCCGGCGTGCACGCGCTCTTCTTCTATCGCGTCGCGCACTGGCTCTGGCGCCGTGACGTGAAGCTGCTCGCGCGCTTCATCTCGAACGTCGGCCGCTTCTTCACGGGCATCGACATCCACCCCGGCGCCACGATCGGTCACCGCCTCTTCATCGACCACGGCATGGGGACGGTCATCGGCGAGACGGCCGACATCGCGGACGACGTCACGCTGTACCAGGGCGTCACCCTCGGCGGCACGAGCCTCAGCAAAGGGAAGCGCCACCCGACGCTGGAGGACCACGTCGTCGTGACGACGGGCGCTACCGTGCTCGGGCCCGTGACGATCGGCGCGCGGAGCCGCATCGGCGCCGGTTCGGTCGTGATCCACGCCGTGCCGCCCGACTCGACGGTCGTCGGCATCCCGGGCCGCGTGGTCCGACACGAAGGCCAGCCGCGACCCGCGAACCTCGAGCTCGTCGATCTCGATCACGGGGACCTTCCCGACCCGGTCGCGCGCGCGATCGCGGTGCTGCTGTCCCACGTGGAGAAGCTCGAGCACAAGCTCGACGAGCACCTCCTGAAGGCGCAGGGCACCATCGAGGAGCCGCGCACCGCCGAGGAGGACGAGGATCTCCAGCGCGTGAAGGCGTTCCTGAGCGAAGGGTGATGCGGATCTACGCCGACTACGCCGCCGCGGCGCCGCTTCGAACCGAGGCGCGCGCGGCCTTGCTCGAAGCGCTCGACGCCGGGCTCGGCAACGCGTCGAGTACGCACGCCGCCGGAGCGCGGGCGCGGGCGAGGCTCGAAACGGCGCGCGAGGAGATCGCGGCCGCGCTCGGGGCGCATCCCTTGGAGATCGTCTTCACGAGTGGCGCCACGGAGGCGAACAATCTGGCGCTGGCGGGTGTCGCGCGGGCGCGATCGGCACCGGCGCGAATCGCGGTCGCGGCGACGGAGCACGCCTCGGTGCTCGCGCCGGCGCGGGCGCTCGCGGCCGACGGGCATGTGATCACCGAGCTCGCGACGGACGGACGAGGGATCGTCGATCCCGGTGCCGAGACGCCGGACCTGCTGTCAGTGGCGCTCGTGAACGCCGAGACCGGGCTCGTGCAAGACGTTGCGGCGCTCGCCGGGCGCGGCGGGCTCGTCCACACCGACGCGGCGCAGGCGGGATCGTGGATCGCGCTCGACGTCGACGTGCTCGGGGTCGATCTCCTGACGCTCGGGAGCACCAAGGTCGGCGGCCCGGCCGGCGCCGGCGCGCTGTATGTCCGGCGTGGCGTGCGGCTCGCGCCGCTGCACCATGGCGGACCGCACGAGCAGGGGCTCCGCGCCGGCAGCGAGAACGTGCCCGCGATCGTCGGGTTCGCGACCGCGCTGACGCTCGCCGTCACGGAGCGGGCGGCGATGGCGGCACGGGTCGGCGCGCTTCGTGATCGCCTGCGCCACGCGCTCGCGGCGGTCTGGCCGGATGCGCGGCCGACGCTCGGGATTGCGACGGCCGCGGCGCCGCACATCCTGCACGTCACGCTCCCCGGCGTCGTCGGCGAGGACGTCATCGCGGCGCTCGACCTCGAAGGCGTCGCCGCCTCGACCGGATCCGCGTGCGCCGCCGGCGCTGCCGAGCCGTCACACGTGCTGATCGCGATGGGCCACGATGAGGCCGCGGCTCGCGGCTCGTTGCGCTTCAGCTTCGGATGGGCGAGCACCGAGGCCGACGTCGACGGCATCCTGCACGCGCTGGCGCGTGTCGCTCGACGCGTCGAGGTGGCAGCGTGAGCGGCCCGCGCATCGTCGTCGCGATGAGCGGCGGCGTCGACAGCTCGGTCGCGGCGGCGCTGCTGCGCGATCAGGGCTACGACGTCGTCGGGGTCTCGATGCAGCTTTCGACGACCCCGGCCGCGACGGTGCGCGAAGGGCAGGGATGCTGCTCCCTCGAGGACTTCCGCGACGCCCGCCGCGTCGCCGATGCCCTCGACATTCCGTACTACGTCTGGAACCTGCGCGACGCTTTCAAGGCCCGCGTCCAGGACGTCTTCACGGCGGAGTACCTCCGCGGCCGGACGCCGAACCCGTGCGTCCTCTGCAATCGCGACCTCAAGTTCGACGAGCTGTGGCGCCGGGCCGCGACCCTGGGCGCGGATCTGGTCGCGACCGGGCACTACGCGCGTGTCGCCCAGCACGACGGTCGCTGGCGCCTCTTGCGCGCCCGCGACGAGAGAAAGGACCAGTCGTACTTCCTCTTCAGCCTGACGCAGGCCGAGCTCGCGCGGACGCGCTTTCCGCTCGGCGACCTCACGAAGGACGCGGTTCGGGACTACGCGCGCCGCCTCGGGCTCCCCGTCGCCGAGAAGCCCGAGAGCCAGGAGATCTGCTTCGTCCCCGACCGCGACTATGCGGGCTGGGTCGAGCGTCATGCCGATCACGAACAGCTCAAGCCCGGCGCCGTCGTCGACGAGGACGGCACGACGCTCGCGACCCACGGCGGAGTGCACCGCTTCACCGTGGGGCAGCGCCGCGGGCTCGGGATCGGCGACGGCGTCGCGCGCTGGGTCACCCGCATCGACGGCACGACCGGCACCGTGCACGTCGGCGGCCAGGCCGCGCTTGCGAGCCGCGGCCTCGTCGCCGAGCAGGTCCGTTGGGCCGCCGGCGTCCCAGCCGACTCGATGGACGGCGGCGTTCGCGTCCGCATCCGCCACCGGCACACCCCGGTCGCGGCGCGTCTCACCCACACCGGCAGCGATCGCGTGGAGGCCTGGTTCGACGAGCCGGCGAGCGCGGTCACGCCCGGTCAAGCGGCCGTCTTCTATCGCGGCGACGAAGTGCTCGGCGGCGGCTGGATCGCCGCGGCCCTATGAGTTGGTCGATGCGACGAATCGGAGGCGGACGATGACGCGTCACCCGATCGAAGAGCGGCTCGGCTACGACTTCCGCGATCACGAGTTGCTCGACACCGCGCTCACCCACCGCTCGTTCAACGCGACGCGCGGCGGGCGCAACAACGAGAAGCTCGAGTTCCTGGGCGACGCAGTGCTCGAGCTCGCCGTCAGCGATCTCCTGATGAAGCACTCGCCGCAGCATCACAAGGACGAGCTTTCGAAGCTCCACGCCTTGCCGGTGAGCGCTCACGTGCTCGCCGAGAAGCCGAGCGCGCTCGGGCTCGGCGAGACGCTCAAGCTCG
>DAIQBH010000220.1:0-9882 GCA_036781285.1 Thermodesulfobacteriota bacterium | reverse complement strand
CTACGGTGGCCGGGTCGGGCGGTCGCTGCTACACTCCGCCGCCCGTGAAGATCTCCGTCGACGACATCCGCCACGTCGCCCTGCTCGCCCGGCTCGCGCTGACGCCAGAAGAAGAAGCCGAGCTGACCACGACGCTCGACTCGATCCTCCAGCACATGGACCAGCTGAACCGACTCGATACCACCGACGTGGAGCCGACCGCGCACGTCGCGTCGGTCGCGGCGCCGTTCCGGGACGACGTCGTGACGAATGCGCCGGACGCCGACGCGCTCCTCGCCAACGCGCCGGCGCGCGACGACGACCTCTTTCTCGTTCCGAAAATCATCGATTGATCGTCGACTGACCTCTTGCTGACCGACCTGACCATTGCCGCCGCCGCCGAGCGCCTCCGCCGCGGCGACCTCTCCGCCGTCGAGCTGACCCGCGCCGCGCTCGACCGCATCGCGGCGACGGACGGTGCCGTACACGCCTTCTTGACGGTCACGGCGGACGAGGCCCTGTCCCAGGCCGCGGCGGCCGACGCCGAGCGAAAAAGCGGACACGACCGTGGCCCGCTCGCCGGAATCCCGATCGCGGTGAAGGACGTGATCGCGACGAAGGGCATCCGCACGACGGCCGCCTCGAAGATCCTCGCCGACTTCGTTCCCCCGTACGACGCAACCGTGACCCAGCGCCTGCGCGACGCCGGCGCGGTGATCGTCGGCAAGGTCAACTGCGACGAGTTCGCGATGGGATCGTCGAACGAGAACTCGGCCTTCGAGCTGACGCGCAATCCTTGGGACCTCGACCGGGTCCCGGGCGGCTCGTCCGGCGGCTCGGCGGCTGCGGTCGCCGCGGGACAAGCGCTCGCGTCGCTCGGCACCGACACCGGCGGCTCGATCCGACTCCCCGCCGGCTACACCGGCATCGTCGGCATGAAGCCGACCTATGGACGCGTGAGCCGCTTCGGCGTGATCGCCTACGCGTCGTCGCTCGACCAGGTCGGCCCGATGACCCGCGACGTGACGGATTGCGCGCTCGTTCTCCAGGCCCTCGCCGGCCACGACCCGCGCGACTCGACGTCGGTCGACCGGCCGGTTCCCGACTACCGCGCGGCGGTCGCGCGCGGCGCCGACGAGGGCGCGCGCGGGCTGCGGATCGCGCTCCCGCGCGAGTACTTCGGCGCCGGCATGCAGCCGGAGGTCGAAGCGTCCGTGCGCGCCGCCGCAGCGACGTTCGGCACGGGCGGCGCCGACGTGCAGGACGCGTCGCTCCCGCACACCGAGTACGCGGTCAGTTGCTACTACATCCTCGCTCCCGCCGAGGCGAGCTCGAACCTCGCGCGCTACGACGGCATCCGCTACGGTCTCCGCGCGCCGGCCGAGGGGCTCCTCGACCTCTACCGGAAGAGCCGCGCCGCCGGCTTCGGGCCCGAGGTGAAGCGCCGGATCATGCTCGGCACCTACGTGCTCTCGTCGGGCTACTACGACGCGTACTACCTGAAGGCGCAGAAGGTGCGGACCCTCATCCGCCGCGACTTCGAGCGCGTGTTCGAGCGCGCCGACGTCATCGTGACGCCGGTCGCGCCGACGACCGCGTTCCGCATCGGCGAGAAGACCGCCGACCCGCTCCAGATGTATCTCTCGGACGTCTTCATGATCTCGGTGAACCTCGCGGGCCTCCCCGGCATCGTCGTGCCCTGCGGCGTCGACGCGGCCGGCATGCCGATCGGGCTCCAGATCGTCGGCCCGCCCTTCGGCGAAGAGGTCGTACTGCGCGCGGCGCGCGCCTTCGAGGCGGCGACGAGCTGGCACCAGATGCGTCCTCCCGATCTCGCGGAAGGGAAGCCGCCGAAGTGAGCAACCTCCGCCTCGGCAACTACGAAAGCGTCATCGGGCTCGAGGTCCACGCCGAGCTGCTGACGGCGTCGAAGATCTTCTGCGGCTGCTCCGCCTCGTTCGGCGCGCCGCCGAACCAGCACACCTGCCCCGTCTGCATCGGCATGCCCGGGATGCTGCCGGTGTTGAACCGCCGGGTCGTGGAGTTCGCGGTGCGCGCCGGCCTCGCGACGCATTGCCGGATCGCGCCGACGAGCCGCTGGGCGCGGAAGAACTACTTCTACCCCGACCTCTGCAAGGGCTATCAGATCAGCCAGTTCGAGCTGCCGATCTGCGAGGCCGGGTACGTCGACATCACGGTCGACGGCGCCGCCAAGCGGGTGCGCCTCACGCGCATCCACATGGAAGAGGACACCGGGAAGAACATCCACGACGCGCACGGCAGCGGCAGCCTCGTCGACTTCAACCGCTCGGGCGTCCCGCTCCTCGAGATCGTGAGCGAGCCGGACATGACGTGGCCCGCGGAAGCCGGCGCCTACCTCCGCACGCTGCGCTCGATCCTCCAGTACCTCCAGATCTGCGACGGCAACATGGAGGAAGGGAGCTTCCGCTGCGACGCCAACGTCTCCGTCCGACCCAAAGGGGCGACGACGCTCGGGACGAAGGTCGAGATCAAGAACATGAACTCCTTCCGCGCCGTCGAGCGCGCGATCGCCTTCGAGCTCGAGCGGCACGTGCGCGTGCTCGAGGACGGCGGCACGCTCGTGCAGGAGACCCGCCTCTGGGATCCCGACCGCGAGGAGACGCGCTCGATGCGGAGCAAGGAGTCGGCGCACGACTACCGCTACTTCCCGGATCCCGATCTGCCGCCGCTCGTCATTCCCGACGGCTTCGTCGAGGCGGTGCAACGGAACCTCCCCGAGCTCCCCGACGCGCGCCGCACCCGATTCGTCGAAAAGCTCGGCCTCCCCGACTACGACGCCGAGGTCCTGACGGCGCGCCGCGACGTCGCCGACTACTTCGAGGCCGTCGTCGCCGCGCACGGCAACGCCAAGGCCGCGAGCAACTGGGTGATGGGCGACATCCTCCGGCTCGTGCGCGAGCAGAAGCTCGACGACGCGCCGGTGATCGAACGGTGGCCGGTCTCGGCCGCGCACCTCGGCGCGCTGATCGCGCTGATCGACAGCGGCACCATCAGCGGCAAGATCGCGAAGACCGTCTTCGAGGAGATGCTCGCGAGCGGCGACGCGCCCGCGGTGATCGTCGAGCGCAAGGGCCTCACCCAGGTCTCCGACGAAGGCCCCATCGTCGCGGCGATCGACGAGATCCTCGCGGCCAACGGCCCCAAGGTCGAGGAGTACCGGAGCGGCAAGGACAAGCTCTTCGGGTTCTTCGTCGGCCAGGTGATGAAAGCCACCGGGGGCAAGGCCAACCCGGGACTCGTGAACCGCCTGCTGAAGGAGAAGCTCGGAGCCTGATCCCCCGATTCCCCGATTCGCGCGCCTGTCTCAATGTGGCGCAGCGAACTGACGCCGCTTACTCGACACGTTCGTCGCACCCGCGCTACCTCGCGGCGATGACCGACGACCAGATCCTCGCGCTCAACAGTCTCTATTTTCACGCGCAGTACGGTGACGACGAGACCTGGCCCGCGGAGTGCCGGCCGTTGCCGCTCGACGAGGCGGCGGCGCGGCTCGCGACCGTCACCGATCCGCACGAGGTTTCCGCGGTCCGGCGCGCGGCGGCACAGCTGCTGGCCTCCCCGCGCCGGGCGGCCGCTGCGGGCGCGCCGTTCGATCGCGTGGTGCGAACCTTGTTCCCCGACCTGGGACCGCAGCCGCCCGTGCTCGCGGCGCAACCGATGCGCGCCCACGGGTCGACGGATCGCCCCTTTCAAACCTACCTCCGGCTTCTGAAGGCCACGGGCCCCGCGCTGCCGTGCGTCCACACCGAGCCCGACACCGACGTCGACTTCGACGAGAAGACCGGGCTGATCCGCGGCCGGTCGACGATCTCGGTGCGCCGGCCCTTCGACGAGTGCCGGCGCGTCTTCGACCCGCAACACTGGGACGTCCTCGTGCCGCAGTATTTCGTCCGCGCGTGCGTCGCCGCGACCACCGGCGGCAAAGTCGTCGTCGATCCGAACACGCACGAGGCGGCGTGCGACGCGACGCCGCCCGCGCCTGGCAGCGCCTGGAGCGCGGTCTTCTTCGAGCATTACCGGCTCCGCATCGCGAGCGTCTTCAAGCTCGTCGAGTTCAAGAACCTTCTCGACGTCCGCTCGATGCCGCAGCCGATGTCGCACCGCTTCGAGTACAAGCTGCGGAAGGTGCTGTACGGCGAGATCGCCACCATCCAGAAGGTCGGCGGCGGGCTCGACTGCGACGACGGCTACATCCAGATGAACGACCGCGGCAACGGCTGGGTCGACATCGAGGCGGCGAAGGACTTCCGGCTGGAAGGATGGGGCAACGCGTTCACCAACTATCTCTTGAACTGGTGGACGAGCATCACCATCCGAACCACGCTCGATGCCGCCTACGAGGCCGTCTGCAAAGACGTGTAGGCGGGAACGTCGAGGAAAGCTCAGCCGCCGGCCGGCAGGAAGCGCCGCGCGACCCGCGCCACGAGCCGGCTGAGCCGCAAGAGCATCCCTTCGCGCGGCAGGCGCGCGATCGGCTGCGCCGCCTTACCGAGCGACGCGAGCACGACGTTCGCCGCGCGGAGCCCCGACACGACCGCGCGCTCGCCCATCCACACGCTCCAGTCGGCGCGCGTCCAATCGCCCGCGAGGAGGAGCCCTCGAACCCCGGTCTCGGCCCCCGGGCGGCGCCCGGCATCGTTCGGCGCGTAGAGCGTGAAGCTGTCGGCGTGACGCTGGATCTCGGGCGGCCGCTCGGAATCGACGTGGGCGGCGGTCAGACCAGGGGCGATCGTCGCGAGATCCGCGAGCGCCGCCTCGAGAATCGCCGCGTCGGGCGCGTCACGCCAGCCCGCCTTGCGGCCGCTGCACGCGCAGTGCACCTCGAGGACGATGCCGTCCCCGGCCCGGCTCTGCCCGATCGCGTTCAGATGGAACATCACGTCCGCGAACCGCCCGTCCGGCAATACGATCGACTCGCGATCGGCCGCGACCGGCGCCGCGGGGAGAAGCCACATTCGGACCACGATCACCGGCGTCGTCTGGAGCGCCCGGAGATCCGCCACGAGGGCCGGGGGCACGCCCGGGCTCGCTGCGAGGATGTCACGCGCCGGCGGCAGTGACGTCGCGACGATGACCGCGTCGCAGGCGATGCGTGTCCGCGTCGGAGTGCCGAACACGACGAGCCGGTCGCCCCGCTGCTCCCACCGCCGCGCGGTCATGCCAGGCTTGGCCTTCTCCGGACCACGCAGGTACTTGCCGTCGGCATCGAACGCGCTGTCGTGCAGCCGGCACGCGAAGCCCGAGCCGGTGTGCACCACGCGCGCGTGCAGGTGCGGACAGGCGGACGCGAACGTCCGGAATCCGCCGAGCGTACGCCCCACGAAGAGCTTGCCGGCGTCCGACGACACCTCGAGCCAACGGTTCGACGGGATGTCGTCGACGGCGACGTCGGCGATCACCGTATCGCCGTCGTCCGCGCCGGGACGCACCACCGACACCGCCACGACCCGTCCGTCGACGATCTCGACCGACTCGAGCTCCGTCGAGCCCCTGAACCGGCCGCCGTGCGCGCGGAGAGCCGTGACGATCGGTTGGAAAATGCGCTCGTGCTCGAGCCCGCGGCACCAGCGCGGCTGCATCGCCGTCGGTCCGGGCAGCAGATAGAACTGCATCGCGCTCAGGATGCTGGACGCCGAGACGGCCTCCGGTTGCGCGTAGTCGAACGAAACTGCGAACGGCTCGAGGAAGCGCTTCATCGCCGTCTCGTCGACGCCACACCGCCGCGCCAGCTCGGCGAGGCTCACGCCGTCGTACCGGCCGTAGTCGCGCGCGTGGTCGAAGGCGAGGACGTGCACGATGAAGCGCAGGAGCCGCCACACGTCGCGGAAGCGAGCCATGTCGAGATCGCGGAGCGTGCCGAGGAGATGGAACGGGCTCGGCACCAGGACGAAGGGGTTCCGGAGATGGCCCATCCGTCCGGGCTCGAGCAGGAGGCCGCCCTGCCAGGCGGGCCGCAACACGTCCTCCGGGTCGAGGCCCGCCCCGCGCAGCATCGCGTCGAAGTTGAGATAGCTCGGCCACCACCCGTGCACGCCGTGCCCGTGCGCGCGTCCACCGCGACCGCGCGCCGTGTACGCCTTCCCGCCGAGCGCGGGCGCCGCCTCGAGCAACACCACTTCCACGCCCGCGCGCGCGAGCGCCGTCGCGGCGGCGAGTCCGGCCGGTCCGGCGCCGGCGACGACCACGCTGGTACGCGCGGGCGGCTCGTCGTCCTTCGCGAACTGCGGCGCCGGCCGCGGGGGAAACGCCGCGGGGGCGTGCGAGCGAATCGTGTACGGGATGGTGTAGCCGAGGATGCCGAAGCCCCACGTCTTGTGGGCGCCCTCGAGGTACTCCCCGCTCTCGTCCCAGCGCACGTGCAAGCGGATCTGATCCCGCACGAACGCCGGCATCATGCCGTAGACGTGGCGGCCCGGGAGCACGAGGTAGGTGCCGGCGTCGTAGCTGCCCGGATGAACGGTATCGATCGCGAAGCCGCCGTTCGGCAGGTTCTCGGCCTGGAACACGACGGTCATGCTGGCCCAGCGCAGCGGGAGCACCGCGACGAGGTATCGCTGCGACCCGGCCCAGCCGGTCGTTTCGTGGTGCGAGACCGCGGCGGTGTAGAAGATCCCGTCCTTGTGATCGTCCGCGTTGACGTACGTGCGGATCCACGCGCGGTGCCGCGGCTCGCCGTGCGACGACGGCCGGATCGGCGTAATGCGGCTCTTGATCTCCGTCGGGAACCAGGACTGGACGAGCGGCGCGTTCAGCTGCCGCATGCGGTGCGCGATCCACCGGTTGTAGATCGTGTGGATCACCCACCCGAGCGGGTTCCAGAGCGGCCGTTCCGCGACGAAGGAGACCGTCGTCGTCCGCTCGTAGAGCTCGCGCACGATCCCGTGCACGGCGGCCGCGTCGAAGGCGTCGCAGTGCAGCTGCTCGATGCGATCGAACAGCCCGGGCGTCAGCGCTTCCGGACCGATCGTCCAGCCGTTCCGGGCGGTCCAGTCGTCGAAGAACCGGATGCCGACCTCGCCGTCGGGGTCGGTGAACGTGGTGACGAAGGGCGGAGCACCGAGCGGTTCGAAGATCGCCCAATGCTTCCCGAGTCGCATCGCAGGCGTTTACACGGCGGTGGGTGAGGATGATATTGCGAGCCCCTTCTTTCCCTGTCTCGTTATGGAACGCTCCGCAGGTTTTCCGAGCGCGACGCTCCAGCGCCGGCCGTGATGCACGCTCGCTACGAACGCCGTGAGCTGCTCGGCAGTGGTGCGGCCGGCGTCGTGCACGCCGGGGTCGACCGACTCCTCGGCCGCAGGGTCGCGATCAAGACGCTGCACGGGCTCGGCGGCCACAACCTCTACTGGCTGAAGCGCGAGTTCCGCACCCTGGCGGAGTTCAGCCACCGAAACTTCGCGGAGCTCTACGATCTGGTCGTCGACGAGCGCGACTGCTTCTTCACGATGGAGCTCGTGGACGGCGCGAGCTTCCTCGCCCGGTTCCGGGACGCGCGCTCCGCCTCACCGGTCGACTATGCCGGCCTGCGGGACGCGCTCGTGCAGCTCGCGACCGGGCTGTCGGCGCTCCACGGCCAGCAGAAGCTGCACCGGGACATCAAGCCGCAGAACGTCATGATCGATCGCGACGATCGCGTCGTCATCCTCGACTACGACCTCGTGCTCGACACGACCGGCGGCCCGTCCGCGCCGACGGCTCTCGCCGGGACCCCGGTCTACATGTCGCCCGAGCAGCTGTGGGGCCGCGTACCGACGCCGGCGTCCGATTGGTACTCGGTCGGCGCGATGACCTTCGAGGTCCTTACCGGCGAGGCGCCATTCGCCGGCAAACGGCAGTTGCACGCGATGAACGGCAGCTGGACCGTGCCGCGGGCGCGTGAGCTCGCGCCCGGAACGCCGCCCGATCTCGACGAGCTCGTCGCCCGCATGCTCGAGCCCGCGCCCGAATGCCGCGCCGGCGCCGCCGACGTGCTGGCTACGCTCGGTCCCGAGCTCGCGAGCGCGACGCGCCGGACCATCCTGCTTCCTCCAGCGCCGTCCACCGCCCCCGCCGGCCGTGACGAGGAGCTGGCGCTCCTCCAGACCGCCTTCGCCGACGCCGGCCGCGCGCGCACGGTCAGCATCGAAGGCCCCGCGGGGATCGGCAAGACGACCCTCGTCGAGCACTTCCTCCGCGGGCTCGAAACGCGCCCGGACGTGCTCGTCCTCCGCGGCCGCTCGCACCCCCGCGAAGCGGTGCCGTTCAAGGCCGTCGACGCCGCGATCGACGACCTGCACCGCTACGTGCTCCACCAACCGGCCGCGCGTCGCGACACGCTGCTCGACGCGGGTGACGACGTGATCGCGCGGCTTTTTCCCGTCTTCGCCGACCTCTACGGGACGCCCGATGCGACCGGGGCGGCGTCGCCGGAGCTCCGCGCGCGCGCCTTCGAGGCGATGCGCGCGCTGCTCGATCGCGTCGCCGACGACATCCGCGTCGTCCTCTGGCTCGACGATCTCCACTGGAGCGACCTCGACAGCGCCGCCCTCCTCCGGTCCCTCCGGCGCGAGCCACATCCGCCGCGCCTCTTCACGATCCTCACCTTTCGGAGTGACGAGCCCGGGAGCGAGGACGTGCTGGCCGCCGCACGCGACGCGGCATGGGGTCTCGAAACCGAGCAGGAGTCGCTGACGATCCGGCTCGGCATCCTGCCGCCCGCGGCCGCCCGCGCCGTCGCGGCCACGGCGCTCGCCGGCCTGCCGGGCACCGGGCCGGCCGTGCCGGGCGATCCGACGGCCACGCGGGACGCCGTCGTCGCGGCGGCGGCCGGGAATCCGCTGCTCCTGGTCGAGCTTTCGCGCCACGCGCGTGCGGTCGGCGTCGCCGATCGACCCGCACGCTTCGAGGACGTCGTCGCCTTGCGCATGCGCGATCTGCCATCCGACGCGCGCGAGATCCTGCGCCTCGTCGCGGTCTCGTGCGGCCCGCTTCCCGAGGAGGTTGTCTTCCGCGCCGGCACGCCGGAAACGATCCTCGCCGGGATCGCGACGCTCCGAAGCGAGCGCCTCGTCCGGCGCGTCGGACGCGAGCAGGTGCCGGCGATCGACGTCGCGCACAGCCGGGTGCGAGACGCCGTCCTCGCGAGCATGGACGCGGACGCGGTCCGTCGCTGCCACCGCACGTTGATCGACCTCCTCGAGCGATCCGCGTTCGACGACCCCATGCCCCTCGTCCATCACTACGTCGGCGCGGGCGAGCCGGCGCGCGCCGCCGAGCTGGCACTCGCGGCGGCCGAACGGTCGTCCGCGGCCCTCGCGCCGAACGCCGCGGCTGCGATGTATCGGAAGGCGATCGACCTCGGCGCGACGGAGCTTCCGCTATTCGAGCTCCAAGCCCGGCTCGGCACGGCGCTCGTGCACGCCGGACGGGGCGGCGACGGCGCCCGCTGGCTCGATCGCGCCTCCGCGACGCTCCTCGCGAACGAGCCGGGCAGCCTCGCGGCCTCGCGCCTCCGGCGCGAAGCCGCCGAGCACTACTTGCGGAGTGGCCGCCACGCGGAAGGTCTCGCGGCACTCCGCGAGGTGCTGGCGGCACATCACGTGCCCTACCCGCGCTCGGCAGCGGCCGCGCTCGGCTCCCTGCTCTTCCACCGGGCCCGCCTCGCCGTGTCCGAGCGTCGGGACCGCATCCTCGGACGCGATCAGGTGACGGACGAGGACCGCGAGCTCCTCGAAATCTACTGGAGCGCGGGCGTCGGGCTGTCGCTCTTCGACGGCATCCGCGCGGCCGACTTCAACGCGCGCCATGCGCGCTTCGCGCGGAAGCTCGCCGACATCGGCCACATGGCCCGCGCGGCGGCGTCGCAAGGCCTGATCCTCGCCT
>DAIQBH010000219.1:0-9917 GCA_036781285.1 Thermodesulfobacteriota bacterium | reverse complement strand
CTTGGCGAGGCGCTCCTGGAGCTTCTCGCGGTCGTAGTCGGACGTCGTCTCCTCGATCTGCGCGCGGATCTGTGCGACGCGCGCCTGGATCGCATCCTTCTTGCCGGCGCCTCCGACGATGGTCGTGTTGTCCTTGTCGATGACGAGGCGTTTGCAACGACCGAGGTCGTTCAGCGTGATGTTCTCGAGCTTGAGGCCGAGCTCCTCGGCGATCACCTTGCCGCCGGTGAGGATCGCCATGTCTTCGAGCATGGCCTTCCGGCGGTCGCCGAAGCCGGGGGCCTTCACGGCCGCGCAGCGCAGCGTCCCCCGGATCTTGTTCACCACGAGGGTCGCGAGCGCCTCGCCCTCGACCTCCTCGGCGATGATGACGATCGGACGACCGCTCTGCGCGGTGCGCTCGAGCACCGGAACGAGGTCGCGCATGCTCGCGATCTTCTTTTCGTGGAAGAGGATGTACGGCTCGTCGAGCTCGACGAGCATTTTTTCCGGATTGGTCGCGAAGTACGGCGAGAGGTAGCCGCGGTCGAACTGCATGCCCTCGACGACGTCGAGCGTCGTCTCGAGCCCCTTGGCCTCCTCGACGGTGATGACGCCTTCCTTGCCGACCTTGTCCATCGCTTCCGCGAGGAGGCTGCCGATCGTCGCGTCGCCGTTCGCGGAGATGGTGCCGACCTGCGCGATGCGTTCGCGATCTTTGATCGGCTTGCTCTGCCCCTTGATGTGCTCGACGGCGCGCTCGACGGCGAGGTCGATGCCACGCTTCAGATCCATCGGGTCGTACCCCGCCGCGAGCAACCGCAGCCCTTCACGGAGGATCGCCTGCGCGAGGACCGTGGCGGTGGTCGTGCCGTCGCCGGCGACGTCGGACGTCTTCGACGCGACTTCGCGGATCAGCATCGCGCCCATGTTCTCGAACTTGCCTTCGAGCTCGATTTCTTTGACCACCGTCACGCCGTCCTTGGTGATCAGTGGTGCTCCGAAGCTGCGTTGCAGCAGCACGTTCCGCCCGCGCGGTCCCAGGGTGACTTTGGCGGCGTCGGCTACTACGGTCACGCCTTGCAGGATACCCTCACGAGCCCGTTCGTGGAGGTGGACGGTCTTTGCGCCCATTCGAGAACTCCTTTCGCTATTGTGTGGTCGCAGACGACGAAATCGCCCGAGTCTAAGCATTCCGGGTGCGCATGCAAGCGTGCACGGCCTCCCCAGATTCGCCATTGCATGCTTGCACTGCCCCCATCCATGGGCTACAGCATGCGGCAATTTTTTCGCGCCCGTACGGCATCCATCCCGAGGCGCTGGCGAGGTTCTCATGAGAGGCGGGTTGGTCGTGGCGTTGCTGCTCCTGGCGGTGTCTTCCGCGCAGGCGGAGAACGCGCGCTACACCTTCGGAGGCGCCGCCGAGCAGGGGACTTTCGTGCTCGACACCCAAACCGGTCGCGTGTGGCGCTACGACCGCGTCGATGACGCTTGGTACCTGTACGATCTCGAGGCGCTCGTTCGGACGCCCCGCGGAGAAACCGGCCGTACGCAACGCGACGACGCCGAAAAGGCGCCGGAGAAGCGCACCGAGTAGCGGCGTTCCGGCTCGCTCCGGCGCCGATCGGGACTACGGCAGCTTCGGACGCTGCGCGGTGTCGAGCCAGCCGCTCGGAGCGATTGCCTGCGGCGCGACCAGCGGGACCACCGCGAGCACGCGTCCCTCCTGCTCGACGACGAGCTCTCCGAGGGGTTGGTTCACCTCCACCGGCGCCTCGATCTCCGAAGGAAGCTGGAGGCGGAACCCGATGGCGGCGGAGCTCTGCTGGCGGGTCGTCATGGCCCAGGGCTCGGCGGCGACGGCGTTGAAGGTCGGAATGATGCCGCCCCGGACGTGCACGGACGGCCCGACCGCCTGACCCTCCCGTACGAGCTCGACTCGGCGATAGCGCCCGAACCCGCGCTCGAGCGCGGCCACGAGCTGCTGCTCGGCGTCCGGCCCGGTCGCGACGGCGAGCAGCGTGAGGTTGTCACGCTCGGCGAGCGAGATCCGCACCTCGTGTGGCGCCGTTCGCGCCGGTGGCGCGTCGTCGGTCGCTGCCACCGGCGGGCCGGTCGTCACACGCACCAGCGGAGCCGTCGCGCGCACGATGAGCCCGCCGTTCGAGATCGGCACGCCGTCGAGCGTGAGGCGACGCCGGATCTCGGGATCGCTGACGACTGCGAGGGCCAGGCGTCCGAGCTCGCGCGTCGTCGTCGTACCGCGGCGGACGCGCGCGGCACCGGCGTTCGGCTTGGTCGTCATGCCGGCCGAGAAGGGCCAATCCTCGGCGACGGTCGTGTGGGTAAGCTCGAGCCGTTCGCCCAATTCCTGCATGCGGACGAGCGCACGACCGATGCTTGGTCCGACGGCCCAGGCGAGCGTCTTCGCCGCCGTGCGCGAATCGGCGAGGAGCAAGAGCTGGAGGAGCTCGCCGATCTCGACGGGCTCCCGAGGCGACAGTTGCGGCCCGCGGTCGCCCGCGACCGGAAGCACCTCGACGCGATCGACGGGTGACAGCTCACCGGCTTCGAGCCGCTCGCACAGGACGCCGATGAGAAGAAGGTCGGCTGCCCGCCCCGGCGCGATCACGGCGTCGGCATCCGACGCTTCCAGCACCTGGCGCTCGGCGACGTCGAAGAGGACGTGGCCGGCGCCGACCGGCGCCGACGTCCCCGCCACCATCGCGACCGCCACCAGCGCCGCGTGCCACCTCATCCCCTTCCACCCCTCTCCGCGCCAACGCGCGGGTCGAATCGAGGCGGACAGGTACCATACGATCGCCGACGTCGGCAACGCGCGTCGACGGACGTGGCAGGTTTCATTGACAGTTCGGAGGGGGCGACGCAGAATCCTCGCCGTCACGCTCTCGTCCCGCCCGCGGGGATCGCGAGCGGACGCTGCGATGACCGCGCTCGGTACTCGACCCAGCACTCGCGATGCCGCCGGCGGCTGGGCCTTCGTCGACATGGTACCGAGCGATCTTCCCGAGGTCGTCGCGATCGAACGCGCGTCGTTTCCGAACCCGTGGACCGGCGCGCTCTTCCTTCAGGAGCTCCAGGTCGGGTTTTCTCGTACGATCGTGGCGCGTGGTGAGGACGGCGCCATCCTCGGGTACCTCTGCCGCTGGCTCGTCGCCGACGAGATTCACGTCCTGAACGTCGCGGTCGCCCCGAGTGCCCGAGGGAGCGGCCTCGGCGCGGCATTGGTGCGGCAGGTGCTCGACGAAGCGGCGGTGCGCCGCGTGGTCGCGGTCACGCTCGAGGTGCGGCGCAGCAACACCGCCGGCCGCCGCCTCTATGACTCGTTCGGTTTCGAGGAGGTCGGGGCGCGACCGAACTACTACGGGCGTGGCGAGGACGCTCTCATCCTACGGCTGCCGCTCGACGATGTCTGACGCCTCCCACGTCGAGCTCGGCGTCGACGTCGGCGCCGGCCTCCGGCTCCGGAATCCCGTGATCGCGGCCGCTGGGACGTTCGGATACGGCCTCGAGTTCGCGGGCGTGACGGACCTGCGAGCGCTCGGCGCCATCGTGGTGAAAGGGCTCTCGCTCGAGCCGACGCGTGGTCATCCGGCGCCACGCATCCTCGAGACGCCGGCCGGCATGCTGAACGCGATCGGGCTCCAGAACATCGGCGTGCGGGCGTTCGTCGACACGAAGCTTCCCGAGCTTCGCCAGTACGGGACGCCCATCGTCGCGAACTGCTGGGGACACGAGCCCGCCGAGTTCGCCGAGGTCGCGGCGCGGCTCGCCGACGCCGAGGGGCTCGCGGCGGTCGAGATCAACGTGTCCTGTCCCAACAAGAAGGAGTGGGGTCGGATCATCGCGACCGATCCCGATCTCACGCGCGAGGTCGTGCGCGCCGTCCGCGCCCGCTGTCGTCTCCCGCTCTGGGTGAAGCTTTCGCCGAACGTCACCGACGTGGTGACGTTCGCGCGCGTCGCCGAGGAAGAGGGTGCGGACGCGGTGAGCCTGATCAATACGCTCGTCGGGCTCGCGGTGGACCTCGACAGCCGGCGGCCGATTCTGACCAACGGCACGGGCGGGCTGTCGGGCCCGGCGGTGAAGCCGATCGCCCTCCGAATGGTGCGCGACGTCGCCGCCGCCGTGCGGATCCCCGTGATCGGCATGGGGGGCATCATGACGGGTGACGACGCGCTCGAGTTTTTGTTGGTCGGCGCCCGAGCGGTCCAGGTCGGAACCGCATCGTTCGTCGACCCCGCGGCGACGGCGCGGATCGCCCGCGAGCTCGGTGAAGGACTGCGCGCTCGGGATTGCCGCGACGTCAATGCGTGGATCGGGACGCTGATCCGGCCTCAGACGTGACGACTTAGCGCCGCGTCGACACGAAGAAAGCCTTGCCGGTCGGCCATTTAGAGGCCATATGCGGCCCAAAAATGATTGACTGACGGCACCGTTTGGTCTACGCTCGCCCGCTGCGCAGTCTTGGGTCCCTACGGAGGAAGCAGCGTGACCAGTACGTTCAAGGTGGGAGAGAAGGTCGTCTACCCGGCTCACGGTGTCGGCGTCATCGAGAGCATCCAGACGAAGACGATCTCCGGTACCGCCCGCAAGTTCTACATGTTGCGGATTCTCGACAGCGACATGACCATCATGATCCCCACCGAGAACGTCGGCAGCGTCGGCCTCCGTCGGATCATCGGCCGCGACATGGTCGCCAAGGTCTACAAGATCCTGCGTGACAAGAAGGTCGAGATCGACCAGCAGACCTGGAACCGCCGGTACCGCGAGTACACGGAGAAGATCAAGACCGGATCGGTTCTCGAGATCGCCAAGGTGTTGCGCGATCTCTTCGTGCTGAAGGGCGACAAGGAATTGTCGTTCGGCGAGCGCAAGATGCTCGACACCGCGCGCAACCTGCTCGTGAAGGAGCTCGCGATCGCCAAGTCCCACTCCGAGGACAAGATCATGGAGGAGCTGAAGACGATCTTCGCGCACTGACCGTGCGTGACGTCAACGTCATCCTCGTCGCGGGTGGTACGGGACGTCGGTTCGGCGGCGGGGAGCCGAAGCAGTTCCAGGCGCTCGGTGGGCGGCCCATGTTGGTGGTCGCCGCGAGTCGCTTTCTCGGGCTCGCGGATCTGGCGCGCGTGATCGTGGTCGTGGCGCCGGACGTGATCGATCGCGCGGCCGCGATGCTCGATCCGCTCGGTTTGCCGCTGCGGTTCGCGACGGCGGGCGCGGAGCGCCAGCAGTCGGTCGCGAGCGGGATCGCCGCGCTCGATCCCGAGTGCGCGATCGTCGCGGTCCACGACGCGGCCCGCCCGCTCGTCGCGCTCGCCGACGTCGAAGCCTGCGTCGCCGCCGCGCGCACGACCGGCGCGGCGATCCTCGCGACGGCGGTTCCCGACACCGTCAAGCGCGTGACCGATGGCCGCATCGTCGCGACCGTGCCACGGAACGATCTCTGGCTCGCGCAGACTCCACAGATCTTTCGGGCGGACGTGCTGCGGCGCGCACACGCCGCGGCGCCGGCGGAGGGCGCCGCGACCGACGATGCCGCGCTGGTCGAGGCTCTCGGGCTGCCGGTCGCGATCGTTCCGGGCGATCCGCGGAATCGCAAAGTCACGACGCCGGACGACCTGGTGTGGGCGGAGAGCGTCCTCGCCGTCGAACGCGTCCGTTCCGTCTAGCGAAGCTGCTAGGACGCGCGCCCGACGATCACGTCGTTCAGACGACCCGAACGGAACCCCTCGGGGTCGATCGTCACCCGCGCGAAGCCCGCCGCGCGAACGGTGTCGAGCGCCGCGGCGCGCACGCGGGCGTCCTCGAGTCGCGTCAGCTCCTCGCGCGCGATTTCAACGCGGGCGTCTTCGCCGTGGAAGCGCACGCGCAGCGTCCGGAAGCCGAGCGCGCGGAGGCCGTTTTCGGCCGCCGCCACCATGCGCAGACTCTCGGGAGTGATCGCCGTCCCGTACGGAAAGCGGGACGAGAGGCACGGGCTCGCCGGCCGATCCCACGTCTCGAGTCCGCGGGCTCGACTCGCGACCCGAATTTCGTCCTTGCAGAGTCCCGCCTCCGCGAGCGGATGCCGGATCCCGTGCTCCGTCCCGGCGCGCAGGCCCGGCCGGTAGTCGGCGAGGTCGTCCGCGTTGACCCCGTCCAGGACGACGTCGATGCCGAGACGTTGCGCTTCCGCGTGACAGATTTCGTACAGACGATTCTTGCAGAGGTAGCAGCGGTCGATGGGGTTCGCCGCGTAGCCCGGCACTTCGAGCTCGTTCGAGGGAACGAGGACGTGGCGAACGCCGAGCCGGCGCGCGAGCGACACGGCCTGCGCGGTGTCGGCCTCGGGATTGGTCGGCGACACCGACGTGAGCGCGGTCACGCGTTCCCCGAGCACGTCGTGCGCGACATGCAGAAGGAACGCGGAATCGACCCCGCCCGAGAACGCGAGCAAGGCCGACGGAGGCTCGCGGAGCGCGCGCTCGAGGTGCTCGAGCTTCTGCTCGAGCGTCGACATCAGATGCCTTCGGCGTGGAAAAGGTCGGTCGTGAGGTAGCGTTCGCCGGTGTCGGGGAACACGGTGACGACGATCTTCCCCGTGCCGAGCTTCTTCGCGACCTCGAGCGCCGCGACGCACGCCCCCCCCGATGAGATGCCGGCGAGGATGCCTTCTTCCTTCGCCAAGCGGCGCGTGCAGGCCGTCGCCGATGCGTCGGTGACCTGCACCACCTCGTCGTAGACGCGCGTGTTCAAGATCTCGGGGACGAACCCCGCGCCCCAGCCCTGGATCGTGTGGAAGCCGGGCTCACCGCCCGACAACACGGGCGACGCGGCCGGCTCGACCGCGACGATCCGCACGCCGGGCATGTGCTCGCGGAGGACCTCGCCGACGCCGGTGATCGTGCCGCCCGTGCCGACGCCGGCGACGAACGCGTCGATGCGCGGGAACTGCGCCAGCAACTCGCGCGCGGTCGTGCGGCGATGAATCTCGGGGTTCGCTGGATTGGCGAACTGCTGCGGCATGAAATAGTCGGGGTGCTCGGTGACGATCTCTTCCGCCTTGCGGATGGCGCCGTGCATGCCGCGGGTGTCGGGCGTCAGGACGAGCTTCGCGCCATACGCCATGAGCAGGCTCCGACGCTCCTCGCTCATCGTGTCGGGCATGGTCAGGATCAGCCGGTATCCTTTGATGGCGCAGACGAGCGCGAGACCGATGCCCGTGTTGCCGCTCGTCGGCTCGACGATGGTCGCGCCGGGTCGGAGCCGGCCGCTGCGCTCGGCGTCCTCGATCATTGCGAGGCAGATGCGATCCTTCACGCTGCCGGCCGGATTGAAGGACTCGAGCTTGACCCACACCTCGGCCGAGCCGGACGGAGCCATGCGCTGCAAGCGGACCACGGGGGTGTTGCCGACCAGATCGAGGAGCGAGTCGGCCGTGACGGCGGACGACGACATGAGCGGGCGATGATAGCCGCGCGTTTCGCGGAGAGTCAACGCGTGTCGGACGCGGTGAGGCGCGACTGACGTGCGCGTCGTCGTACTCTTTCCCGGCGCGCTCGGCGACCTCTGTCTGCTCGCGCCGGCGCTCGCCGCGCTCGTCGCCGACGGCGCCCGCGTCACGCTGAGCGTGCAAAGGAGCCTGGGCTCCGTCGCCGCCTTGTTGCTGCCGGCGGTCGAGATCGGTCCCCCCCTCGACGGGACGTTCTTCGCGACGCTCTTCGCCGACGAACCGGATCCCGAGTTGCTGCGGTGGCTGCGCGCCGGCGACCGCGTGCACACGTGGCTCGGGCGCGGCGATCCGGACGGCCGGGTGGATGCGACGTTACGGGCCTCCGGTGTGGCGGTCGTCTGGCATGTCGTACCGCGTGAGGACGGCGACCGGCACGCCGGCGACGACTACACGGCCGCCGTCGAGCTCCGCGGCCCGGTCGCGCCGATCCACGTTCGCGCGCCGGTCGTTCCGAACGTCGTGCTGCCGTGGCACGTGTCCGAGGCGCGCCGCGTCCTGCTGCACCCCGGGTCCGGTGGTCGCCGCAAGCGCTGGGACGCGCGCGGCTTCCTGCTCGTCATCGAGACGCTTCGCGTGGCCGGCCGCGAGCCGATCGTCCTTCTCGGTCCCGCGGAACACGGTGAGGCGGATCTTTGGCGGCGTTCGGGCTTGGGGGTGATCGACGACATCGATCTCGTGGCGGCCGCGGCGCTGATCGCGAGCGCGCCGGTCTGGATCGGCAACGACTCCGGCATGAGTCATCTCGCCGCCGCGCTCGGGCGCCGTGGTGTCGTGCTGTTCGGCGCCACGCGGGCGGTGCGCTGGCGTCCGCGCGGCGGCCGTCTCGAGCCCGTCGAGACGGCCGGACGCACGCTCGACGACGTCGCGCGCGCGGTGAGCGCGCATGCGCTGACGCTAGCTTGACACCCCCACGCCACGGCATTAGCGCATGGTCCCATGAGCAACATGCTCCGGACGACGCTCCTGCTCGCGGCGCTCACCGCGCTCATCGTTTGGCTCGGTGGGTTGGTCGGCGGCTCGCAGGGCGCCGTGATCGCGTTGGTCATGGCCGGGGTCATGAACTTCGGGAGCTATTGGTTCTCCGACAAGATCGTCATCCGCATGTACGGTGGTCGGGAAATCCAGCAACAGGACGATCCGGAGCTGTACGGCATGGTCCAGCGGCTCGCGCAGCAGAACGGTATGCCGATGCCGAAGCTCTTTTCGATTCCGAGCGAGTCGCCGAACGCGTTCGCGACCGGACGGAACCCGGAGCACGCCGCCGTCGCCGTGACGGCGGGCATCCGGCGCCTGCTGACGCGACGCGAGCTCGAAGGCGTGCTCGCCCACGAGCTCGCACACGTCACCAACCGCGACATCCTCATCAGCTCGATCGCAGCGACCCTCGCCGGCGCGATCATGATGCTCGCGCGCATGGCGCAATGGGGCATGATGTTCGGCGGCGGTCGGCGTGACGACGATCGCGGAGGCGGGGGCGCGCTCGGTCTGCTCATCACGATGATCGTCGCCCCGCTCGCCGCGATGGTGATCCAGATGGCGATCTCGCGCTCGCGGGAGTTCCAGGCCGACGACACGGGGGCGCGGCTGGTGCGCGATCCCGAGGCCTTGGCCTCCGCGCTCCGCAAGATCGCGGGCGCATCCGAGCAGATCCCACTCGACGCCAGCCCCCAGACGGCGCATATGTTCATCATCAATCCGCTCCGGGCCTCGGGCCTCCGCAACCTCTTCAGCACGCATCCGCCGCTCGAGGAGCGCCTCGAGCGGCTTCAACGGGTCGCAACCGAGCTCGGGCTCGCAGCCAGGTAAAAGCAATGGGCAAGGACGAAGAAGAGCAATCCTCGCGTGGGTTCAAGGTGTCGGATCGTCGTCGTTTCGTCGACGACGCGGCGCCGGAACCCGCGGCCGCGGCCGCGCCGCCGGCCGACGCGCCGTCGGGCCACGACGCGCACGCCCACCCAGCGGGTCACGATGATCATGCGCACGATCACCATGGGCACGACCACGCGGGGCACGATGCGCACGGACACCAACATCAGGAGATCAACTTCACGACGTTCGTGATGGGGCTGTCGACGCAGGCCCTCATGCATCTCGGCGAGATCGTCGAGCCGGGTGCTCCGCAAACGCCGGACTTGCCGGCCGCCAAACAGATGATCGACCTGTTGGGCGTCCTCCGGGAGAAAACGACGGGCAACCTCGATGCGGCGGAAGAGCAGCTCCTCGCCTCGATGCTCTACGATCTCCGGATGCGATTCGTGGAGGTTTCGCGTCATCGCTGATCGATCGGTGTCATCGGAGGATGACTTCGCGGTGTCATCCGAGATGACGTCGGCGGCGGAGAGCCGTCGCGATCCAACCGCATCCCAGGAGGTGAGTTCACGGTGCGTACCATGAGGGGAGCGCTTCTCGCGCTCGCGAT
>DAIQBH010000218.1:0-9919 GCA_036781285.1 Thermodesulfobacteriota bacterium | reverse complement strand
CTGGTGGATCGGCATCGGCCACGCCGGCACGCTGATCTCGGCGATCCTCCTGCTGCTCCGCCAACAGTGGCGTACGTCGATCAACCGTTTCGCCGAGGCGATGACGCTCTTCGCGGTCGCGTGCGCCGGTCTCTTTCCGGTGGCGCACCTCGGACGCCCGTGGCTCGCGTACTGGCTCTTTCCGTACCCGAACACGATGGGCATCTGGCCGAACTTCCGGAGCCCGCTCGTGTGGGACGTCTTCGCCGTCTCCACCTACGCCACCGTGTCGTTCATGTTCTGGTTCGTCGGCCTGATTCCCGACCTCGCGACGCTCCGCGACCGCTCGCAGAGCCGGGTCGGCCGGTTCGTCTACGGCATGCTCGCGCTCGGCTGGCGCGGATCGGCGCTGCACTGGCACCGCTACGAGACCGCGTATCTCCTGCTTGCCGGCCTTTCGACTCCTCTCGTCGTCTCCGTGCACACGATCGTCAGCTTCGACTTCGCGGTGTCCGTGCTGCCGGGCTGGCACGCGACGATCTTCCCGCCGTACTTCGTCGCGGGCGCGATCTACGCCGGGTTCGCAATGGTGCTGACGCTCGCGATCCCGCTGCGCTGGTACTACGACCTCGAAGACTTCATCACGATGCGCCACCTCGACAACATGGCGCGCGTGATGCTCGCGACGGGTCTCGTCGTCGCGTACGGCTACATGATGGAAACCTTCGTCGCCTGGTATTCGGCCAGTGCCTACGAAGAGTTCATGATCGAGAACCGGTTCTTCGGGCCGTACAACAAGCTCTACTGGGCGCTCATCCTCTGCAACGTCGTGGTGCCGCAGCTCATGTGGTTCAAGCGGCTCCGCCTGAACCTCGGCTGGCTCTTCGCGGTCTCGATCGTCGTGTCGATCGGCATGTGGCTCGAGCGCTACATCATCATCGTCGTCAGCCTGCACCGCGACTTCCTGCCGTCGTCGTGGGGCATGTACACGGGCACGGTCTGGGATTGGATGACGTTCGTCGGAACGATGGGCCTCTTCCTGAGCCTCCTGTTCCTCTTCATCCGCTTCCTGCCGATGATCTCGATTTTCGAGATGCGGACGATGGTCCCCGACGCGAAGGTCGAAGAGCAGGGTGAGGACCACCACGGGGTGCAGGTCGTATGAAGCGCGCGCTCCTGCACGGCATCATGGCCGAGTTCGGCAACCCCACGGACCTCGTGACGGCGATCCACAAGGCGCGCGCCGCCGGGTACCGGGTGATGGACGCCTACTCCCCGATCCCGGTCGAGGAGGTGTCGGAGGCGCTGCACATCCACGACCGCAAGCTCCCGCTCCTCGTGCTCCTCGGCGGGATCGCCGGGTGCATCGGCGGATTCTCGCTCGCGACGTGGACGTCGGTCGTCGACTACCCGATCAACGTCGGCGGGCGGCCCTTCTTCAGCTGGCCCTCGTTCATTCCGATCACCTTCGAGACCACGGTGCTGGCGGCGGCGGCGACGGCGGTGCTCGGGCTTCTCGCGCTGAACGGGCTCCCGATGCCGTATCACCCCGTCTTCAACGTGCCGCAGTTCGCGCTCGCGACGCGGGAGAAGTTCTTTCTCTGCATCGAGGCAACCGATCCGCAGTTCGATCGCGCCGAGGTGCGGCGGTTCCTCGAGAGTCTCGAGCCGCTGAGCGTGGCGGAGGTCGAGGACTGATGGCGCGGCGTTCGTACACTCTGCGCCTGGCCGCCGGCGCGCTCGTGCTCCTCGCGGCCGGGTGCCGCCAGGACATGCACGATCAGCCGAAGTACCAGCCGCTCGAGGCGAGCGCGTTCTTCGCCGACGGACGCGCGTCGCGGCCGCGCATCCCGGGCACGGTCGCGCGCGGCCGTCGCGACGACGACGCGCTCCTCGTGAGCGGCAAGCAGGACGGCAAGCTCGCCGAGGTGTTCCCGGCACCGGTGACGAAGGCCGTGCTCGACCGCGGCCATCAGCGCTTCGACGTCTATTGCTCGCCCTGTCACGACCGCACCGGCAGCGGCCGCGGCATGATCGTGATGCGCGGCTACAAGCAGCCGGCGTCGTTCCACGAGGAGCGCCTCCGGACCAGCGCGCCGGGCTACTTCTTCGACGTCATCACCAACGGCTTCGGAGTCATGCCGAGCTATGCGGCGCAAATCCCCGTCGCCGACCGCTGGGCGATCGCCGCGTACGTCCGCGCGTTGCAGCTGAGCCAGCACGCGACGCTCGCGGACGTGCCCGAGGCGGAGCGGCAAGCACTCCTGACGGGCAAGCCCGCTGCCGCGCCCGCCGCGGCGCCGGCGCACGGAGGCCACCATGAGTGAGCCCGTGCGTCCGTCCGCGTTCGACCTGCCGGCCGACCACGTGTTGCACCGCGTGCAGAGCGGTGCGCTCGTCGTCGCCGGCCTCGGCGTCCTCGGCTGTGTGATCGGCGTGTTCGCCGCGCGTCCGCAGTTCTTCCACGCGTACCTGATCGCGTACCTCTTCTTCCTCGGCCTCGCCCTCGGATCGATGGCCATTCTGATGATCCAGTACATCACCGGCGGTGCGTGGGGTGCGGTGATCCGCCGCCTCCTCGAGTCGGCGACGCGGACGCTGCCGCTGCTGGCGGTCCTCTTCCTCCCGATCGCGCTCGGGCTCACCGACCTCTACGAGTGGGCGCGGCCGGAGCACGTCGCGCACGACCCGATCCTCCAGCACAAGAGCCTCTATCTGAACGTCCCGTTCTTCCTCGGGCGCGCGGTCTTCTACTTCGCCGCCTGGATCGGGATCGCGTACTTCCTGAATCGCTGGTCGCGGGAGCAGGACGCCGCCGCCGACCCGCGACTCACGCGCCGGCTCGAGATGCTGAGCCGGGGCGGGCTCCTCCTCTACGCCCTCACGATGACGTTCGCGTCGATGGACTGGGGCATGTCGCTCGAGCCGCACTGGTTCTCGACGCTCTACGGCGTGATGTTCATGGGCGGGCAGGGGCTCTCGACCTTCGCGTTCATGATCCCGATGGCGGCGCTCCTCGCCGACCGGCAGCCGTTCGCGCGCATCATCTCGCCCGCGCAGTTCCACGACCTCGGCAAGCTGATGCTCGCGTTCGTCATGCTGTGGGCGTACTTCGCGCTCTCGCAGTACCTCATCATCTGGTCCGCGAACCTGCCCGAGGAGATTCCCTGGTACCTCGCGCGCACCAAGGGCGGCTGGCAGTGGGTGGCGCTCGTGCTGGTCATCGTGCACTTCGCGCTGCCGTTCCTCGTGCTGCTGTCGCGCGACATCAAGCGTCACGCGCGCGCGGTGTCGGTCGTGGCGCTGATCCTGATCGGCGCGCGCTTCGTCGATCTCTTCTGGTTGCTGCGTCCGGCGGTCGCGCCCGACGGCTTCGCGATCCACTGGCTCGATCTCGCCGCTCCCGCGGCGGTCGGTGGGGCGTGGATGTGGCTCTTCGTCTCGCAGCTGAAGACCCGTCCAGTGTTGCCGCTCAACGATCCGGCGATCCCGAGGGAGGCGTGACGGTGGCGCAGGAGCACTTCAGTCATCCCGAGCCCCCGGCGAGTCCGGCGATGAAGGACGTGGCGCTCGCGGTCGGTCACGAGGAGCGCGACATCCACGCGCTGCCGATCGCCTTCGCCGTCTTCGGTCTCACGGTCGTGAGCGTGGCGGCGGTCGTCGCGATGTACGTCCTCTTCAACGTGTTCGCGGCGCAGCAGGCGCGGAAGACGAACGTGCCGAGCCCGCTCGCCGCCGAGTACGGCCTGAAGCAGCCGCCGGAGCCGCGGCTCCAGACCGACCCGCTGCTCGATCTCCAGCAGCTGCGCGCGCGCGACGCGGAACGGCTCTCGAGCTATGCCTGGGTCGATCGCGATGCCGGCATCGTCCAGCTTCCCATCGAGCGCGCGATCGAGCTCCTCGCGGCGCGCGGCTTGCCGGCGCGGGAGGCGCAGCCGTGACACGCGCGATCGCCGCGCTGCTGGCGCTCGCTCTCGCGCAGGTCGCGTCGCCGGCGCGCGCCGCGACCGAGACCGCCGACGTGCGTCCGCCGGCCCTTCGCGAGGTCGGCATCGACCAGCGGCTCGGAGAACGGGTGCCGCTCGACGCCGCGTTCGTCGACGACGCGGGCCGCACGGTCACGCTCGGCGACTACTTCGAGGGCGAGAAGCCGGTCGTCCTCGTGATGACGTACTTCGAGTGCCCGATGCTCTGTACGCTCGTGCTGAACGGGCTCACGAAGACCCTCAAGACGATGAGCTTCGAGCCGGGCAAGGAGTTCGACGTCGTGGCGGTCAGCTTCGATCCGCGCGACACGCCGGAGACGGCCGCCAAGAAGAAGGCCGTGTACCTGAAAGACTACGGCCGCGAGGCGACGGCGGCGGGCTGGCATTTCCTCACGGGCGACCAGACCGCGATCGAGCGCGTCGCGACGGCCGTCGGCTTCCGGTATCGCTGGGTGCCCGAGGAGAAGCAGTTCGCGCACGCGGCCGCGGTCATGGTCGCGACGCCCGACGGGCGCCTCTCGCGTTACTTCTACGGCGTCGAGTACGCGCCCCGCGACCTTCGCCTCGGGCTCGTCGAAGCGTCGGACCACAAGATCGGTTCCGCCGTCGATGCGCTGTTGCTGTTCTGCTACCAGTACGACCCCGCGACCGGGAAATACGGCGCGATCGCGCTCAATCTGGTGCGCGCCGGCGGCGTCGCGACCGTGCTGGCGATCGGCCTCTTCATGACCGTCATGTTCCGCCGCGAGGCGGTCGCCGAACGGCGCCGCCGGAGCGCCGCCGGGCAAGGGGACGCCTGAGCCATGCTCGAACGACTCGGCCTCATGCCCGCGCAGGCGTCGACGATGGCCTTCCAGGTCGACCTGCTCTACGGGTTCCTGATCGCGGTCACCGCGTTCTTCTCGCTGCTGATCGCCGTGGGCGTGATCGGCTTCTCGATCAAGTACCGCCGTCGCTCGGAGCACGACCGGACGCCGCACATCCACGGCTCGAACCTGCTCGAGGTCGCGTGGACCGTCATTCCGCTCGCCATCACGATGGTGATGTTCCTCTGGGGCGCGCATATCTTCGTCACCCTGAAGCGCCCGCCGGACGATGCGCTCCAGGTGAACGTCGTCGGCAAGCAGTGGATGTGGAAGCTTCAGCACCTCGAGGGGCGCCGCGAGATCAACGAGCTCCACGTGCCCATCGGGCGACCCGTGAAGCTGACCCTCACGTCGGAGGACGTCATCCATTCGTTCTACGTGCCGGCGTTCCGCATCAAGCAGGACGCGGTCCCGGGCCGCTACACGACCACGTGGTTCGAGGCGACGCGGGTCGGCGAGTACCATCTCTTCTGCGCCGAGTACTGCGGCACCGTGCACTCGGGGATGATCGGCAAGGTCATCGTCATGGATCCCGCCGACTACCAGGCATGGCTCGCGGGAGAGACCGCCGGCCCCGCATCCGCACCGGCGGGCGACGGCGGTGCCGTCTCGCTCGTGGCGGCCGGACAGGCGCTCTACGAGAAGCACGGCTGCATCACCTGTCATCAAGCCGGGAGCGTGCTCGGGCCGCCGCTCGCCGGCGTGCCCGGCAGTACGGTCGCCTTGCAGGACGGCAGCTCGGTAACGGCGGACGACGAATACCTCCGCGAGTCGATCCTCAATCCCCAGGCCAAGCTCGTGAAAGGATTCGCGCCGGTGATGCCGACGTTCAAGGGGCAGATGAGCGAGGAGCAGATTCTACAGCTCATCGCCTACATCAAGTCGCTCGGCGGTGACGCGGCGGCAGCGCACGGAAAGACGGGCTCATGACGTCGACCAATTATCTCAACGCCGATTACGGCATCTGGTCCTGGCTCCTCACCAAGGACCACAAGCGGATCGGGATCCTCTACCTGATCTCGATCACCTTCATGTTCCTGCTCGGCGGGCTCTTCGCGCTCATGGTGCGACTCGAGCTCCTGACTCCCGCCGGGGACCTGCTCACGGCCGACACCTACAACAAGATGTTCACCATGCACGGGATCGTCATGGTGTTCTTCTTCCTGATCCCGTCGATCCCGGCCGTGCTCGGGAACTTCTGCATTCCGTTGATGATCGGCGCGCGCGACCTCGCGTTCCCGCGCCTGAACCTCGCGAGCTGGTACATCTTCATGGTCGGCGCGATCTTCACGCTGTACGCGATCTTCACGGGCGGCGTGGACACCGGCTGGACGTTCTACACCCCGTACAGCACCGCGGCCGCCAACACGAAGGTCATCCCGGCGGCGGTCGGCATCTTCATCAACGGTTTCTCGTCGATCCTGACCGGCCTCAACTTCATCGTCACGATCCACCGCATGCGCGCGCCCGGGCTCACCTGGTTCCGCCTGCCGCTCTTCGTGTGGGCGCACTACGCGACGAGCATCATCTTCATCCTCGGTACGCCGGTGATTGCGATCACGATCCTGCTGGTCGCGGCCGAACGCGCGCTCCACTTCGGCATCTTCGATCCCACCCTCGGCGGCGACCCAGTGCTCTTCCAGCACCTCTTCTGGTTCTACTCGCACCCGGCCGTGTACATCATGATCCTGCCGAGCATGGGCGTGATCAGCGAGGTCATCACCTGCTTCTCGCGGAAGGTGATCTTCGGCTACGGCTTCGTCGCCATCTCGAGCCTCGCGATCGCGATCCTCGGCTTCCTCGTGTGGGGTCACCACCTTTTCCTCTCCGGGCAGTCCGTCTACGCGTCGCTCATCTTCTCGGTGTTGAGCTTCCTCGTCGCGATCCCGTCGGCCGTGAAGGTCTTCAACTGGACGGCGACGCTCTATCGCGGGTCGATCTCCTTCAGCGCGCCCATGATCTACGCCCTCGGGTTCATCGGCCTCTTCACGATCGGCGGCCTCACGGGCCTCTTCCTCGCGACCCTCGGCTTCGACGTGCACGTGCACGACACGTATTTCGTCGTCGCGCACTTCCACTACATCATGGTCGGCGGCGCGATCATGGGCTACCTCGGCGGCATCCACTACTGGTGGCCGAAGATCTCGGGCCGCATGTATCCCGAATGGCCGGCGCGCATCGGCGCGGCCATCGTCTTCGTCGGCTTCAACCTGACGTTCTTCCCGCAGTTCATCGCGGGCTACCTCGGCATGCCGCGCCGATATCACATGTACCCGCCCGAGTTTCAGGTGCTGAACGTCATGTCGACGGCGGGCGCCACGATCCTCGGGGTCGGCTACCTCCTGCCGCTGACGTACCTCTTGTGGTCGCTCCGCTACGGCAAGGTCTCGCCGGCGAATCCATGGGGTGCGACCGGCCTCGAGTGGCAGACGCCGTCGCCGCCGCCGACCGAGAACTTCCCGGTGACGCCGACCGTCACCGAGGAAGCCTACGCCTACTCGCACCGCGCGGAGCCGGAATATGTCTGACCATTCCCACGTCCGCGTCGACGCGCTCGGGCACGAGTACGCCCATCAGTTCGACAGCGCCGAGCACCAGCACAGCGCGTCGCAGCTCGGGATGTGGGTGTTCATCGCCCAGGAGATCCTCTTCTTCGGCGGGCTCTTCCTCACGTACACCGTCTACCGCTGGGCGTACCCGACGGCGTTCGCGCAATCGAGCCATCACCTCGACGTCTGGCTCGGATGCTTCAATACCGCCGTCCTGATCGGCTCGAGCCTCACGATGGCGCTCGCCGTACACGGCGCGCAGCTCGGCCGGCGCTGGACGCAGGTGATCTTCCTCGTCCTCACGATCGTGCTCGGCTCGATCTTTCTCGGCGTGAAGGCGATCGAGTACGGCCACAAGTTCCACGAGCACCTGGTCCCGGGTCCGAATTTCGTGTTCGACGGCGACGCGGCGCACGCGCAGATCTTCTTCTCGCTCTACTTCGTGATGACCGGCCTGCACGCGCTGCACATGGTGATCGGCATCGCGATCCTCGCGGTGCTCGTGTGGCAGGCGTGGCGCGGCGCGTACACGCCGGCCTACTACAGCCCGGTCGAGCTCACGGGGCTCTACTGGCACTTCGTCGACATCGTCTGGATCTTTCTCTTTCCGCTGCTCTACCTGATCGGGAGACACCACTGATGGCCGCCGCCAGCCATTCGGCCGCCCACGGTGTGCACGGTACCGGGCACGTCGTCTCGCTCAAGGTCTATTTCGCGATCTTCGCGGCGCTCATGGTGCTGACGGCCGTGACGGTCGCGGTCGCCTACGTCGATCTCGGCGCGCTCAACACGTTCGTCGCGCTCGCCGTCGCCGTCACGAAGGCGACGCTCGTGATCCTGTTCTTCATGCACGTGAAGTACAGCACGAAGCTCACGTGGCTCGTGGTCGCGAGCGGCTTCTTCTTCCTCGCGATCATGATCGCGTTCACCCTCGCCGACTTCGTCAGCCGCGGCTGGCTGGGCACCCCGGGCAGCTAGCGTCGCGCCTGCGGCCCTGTGGGCCATGTGCGGGCGAAACCTCCGCACGGAGCCGTGAGCGGCGGAATCCTCGACCTCCGCGATGCCTTGGGGTTGGGGACGACGGCGGGTTCGACGTTCCAGTTTGGAGTTCCGGTGCTCATGGCCGGCATCTGGCCGGCGCGACCACTCAAAGCTCGGCGCCGAGGCGTGCGCACGCGTTGCTTGCGGTCCCGGATGCTTCAGGCGCCGAGGGCGTGGCGGGGGATGGTCGCCTCGTCCGCGTGCGCCTGCATCTCGGCGATCGCGCGTTCGAAGCCGCGGGCGATCTCGGCGGGATCGGGGACGGCCCGCGGACATGCGATCAGGCCGACGTCGACGGATCCCGCGTAGCTCACGACGCTGACGTTGATGCCGGCGCCTTCGAGCACCGGTCCGAGCGGGTAGGCCGCCGCGAGGCGTGCGTTTCCCACCCAGAGGTCGCACGGAGGACCCGGGACGTTCGAGACGACGATGCTGTGCGGCGGGGGCAGCCGTTCGGCGAGCTGCCACCGCGAGTAGAGGCCCGCCGCCATGGCGAGCGGCCCGGGCGGCGCCAGCTCCGCCCAGTCGGCGAGCATCGCCGGGCCGAGCGCGGCGTAGATCTCCTTCGCGCCCCGCGCTTGGGCGTGGATGAAGGCGACGATGTCCTCGGTGCGCGTCAGGTGCACGGGGAGCCCGATGAACATCACCGAGACCCTGTTGCTCAATGAGTCGGCATCGTCCGGCGCGTGCTCGGAAATCGGCACGCTCGCCACGATCGGGTGGCAGGGCGGCTCGTCGTTCGCGCGCAGGTAGTCGCCGAGCGCGCGGGTGACCGCGGCGAGCACGACGTCGTTCACGGTGACGCCGTGGGCGCGCTTGATCTCCTTGACCGACGCCAACGCGACGCGCCCGAAGGCGACCGCACGCTCGGGCGTCAACGCGCGGTTGAGGCGGCTTCGCGGCGCGGAGAACGGCAGGATCGGCGCGACGAGGGCGGACGCTTCGGCGATCGCCGCGCGCGCGAACGGGACGACGGCGCGCGCCGTGTGCGCGGGCGACGAGGGCCGGCACGCGCACGGCGGCGGCGAGCGCGTCTGCCGCGACTCCGAGCGCGCCCGGCTCGGCCGCTTCCGCGTCGACGGTAGCGAGCGGATCCGCGTCGCCCGAGTCGTCCTTCTCGGGGCCGGCGGTGAAGAGATGCCCCAGCACCGCGAGACCGGCGACCCCGTCGAGCATCGCATGGTGGACCTTCAGCACCACGCCGATGCGCCCGCCTTCGACCCCCGCGATCGTCCAGAGCTCCCACAGCGGCCGGCCGCGATCGAGCGGCACCGAGGCGATGCGGCCGAAGACTTCCCGGAGCTGGTCCATGCTGCCTGGGGCCGGCAGCGTGACTGACCGGGCGTGCTCTCGGGGACGAAAGCGCGAGACGGGGACCCACGCGGGATGCGCGATGCCAAAAGGCGCCGCCACGAGCCGGCTCCGAAAGACGTCCTGATCCATCAACCGGCGAAGCAAGGTCTCGGTGACCGCGCCGGCGGTCTTCTCCGGAGCGGCT
>DAIQBH010000217.1:2611-9926 GCA_036781285.1 Thermodesulfobacteriota bacterium | reverse complement strand
ACTGATCGAGCGCTACGGCGTCCCGTCTTCGAGGAACAGCGCGAAGGCCGTCCGGTACGACCGAGGATGCAAGCTCCGTCGGAGGGCCTCCACGCGCGTCACCTGCCGTCGTCACACCGACCATCCGTCGAACGGCCGGCCCGTGAGCCGGCGCAGTCGCGCGGTGTCGTCCGCGAAAAGCTCGCGGAGCCGTGCTTCGAGCGCGGGGCTCATCGCCGGCGGCGCGACGGGACGCGAGAACAGGCGAAGCGCCCGATCGCGGATCGGCAGCCCGTACCGCGCGGGCACGAACCGACCCGGCCGGAGCGCCGCGACCGCGTGGATCAACCGGCTCGCGGCGCCGCCGTCCCGCCGCGCGACTTCGGTCGTGTTGAGCTCGGCGTCGAAGTCCGGACTGTCGAAGGGCTCGACGTCGAGGAACCGAAACACCTCGGCGAGCGTCGCACGGCGCGCGGCGCGGAGCTCCTCGGCGGCGATCACGAGGATGCGCTCGCGCGGAAAGACCGCGAGGTACCGTTCGAGCTGCCACGCCTGCCGGCTCTGCGCGACGTACGGGTTCGTCTCGAAGGGATCGAGGAGCGCGTCGAGGCTCGCACGCGCCGCCTCGGGTGCCATGAAGACGACGTGCGACCGCAGGCGTGCGAACGGGTCGCGCACGAGATAGATGAGCTTGGCGTCCGGGACGACGGCGTGCATGCGCTCGGGGATGCCCGTGAGGCGCGGGTAGCAGGTGTACTGCGGCGACGCCTCGCCGCGGACGGCCTGGTCGCGGCCTTTTCGGAAGTGCTCGGCGTACCACGCGACGCCGTTCTCGAAGTGCTTCGTGAAGAACTGGATCTCCTTCACGCGCGCCATGAAGATCCGGGGGTGCAGCGCGAGGTACGCGTGCAGGCTCGTCGTCCCGCTCTTGGTCCCGCCGATCACGACGAGGTTCGGCAACGAGCGGGGATCGATTGTGGCCGGCACCGACACGCGCAGGGTTCCACGTAGGCCAGTCGGCCCGTGCGGACAAGCGGCCGGCGCGAGCGCCAAGCCGCATGACATTTCAGCGGTAGTCATCGCACGCGCGCGGGAGTATGAAATCCCGTCGAACCGTGGGGACTGCAACATGGTGACGAATCCCCCCTCCCCGAGCCTGGACGCGCCGCGCGCGGACGGCGGCGTGCTCGACCCCGCCACGACGCCACCCGACGTCGGCGCGCAGATCGAGGCCGAGCTGATCGGTCACGTCGTCCGCCAAGCGCCGATCGGCTTCGCGATCGGCGTCGCGGCCGTCGTCGCCATCGCGATCGTCCTCTGGAGTGGTACGCCCGGCGGCCTGCTGCTGCTCTGGCTCGCGACGATCGGCGTCCTCACGACCCCCGCCGGCCTCGTCGTCTGGCGTTACCGGCACGCACCCGACGCGGCGGCCGCGCCCGAGTGGTGGCGTCGGGCGCTCACGGTCGCCTACGGGCTCGCGGGTGCGGGGTGGGGCATGGCGGCGATCATCCTCTATCCGCGGATCGCGCCGCCCTACCAGACCTTCCTGCTCTTCGTGCTCGGCGGCGCGGGCGTGAGCGGGGTCGCGGCGCTGGCGCCGGTGCGGAGCGCGTTCGTCGCGTACCTCACGGCGACGTTCCTGCCGGTGGTCGCCGTGCTCCTCGTCGGCGGCTCGCTCGCGACGATCGCGACCGCGCTCCTCCTCGTCGGCTTCTGGTTCTCCACGGTCGCGCTCGCGTCGGGCCTCCGCACGCTCCTCGTCCGCTCGCTGCGGTTGCACTTCGAGAACGTCGCGAACCTCGTGACGCTGACGCGCACCCGCGACGTGCTCCAGGGCGCGCTCTCGAGCAGCACCCGCGACGTGACGACCCTCGCCGACGAGCTCGCGGCGGCGAACCGCTCGAAGGACGAGTTCCTCGCGATCGTCTCGCACGAGCTCCGCACCCCACTCACGCCGATCCTGACGTGGGCCTCGCTGCTCCGCCGCCGCAACCTCGACGAGGCCGCCGTCGAGCGCGGGCTCCAGGCGATCGAGCGCAATGCCAAGCTCCAGGCGCGGATCGTCGAAGACCTCCTCGACGTCTCGCGCGCGATCACGGGGAAGCTTCGCCTCGACGTCAGCACCCTCGCGCTCGCGCCCGTCATCCACGCCGCGCTCGAGGCGCTCCGGCCGGGAGCCGAAGCGAAGGGCGTGCGCCTCGACGCGACGCTCGACCCGACCACGCGCTGCATCTCCGGCGACGCGGAGCGCCTCCAGCAGGTCGTGTGGAACCTCGTCTCGAACGCGCTCAAGTTCACGTCGCGCGGCGGCCGCATCGCCGTCGACCTGCGCAACGACGGCGCCGACGTCCGGCTCACCGTCCACGACGACGGCGCCGGCATCCCGCCCGCGGCGCTGCCGCGCCTGTTCGAGCGCTTCTGGCAGTCCGACACCTCGACGACTCGGACGCACGGCGGGCTCGGGCTCGGGCTCGCGGTCGTCCGTCATCTGGTCGAGCTGCACGGCGGCACCGTCCGAGCCGAGAGCGCCGGCGAGGGCCGCGGCGCGATCTTCACCGTCACGCTGCCGGGGCTCGCCGACGTGAGCGCCCGTCCGAGCGAGACGGCCGCACCCGACGACCGGCGCACCCCCCACGTCGGGCGTCTCCGCGGGCTCAAGATGCTCGTCGTCGACGACGATCGCGACACCTGCGAGACGATCGGCACCGTCCTCGAAGCGGAGGGTGCCGAGGTCCGGACGTGCATCTCGGCGAGCGAGGCGCTGGCGCTTCTCGATGCCTGGGTGCCGGACGTGATGATGTCCGACATCGCGATGCCCGGGGAGGACGGCTACACGCTGCTCCGGAAGATCCGGGCACGCACCGCGGATGCCGGCGGCCGCATGCTGGCCGTCGCGCTCACGGCGTACGGCGGCGACGACGATCGCGTGCGGGCACTGTCGGCGGGCTTCCACGTGCACGTCGGCAAGCCCGTCGAGCCGCAGCACCTCGTCCGTATCGTCGGCAGCGTCGTCGCCGACCGCGCCGTCACCCGCCACTGAGCCGCGCCCGGCGGCCGCGTCTTCCTCGCCCTCGCGCCGCTCGGCGCGCCCGGATCGCGCGATGCAGTCGCGCCGCGAGCCGGTATCCGCCGAGCGCGGACAGCACGGCGATCACACGCCGCGATCCGGCCGGCAGCGGCAAGCCTTCGGCCTGCATCCATTCGCCGCAGAGCATCTCGATCGCGCGCGTCTCCCACGGCCGCAGCCGGTCCTTGCGATCGAGCACCTCGGTGCGCAGCCCCCCGGCGTCGCGTGTCTCGGCGAACGAGCTGTTGTTCTCACCGACGGCGCGCATGCGGGGGTCGTACGCGAGCCCGAGGAACGCGCAGAGCGCGCGGAGCGTGGCGTCGGGATCGCGCACGAGCGCCGTGAGCTCCACCTCGTGGACCTGCGCCGGGAAGCGCCGCTTCGCGGCCGCGACCGCGTCCCGATAGTGGTTCCAATAGAGACACCGCCCGAGGAGCGTCCGGTCCGCCCAGCCGGCGCCCGCGTGATCCGGCGAGTGGGCGAACGACGCGTACGCGTCACGCGGATCGCGCAGGAGGCACACGAAGCGCGCAGCCGGGTACCACGCGCGCAGCACGTCGATCTTCGCGAAGTGGCTCGGCGTCTTTTCGCCGAAGCGGCGTTTGCCGTGCGCCTCCATCCGGAGACGCAGCACCGCATCGAAGAGCGCGCGCACGCTCCGATCCGTCGTCGCGAACCGCTGGAGAATCGCCGCGCGTGACACGCCCTGCGCCGCGGGATCGCCGATTCGATCCAGCAGCCGCGCCGCCGCGTCGCTCGCGAGCGTCCCAGACGCGCCGTCCGCCGGCATCACGTTGAGGAACCTCGACTCGAGATAGATCGACACCTCCGGATGCCGGTCCAGCATCCGCGCCAGGAGCGTCGTCCCCGAACGACCGATGCCGAGAACGAAGATCGGGCTGTCGTCGTGACCGGTCACGCGCCGCGACAGCTACCGCGGACACCGGACGACCGGCAACGCCGCGATCCCGGCACACGCAGTTGCCGCACGCGTGCCGCTGGCCTACCAGTCGAGGCCGGAGGACCGCCCATGACCGACTTGGTACGCCACACCAAGCACGACGCCGTCGCGACGATCACCCTGAACCGCCCGGAACGCTACAACGCGCTCGACGCCGACCTGATCGACGCGCTCGACGCCGCCCTCCGCGCCGCCAACCGCGACCCCGCGACGAAGGTCATCGTCCTCGAAGGCGCCGGCGACAGCTTCTGCGCCGGCTTCGACTTCTCGGGTGGCCTCGCGCACTACCCGACTCTCCAGGAAGAGGGCTACGACCCCGGCGCCGACATGCACGAGGTGACGAACCCGTACACGAGCTACCTCAGCACCTTCATGGGCCTCTGGCGCGGCCTGAAACCCGTGATCGCCAAGGTCCACGGCTACTGCGTCGGCGGCGGCTCCGAGCTCGCGCTCTGCGCCGACCTCGTGGTCGCGTCCGACGACGCCCGCTTCGGGACGCCGTACTCGCGCGTCTGGGGCTGCCACCTGACCGGCATGTGGGTCTACCGGCTCGGGCTCGCGAAGGCGAAGTACTACGCGCTGACGGGCGAGTGGATCAGCGGCAAGGAGGCGGCCGCGATCGAGCTCATCAATTTCGCGGTCCGCCTCGAAGAGCTCGACTCTTTCGCGGACGCCCTCGCGGCAAAGCTGGCGGCGATCCCGCTGACGCAGCTGACCGCGATGAAGCTCATCGTCAACCAAGCCTACGACAACATGGGACTCCAGAGCACGCAGACCCTGGGGCCGATCCTCGACGGCATCATGCGGAACACGCCGGAGGGGCGGGAGTTCGTCCGCGTCGCGCGCGATCAGGGCGTCAAGAGCGCCGTGACCGCACGCGACGCGCGCTTCGGCGACTACAGTCAGGGCCCGAAGGAGCAGCAGCCGAGAAAGCGCAGCCGGACGTAGCGGCGACGCCGCATCGAGCGCGCGCGACGACGTCGAGCGCCGCGCCGCCGCGGACGAGCGCGCCGTGGTCGGAGAGTTCGTCGCCGGCGGTCTGCCGGCGACGAGCGCGATTCCGACGAGAACCCGCGCGTGAGCCGCAGGCCGGCTCTCCGTCGCTTGCTGCCGTCGCCGTCGCAGTGTACCGCGCGTCTCGATGCCACCGCCGCGTGTCCGACTCGGTCAGAGCCCGCTCGAGGTCGCAGCACTCGGTGTCGGGTGCTGGGCCTGGGGCGACAAGCGCTACTGGCGCTACGAAGAGGATCACGGACCGCGCGACGTCGTCGATGCCTTCGACGCGTGCCTGACGGCGGGATTGGATCTCTTCGACACGGCGGAGGCGTACGGTGCCGGCAAGGGCGAGAAACTGGTCGGCTGGCTCGCGCGCGCCGCGCTCGAAAAGTACGGCCGCGAGATCATCGTCGCGACGAAGTACGCGCCGGTCGCGCGGCGCGGCGGCCCCGCGGCGATCCCGAAGGGACTCGCCGGCAGCCTGAAGCGGATGGGCCTGCCACGCATCGATCTGTATCAACTCCACTGGGCCGATCGCGACGAGGTCCCGATCCCGGCGACGATGGACGCTTTCGCCGATGCCGTCGATGCGGGGCTCGTACGCGCCGTCGGCGTCAGCAACTTCCGCGCGGGCGAGATGCGAGAAGCCCACGCCGCGCTCGCGCGGCGTGGCGTGCCCCTCGCGACGAATCAGGTGCACTACTCGCTGCTATGTCGCGCGCCGGAGGCCGACGGCGTGCTCGACGCGTGTCGTGAGCTCGGCGTGACGCTCCTCGCCTACAGCCCGCTCGAGCAGGGCCTGCTCTGCGGCACGTACGATGCCGAGCGGCGCCCGCCGCCGCCACGCTCGGACGCGGCGTGGTTTTCGTCCGCGAACGTCGCCGCCGCGGCCCCCGTCATCACCGCGCTGCGCGCGATGGCCGCGCGGCACGGCGTCGACGCCGCCGCCGTCGCGCTCGCGTGGCTGCTCGCGAAGCCGGGAGTCGTACCCCTCGCCGGTGCCAAGAACGGTGAGCAGGCGACCCGCAATGCGAAGGCGCTCGCGCTGGCGCTCACCGACGACGAGGTCGCGACGCTCGACGATGTGACCGAGCCGTGGCGCGGCGCACGGTAGTCTCGGCATCCGTCATCGGGCGCGGGCGATGGCGCGTGGACGCGGCGACGATGAAGTCGCTCCAGAACCGGCACGCGACGCCACGAAGGCGAAGGCGTCGCGCGGCTTTCCGGCCGACGCAACGCCTCCTCGTTCATTCGCGGTCGGCGCTTGCCGAGCGACTCTACCGCTTCTTGCTCTTCCGGAGCTTCTGCGTCGTCACCGTCGCCTGGACGCAAAGCTCGGTCGTCCGGGTGACCATCAGCCGGTCGGGCCCGAACTGGTTCGCGATGAACACGTCGCCGTCGACGCCGCGGAAGGCCGGCGTCCCGGACGAGGCGCGCACCTCGTAGCACATGAGCGCCGCGTTCTGGTCGATGACGCCCTCGCCGCGCTTGTCGGCGGCGACGCAGAGGCGTGACGCGCGCTTGATGTCGAGCGTCTTCGCGCCGAATTGGTCGACGACGGAGATGTCGTCGACGCGCGCCTTCCCGGCGTTCCCGACCGCGTAGCACTGATAGTGGTCGATCGGGGCCGGGTCGATCGGCGCCGGCGGGCCGACCAGGCTCTTGGCGCTCGGCACGAGAAGCGAGATCGGCCGGAGCGCGGTCAGGTTGATCGTGCCGAACTGGTCCGTGACCATCTGATCGGGCACCTTCGCGTTCCGCGGCTCGCGGTCGTTGATGACGTAGCCGACCAGGTGGTTCGGATCGCCGGGCGCACCCGCGTTCTGGCCGTTCACCGATGCCGGGTTGCAGAGCCGCTTCACCTTGCCGCGGCCGGCGATGTCGATCAGCGTGAACCCGTAGCGATCCTCGACCGGGAGATCGTCGATCTCGGCGAGCGTCGCGCGGTCGATCTCGTAGCACTGGAAGGCCGGCGAGAAGCCGCCCGGCGTCGAGACGGGGGTCGGCGTCCCGGTCGCGAGCACCAGCGTCGGCGTCACGGTCGTGACCGGGGTCGCGGTGAGCAGCGGGGTCGCCGTGAGGATGGGGGTCGCGGTCGCCTCGGGCGTGCCGGTCGCAACGGCGATCGACGGCGTCTCGGTCGGCGTGACCGTCTGGACGGGCGTCAGCGTGGCGGTAACGGTCGCCGTCGCGACGTCGGTCGGGGTGGCGCTCGGATTCGGCGTTGCCGTCAGGGTGATGGTCGCGGTCGGCTCGTCGGTCGCCGTCGCGGTGACGGTCGGGGTCGGCAGGTCCGTCGGCGTCGGGACGTC
>DAIQBH010000217.1:0-2511 GCA_036781285.1 Thermodesulfobacteriota bacterium | reverse complement strand
GTCGGCGTCGGGACGTCCGTCGGTGTGGGCACGTCCGTCGGCGTCGGGACGTCGGTCGGTGTAGGTGCGTCGGTCGGCGTGGCGTCGGGCGTCGCCGTCTCGACGGGCGTCTCGATCGCGGTCGCGGTGCCGGTCGGGCTCGGAAAGACGATCGGGGTCTCGACGCCCGTCGGCGTCGGCGAGGGCGCCGATCCGCAGCCGGCGAGCAGGAAGTCGATGCCGATTGCCTGCGGGGTGCTGCCCGTCAGCGCGATCGCCGCAACCGGCGGCGCACCGTACGCGCCGCTCGCCGGCACGATCACGGACGACCCCGGAGGAAGCCCCGCGACGAGCTCGACGCGGTAGTCGTCGTCCCGATCCGGCAGCGGCCGCGCGTAGTAGCCCGTGTCGCTGGTCGTCGCGTCGAAGGTCTCGGCGGGGAATGCGGTGAGCGCGGTCACGCGCACGGTCACACCCTCGACCCGCGTGTCCTCCTGGTCGATCGCGTCGTTGCCGTTCGCGTCACAGAATACCGTGCCCGCGATGTGCCACGCCGACGCGACACCCGGTGCGCCCACCAAGAGCGCTGCGAACACCACGACGGAAAACCCGCGCCGCCCGATCCCCACCATCGATTCCTCCCCCGCGCGGCGCCGTACGCTCGCGACTCGAACCGTGGCGTCCACCGCCACGTCGTGCCCGCTTCTCAATGCAAGAAAATTGCCGCGAACGCCAACGCCGCGACGAGGCATTCGTCGGTCGCCGTCACCGCGCGTGTGCACGAGGTCGCAGCCGTGCGACGCGTGCGACTCGGCACGCGTGCCGATCGCTCAGGGCGTCGCGCGCTCGAGCCGCCGGCGACTCGCGGCGAGGAGCGCGACGACCGCATCCGATCGCGGTGGTGCTATGCCTTCGAGGATCGCGATCGCGGCACGGTCGTCGCCCCGCGCGTGCAGGAAGGTTCCGTAGCTCGTGAGCACCAGCGGGTCGCGCGGACGGCGTGCGACCGCTTCCTCGAACGTGGCGCGCGCGTCCGCATGCGCCCCCGCTCGCGCCTGCACGTTGGCGATCGTCATCAATAGATACGGGGACTCGGGCGTGAGCTCCCGCGCGCGCCGGAGCGCCGCGAGCGCCGCCGGTTGATCACCGCGAGCGCTCTCCACCCCGCCGAGGTTCTCGTACGCGCGGCCGAAGTCCGGCTTGGCGGCGATCGCGCGGCGGTAGACCGCGGCCGCCTGGTCGAACCGCCCGGCGGCGCCGAGCGCGACGCCCCAATTGTAGAGGATGACGGCATCCTCGGGCTTGATCGCGAGCGCGCGCGTGAACGCCGCGTCCGCGTCGTCGAGCCGGCCGGCCTCGGCGAGCGCAGTGCCGAGCTCGGCATGGGCGCGGGCCGAGCGCGGCGCATCGGCCGTCATCGTGGCGAAGAAGCCGAGCGGCTCACGCCAGACCGGGTTCCGCTCGAGCGTACGGCCGCCGTAGAGCCCGACGATCACCGCCACGGTGGCGGCGAACGCCGGAGCGCGGCCGACGGCGGCGAGGCCGGCCGCGAGCGCCACGCAGAACCCGGCGGAGGGCAGATACAGGAGCCGTTCCCCCATGATCGTCCCGATCGGGAAGAGGAGGTTCGAGACGAGCGCGAAGGTCAGCGCCATGAACGACAGCCCGAGGGTCAGCGCCGGAAGACGCCGCCGGGCGCGCCAGGCGAGGACGGCGACGCCCGCCATCACGGCGAGCCCGGCGAGCACACGGGGATCGAGGACGCTCTCCGGCACCGGGATCTGATCGTAGGAGTAGTCGGCCGAGAGCCGGTACGGGAAGACCAGCCGGAGCGCGTAGAGGCCGACGACCGCCACGGCCCCGACGACTCGCTCGCCCGCGGGCAAGAGTCCGAGCGGATTGTCGAGGAGCTCGGCCGCCGGCGTGATCCCTCCGACCACCACTCGGCGCAGCGCGACGTAGACGGCCGCGACCGCGACCAGCGCCGCGTACCCGGGCGCGCGCCGGCGAAGCGCGCGCGCCGCCTCGCTCCCGCGCCGGAGGAGGTCGGCGACCATCACGACCGCCGGCAGCGCGATCGCGTTCTCCTTGGCGAGAAGCGCCAGGAAGAACGACCCGGCCGCCGCAGCGATCCAGGCCCTCGCGGCGAAACCCGAGGCGGCGTCGGCGGCGAGCCAGCACGACCACGCCAGGAAGAAGCCGGCCGCGGCGAGGAGCTCGGCGCGGCCGACCACGTTCGCGACCGCCTCGGTGTGGACCGGATGGCTCGCGAAGAGCGCCGCCGCCGCGAACGCGACCGCGGGCGCGACCCCCGCCCGCGCGAACACCGTCAGGACGAGCACGCTCACCAGCGCATGCAGCCCGACGTTCACCAGATGATACCCGAAGGGCGCGCTGCCGAAGAGCGCATGGTCGACGGCGAACGTCAGCGTCGTGAGCGGCCGCCAGAGGGTGCCGCGCCCGTCGCCCCACCAGGAGGGCGTGGTCAGGATCGCGCGCACGTCCCCCGCGACGACCGCGGCGTTGCCGGTG
>DAIQBH010000216.1:0-9961 GCA_036781285.1 Thermodesulfobacteriota bacterium | reverse complement strand
CGCGCCGTGCGGTCCTCCCGTTCCGTTGGCGCTCGGCGGGCCGCCGCTCGTGCCGATGGGTCCAGGGGTGGATTCCGCGCCGCCGCCGCCGGCCAGCGTCGGGGTGGCGATCGGCGTCGGCAAGGGCGGGAACTCGCAGGTGGCGGGGCACGCGTCGCCGTCGCGCGTGTTGCCGTCGTCACACTGTTCGCCCGGGTCGACCGTGCCGTCGCCGCCGCGCTCGCGGCCGGCGGCGCGCAGCACGTCGCCGTCCGCGCCGAATGTTCCGCCCGCGCCCGCCCAGACCGCGTTCCAAAGGCCGCGGCCATCGGTGACGATCTGCGGGCTGACGTCGCGCCGCGCGTCGCTCGGCGCTCCGGGATCGAGCTGGTGGGGCGCCGACCAGTTGGCGCCGCCGTCGAGCGAGTGCGCCATCACGATGTCGTAGGTGCCGCCGAGCGCGCCGCCCATCGGATCATTCGTCTCCCAGACCGTGACCCAGGTCCCCTGCCCGTCCGTCGCGACCACGGGGGCGCCGTCCGCGCCGGTGTCGGTCGCCGCGTTGCCGTTGAGCGCGTGTGGCGTGCTCCAGGTGAGGCCGCCGTCGCCGGAGCGCGAGGTCAGAATGTCGAGATCGGGCCCGATGGTGTCGCCGAGCGTGTCGTCGGACACCCACACCACCACCCAGGTTCCGTTGCCGTCGGTCGCGAGCTGGGGGCGGTCGTCGAGTGCCTGGTCGCCGGCCGCGTTGCCGTTCAGCGCGCGCACGGGCGACCAGGTGATGCCACCGTCCGCCGAGCGCGTGACGAGGATGTCGAAGTCGATGCCGATCGTGTTGCCGAGGGAGTCGGTCGAGGCCCACACCACGAGCCAGCCGCCGGCGCCGTCGGACGCCGGTTGCGGCCGCTGGTCGGTGCCGCGATCGGTCGTCGCGTTGCTGCCGAGCGCCGCCGGTGCGGTCCATCCGACGCCGCCGTCGAGTGAGCGCGCGTAGAGAACGTCGCGGTCGTTGCCGAAGCGGCCGGGCGCGTCCCAGACGACGAGCCACACACCGCCGTCGTCGACCGCGATCTGCGGGCGGTCGTCGTTGCCGGTATCGCTCGCCGCATCGGCATAGAGGGGTGCCGGCGCGCTCCACGTCGCGCCGGCGTTCGTCGAGCGCGAGACGAAGATGTCCGTGTCGGCACCGTTGGTCGCGGTCCAGACGGCGACCCAGGTGCCGTTGCCGTCGGTCGCGACGGCGGGCGCGAAGTCGAAGGCCTCGTCCGACGCCGGCGACCCGTTGACCGGCACGGGGGACGTCCACGATACGCCGTGATCCGTCGAGCGCGAGGAGAGGACGTCGGAATCCGCTCCGAACGCGCCGGTCGCGGCCCACACCGCGAGCCATGTGCCCTGCCCGTCGGTCACGAGGCGTGGAGCGCCGTCGACGGCGGTGTCGCTCGCGGCGGTTCCGTTCACCGCGAGAGGCGGTCCGAACACCGGGGTCGCCGCGCGGGTCGGCGCTCCGACGAGCAGCGTGGCCGCGGCGACGAGGCACCCCGAGACCACCGTCCTCCGTCCGCCCATGCCTGCCCCTCCGCGACGGGAAGGAGCAGGATGCGTGCCGGTGCCGGGGCCCGCGGCGGCGCGGCTTCGACGCGAGCATGGGTCGGCAACGACCCGGCAGAAACTGCCGGGTCAGGTTGCCGACATGGCGAAGCGAGACGCTACAGCAGCGCCGTCGGGATCGGGACGACCTTGGCGCGCAGATACTCGCCGAGGCTCTTCGCTTGCGGATCGCTGCGAAGCGAGGCCGCGACGCCGTCGCCAAGCAGTCCCTTCACGACGAAGTTCAACGCGAGCAGGTTCGGGAACTCGAAGCGGTCGACCTCGAGCGGGCGGGCCTCGCTGAGCAGCTCGCGGACGCGGTCGACCGTGAGATAGTCCGCGAGCCAGCGATACGCGGCGGGCGTCTTCACCCACACGCCGACGTTGCCGTTGCCGCCCTTGTCGCCGGAGCGCGCCCCGCAGATCGTCCCGAGCGCGACGTCGCGTGTCGGGCCGCTCGGTGCGGGCGGGAGCTCGATCGCCGGCGCCGGCGGCTTCGCGAACGAGGCCGGTGGGTCGACGTGCGGGATCGGCAGGGACGATTCCCCGATCACGAGCCGCTGCTCGACGGCCGCCGACGGCACGAGCGTCGGCCAATAGACGCCGATCTGCGAGGCATCGCTCGGCGGGCTCGTCATGAAGAACCCGGGATAGCTCGCGAGGGCCATCTCGACGACTTTCCCCGAGAATGCGCGCCCGACCTTCTGCGCATCGGGATCCTTCACGCTGATCGTGAGATGCGCGAACGCTTCTTCGTTGCTGCCCGGATCGACTCGGTCGCCGCGCCGGAGCGTCGCGCGCGTCTCGGCGAAGCGCTCCCGCCCCCCGACGAGCTTCCAGAGCGTCTCCTCCGCGAGCTTCGCTTTCTCCTCGATGTCGAGGCCGGTCAGCACGAAGGTCATGCTGTTCTTGTAGCCGCCGAAATAGTTGATGCAGACCTTCGTCGTCGGCGGCGGCGGCTCACCCTTGATGCCGTGCACGAGCACGCGATCCGGCCCCTCCTGCTCGACGCGAATGGTGTCGAAGCGGGCGGTCACGTCGGGATTCGGATAGAGCGGCCCCGCGATCTCGTAGAGCAGCTGCGCCGTGACCGTGCCCACCGAGACGAGGCCGCCCGTGCCGGGATGCTTCGTGATGACGAAGCTGCCGTCCGGGCGCATTTCGGCGATCGGAAAGCCGGGATACTCGAGGCCGGGCACTTCCTTGAAAAAGGCGTAGTTCCCGCCCGTCGTCTGGGCGCCGCATTCAATGATGTGGCCCGCGACGACACCGGCCGCGAGCTGGTCCCAGTCGTCGCGCTTCCATCCGAACTTCCACGCCGCCGGACCGAGCGTGAGCGCGGCGTCCGTCACGCGCGGACAGATGACCACGTCGGCGCCGCGCTCGAGGGCGGCGGCGATGCCCCAACCACCCAGGTACGCGTTCGCGGACAGCACCGGCGCCTGGAGCTCGGCGAGCGGACGGCCCTGATCGAGGTGCGCGAGCTTCTCGCCGGACCTCTGGAGCGTCTCGAGCTTCGGCAGCACGTCGTCGCCCTCGAGGTGAGCCACGACGGCGGTGACGCCGAGCTTCTGGTAGAGGGCCCGCGCCGCGTTGGCGCAGCCGGCGGGATTCAGACCACCGGCGTTCACGACGATCTTGATGCCGCGCTGCTTGCAGGTCGCCGCGACCTCCTCGAGCTGGCGAAGGAAGGTGCGCGCGTAGCCGAGCGCGCCGTCCTTCAGGCGATCCTTCAGGAGGATCATCAAGGTGAGCTCGGCCAGGTAATCGCCGGTGAGCACGTCGATCGGCCCACCCTCGACCATCTCGCGCGCAGCGCTCAGACGATCGCCGTAGAACCCGCTACAGTTCGCAATCCGGAGGACGTCGGTCATGAAGACGTCCTACCAGAATCCCCTACGCCTTCCAGACGGGAACGATCGGCGCCTTCCCCTGCATCTGCTCTTTCGTGTAGCCGCCGCGGTGGTGTTGATGTCCCGGGTAGCCCGTGACCTTCCAGCCGACGTAGTCGCGGTTGCCGCCGTACGCGGGGTCGCAGAGGAAGCCGAAGACCGTATGGGCGCGGACGGCGGTGAAGAAGTCGGCGGAGCCGATCGCGCCCTTCGGCCACCCGTCGGCCTTGGCGCTTTCGAGCGCGAGCAACACCTCGTCCTGCTCCGCGGCGGCGAGGGCCGTGAACGACTTGCCGAAGCGCTTCGTCGCGACGGCGTCGATACCCGCGAGGCCGGCCGCGTAGACCGGTGCCAGCGCCTTGTCCTCGTTGGCGAGGGCCTTGTCGATGAAGTTCACGACGCCGGCCTCGGTGGCGCCGGGCTCGTCGTCGCTCGGGATGATGCGGGCGGCGATCGCCTCCACGAGCTTCCACTGGTCGGGCTTCAGCACGAGCGGTTTCGTCGATTCCGCGGCCGCGGCGAGAGCATGCGGTCGCGGAACGTTGAGCGCGGTCCAGAGCGCGCCGCCGTAGATGGCGCTCCGGAGCAGGAAGTCGCGACGCGAGAGAGTCAAGGCCGTCCCCTCCTTCAAATATTCTGCCGCTTCGCTTCGCCGACGAAGTGATCGGCGACGCGGTAGGCGTTGGCGAGGATCGTGAGCGTCGGGTTGTAGCCACCCGAGGTCGGGAAACAGCTGCCGTCGACGACCCAGAGGTTCGGCACGTCGTGCGTCCGGCACCATTTGTCGAGCACGGAGCTCTTCGGGTCCGCTCCCATGCGGCAGGTGCCCATGAAGTGGCCCACGTGGCCCCCGTTCATCGGCGTCTTCTCGTCGATGAACGTGAACCCGGGGACCTTCGAGATCCACTTCTCCGTGGCGCCGGCCGCTTCGGCGAGGTCGAGGAGCCGCTGCTGATACCAGCCGTGCATCGCGAGATCGTTCGGGTGCTGGCCGTGGGTGATGCGCGGCACCGGCAGGCCGAAGCGGTCTTTCACGGTCGGATCGAGATCGACGCGGTTCGATTCCATCGGGAGATCCTCGAGCACGGCCGCGAGCAGGATCGCGCGCGGGAACTTCTTGAGGAATGCCTTCAGCGGCGCGCCGAAGGTCCGCTCCATCGGCGCGCCGGCGCCGGTCAGAGCCCAGTAGAACATCGGCGTCGCCGTGCCGGCGTTCGGCTCGCCGATGACGCCGCCGCGGATGAAGCCGCGCTTCGGGTCGCTCGGATGCAGGTCGTCGACCGCGGCATGGCCGTTGAAGCCGGTGTACCCGAGGGCCGGCTCGTCGATCGTGAAGCCGACCGCGGGCACCGTGTGGAAGGTCAGATTCTTCCCGACGAGCCCGCTCGAGTTCGCGAGCCCCTGCGGAAAGGAACCGGACTTCGACATCAATAGGAGGTGGGACGAGCCGATCGAGTTGCCGGAGACGACGATGTACTTCGCGAAGACCTCGTGCTCCTTCCCGGCGGCATCGAGGTAGCGGACGCTGCGCGCGCGCCCGTCCTTGCCGACGGTGATCTCGCGCGCGACGGCGTTCGCCCGGAGGTCGAGCTTGCCGGTCGCCTGCGCCTTCGGGATGCAGACGGACAGCGAGGTCGCCTTGGCGTGGACCGGGCAGCCGAAGCCGTAGCAGGCGCCTCCGTACATGCAGGCGGCGCGGCCGCCGTACGCGCGCGAGTTGATCGCGACGGGCAGCGGGAACGGCGTCCATCCGAGCTTCTGCGCGCCCTGCCGGAAATAGCGGGTCGACACGCGCTCGGGATGCGGCGGGTTCGGGTAATCCTTCTTGCGGGGCGCGCCGAACGGATTCGCGTAGCCGCTCCCCGAGACGCCGAAGTCCTGCTCGGCCTTTTCGTAGAACGGCTCGATCTCGTCGTAGGGAAACGGCCAGTCCGCGAGGCTCGCACCGGCGAGCGGACCTTCATGCGAGAGCACGCGGAAGTCGTCGGGCCGGAAACGCCACGACCACGCCGACCAGTGGGTCATCGTCCCGCCGACGCAGTCCGCGGTCGCGTTGAAGCGTCCGGTGACGGTCGCCGTCTTGTCGTCGGGCCTGAACGTCTCGAGCTGATTCGGCGAGAAGAGCGCGTCGCGAATCATCATCTTGAGCTCGTCGTCGCCGAAGTCGCTCGGTGACAGCAGCGGCCCGCGCTGCAATGCCACGACGCGCATGCCGGCGGCCGTGAGCTCTTGGATCATGACGCCGCCTCCGGCGCCCGTCCCGATCACGCAAACGTCGAACGGCTCGTCTTTCGCCATGGGGGCCCTCCCGGGACGCTACGACCTCACCCAGCTCGGCTTCTGTTTCGTCGCGAACGCCATCATGCCGTCGGCTGCTTCGGGGGACGCGAACAGCTCGGCGATCTTCGCCTCTGCGTACGCGAAGCCCTCGTCCATCGACACCGTACTGACGGTGCGGATCAGTTTCTTCGCTTCGGCGACGGCGTTGGGACCACCGAGCGCGATCGCGTCGACTTCGGCTTGCACCGCCGCCGCGAGCTCGGCGGCGGGCACTACGCGATGCACGAGACCGTACCCTTGCGCCTCCGCAGCGCTGAAGCGTGCGCCCGTCAGGAAGAGCCGCATCGCCTGATGGACGCCCAGCTTCGGAAGCACGACCACCGAGATCATCGCGGGGATCACGCCGATCCGGACCTCGCTGAAGCTCAGCGTGGCGGAGTCGACGGCGATCGCGATGTCGGCGGCCGCAACGAGGCCGACGCCGCCGCCGAACGCGTGGCCGTTGGCGGCGACGATCACCGGTTTGGGCCCGTCCCACATGGCGCGGAGGATCTCGACGAACGGGTTCTTGGCGCCACTTCCGGGCGCCACCGCATCACCGCGGTTCTTGAGGTCGGCGCCGGCACAGAACGCGGGGCCGTTCCCTGTGAGCACGATCGCGCGCACGGCGGGGTCGTCGGTCGCGGTGCGCAGATGGGCCCCGAGCTCCGCGACGAGCGGTGCCGACAGGGCATTGCGGTTTTCCGGGGAGTCGAGCGTGATCCAGGCCGCGGACCCGCGCAGCTCGTAGCGCGTCACCGTCGTCGTCACATGTCCTCCTCGCTGGCGGGTGCGATAGCGCGACGTGCGTCTTTACAACCGCGCGCGGACCGACGTAAAGATCCGCACCCCCCGGGAGTCGCCCCGAATGAACGGCTCTCACTCGCACGCCGCCGCGGTCCTCTCGCGTCAGAAGACGCGCTGTCATCGTTGTCTTCGCGTGCTAGCCTCTGTCACGTACGGAGATCCGCGATGATTCGCGACGCCACTGCTCTTGCCCTCGAAGTTGCCGTGCGTGCGCTGCTCGCCCCGAGCGTGCTGGCGAGCCGCTGGCTCCTGCCCGCCGCGCCCATTGCCGAGATCGCGAGCGATCTGCCGAGCATCGGTCGGTCGCCGGTCGTCGCGGCAAAGATCGTGCTCGACGAGATCTTCCTGATGAGCGAGGTCCTCCTCGCGCGGTTCGTGACGGGCGCCGACCGCGAGCGGTTGCGCGCCGAGATCGGCGAAGCGGTGGCGTTCTTCGAGGAGGCCGGCTTCCTCGCCGATCCCGCGAGCTACTTTCCCGCGCCGCCCGCGCTCGAGCCGCGCGCGATCACCGACGGATCCAGCTTCGGCCGACCGTATCGTCATCTCACCTTCGCGAGCGAGTTCGAGCTGCGCCGCTACGAGCCCGGCGGCGAGCGCTGGCACGGTCGCACGGCCAATCGCACCGCGCACGCGTGGCTATTGCAGCATCCTGGTCCGCCGCGCCCGTGGCTGGTGTGCCTGCACGGGTACCGGACGGGCTCGCCGCTCACCGGATTCTTCCAGTTCAGCCCGCGGTGGCTGCACGAGACCCTCGGCGTGAACCTCGTGATGCCGGTGCTGCCGCTGCACGGGCCGCGCGCGAGCGGGTGGCGAAGCGGCGAGGGTCTCTTCTCCGGAGAGGTCCTCGATCTGGTGCACCTGAAAGCGCAGGCCGTGTGGGATCTGCGCCGTTTGATCGCGTGGCTGCGTGCCCGCGACGGGATGCCGGTCGGGCTCTACGGCCTCTCGCTCGGCGGCGGCATCGCCGCGCTCACGGCCGGCCTCGAGCCCAAGCTCGACTGCGTGATCGCCGGCATGCCTATGGTCGACGTCATGGGCCTCGTCGACCGCCACGTGCCGCCGTTCATCCGGGGGCTCGCCGAGCGCTTCGGCATCTCGTTCGACGACGTCGGCCGCTTGACGCGTCTCGTGTCCCCGCTGTCGCTGTCGCCGCGCGTCGATCCCGAGCGGCTCTTCATCTTCGGCGGGCTCGCCGATCGCATCGTGCCGTCGGGCCAGGTGCGCGCGCTCTGGGAACACTGGGGGAAGCCGCGCATCGAGTGGCACGGCGGCACGCACACGTCGTTCGGGATCGAGTCGAAGGTCGGGTTGCTCGTGAGCGAGGCATTGCAGCGAACGCGTCTCGCCGCCGCCTGAGGGCGGCGGCCCGGCTCACTCCTCCGGCGGTTCGACGACGACGAGCACTTCATCCGGGTCGACCATCTGGCCGACCTCGACGCGCACCTGCTTCACGACGCCGACGTCGCGCGCGGTCATCTGGTGCTCCATTTTCATCGCTTCGAGGACGAGGAGCACGGTGCCCTTCTCGACCCGATCGCCGACCGCGACGCGGACCTCGCGGATGATGCCCGTCATCGGCGCGAGGCAGCCGCCGGCGAGGTCCTCGCGCTCGGCGGGCGGGAAGCGCGGCACCGACATCAGAGTTGCCGTCCCCAGCGGTCCGTGTACCACGAGCGTGCCGGCGCGGGTCGCGATTCCGAACCGCCGCCGCACGCCCCCGATCGCGACGGTGATGCCGCCGGCGTCGGCCGCGTGGACCCGGCACGCGGTCGGGGTCGCGCCGTCCTCGATCGTGAACGTGTCGTCGGGCCCCGCGACGTAGCGCACCTCGATGCGCTCGCCGCCGATCAGGTACGCGACGTCCTGCGCCCGCCAGCGATTGTTCCGCCAGCCGGAAGGGATGCTCGCCGGCAACGGCCCGCCCTCGCGGCGCCGTCCGGCGTGCTCGAAGAGCGCGGCGGCGATCGCATGGATGCGGTCGACGGCGGGATCGCGCGGCGCTCCACGCGACGCGGCCGGCAGATGCTGGTCGATGAAGTGCGTGTGGAGATCGCCCGCTTCGAAGGCGGGATGGTCCAGGGTGGCGATCAGGAAGTCGCGGTTGGTGGTGATCGGACCGACGCCGAGGGCCGCGAGCGCGCGGCGGAGCCGCGTGATCGCCTCCCCCCGCGTCGGGGCGTGCGCGATGACTTTCGCGAGCAGCGGGTCGTAGTGCACGCCGACCGCGCTGCCCGCCTCGACTCCGCCGTCGTAGCGGACGCCCGGAACGTCGGCGGGCTGCCAGAGCATCACGCTGCCGGTCGCGGGCAGGAAATCGTTGGCGGGGTCCTCCGCGTAGAGCCGGGCCTCGATGGCGTGACCCGTGAACGCAACGTCGGCTTGCGCGAGCGGGAGGCGTTCTCCCTGCGCCACGAGGATCTGCCAGCGCACGAGGTCGAGCCCCGTAATCGCTTCCGTCACCGGATGCTCCACCTGGAGGCGGGTGTTCACCTCGAGAAAATAAAAAGCCCCCGTCTGGTCGACGATGAACTCGACCGTGCCCGCGCCGACGTAGCCGATCGCCTTGGCGGCGGCGACGGCGGCGTCGCCCATGCGCGCGCGAAGCGCCGGATCGACCGCGGGCGACGGGGCCTCCTCGATGATCTTCTGGTAGCGGCGCTGGATCGAGCACTCGCGCTCGCCGAGGTGGATCACGTTGCCATGGGTGTCGCCGAAGATCTGGATCTCGATGTGGCGGGGCGAGTCGAAGTAGCGCTCGATGAGGAGCGTCCCGTCACCGAACGCGCTCTCGGCCTCGCGCCGTGCGGTCGCGATCGCCTCGGTGAACGCCGCTTCGTCGCGGACGATGCGCATGCCTTTGCCGCCGCCGCCCGCGGACGCCTTGATGAGGATCGGGTAGCCGATGTCTCGCGCCGCTTGCGTGCTCTCCTTGAGGGGCAGCTCGGCGAGCGATGCGCCGGGGACTACCGGAACGTCGGCGCCCGCCATGATCTCCTTCGCGCCGATCTTGCTGCCCATGCGGCGGATCGCGTCGACCGGCGGGCCGATGAAGACGAGCCCCGCGGCCGCGACGCGCTCGGCGAACTCGGCGTTCTCCGACAGGAAGCCGTAGCCGGGATGGATCGCGTCGGCGCCGGTCGCGCGGGCGGCCTCGAGGATGCGATCGATCACGAGATAGGACTCGCGGCTCGGCGCGGGGCCGATCGCGACCGCTTCGTCCGCTTCGGCGACGTGCGGCGCGTTCGCGTCGGCGTCGGAGTGTACGGCGACCCCGGCGAGACCCATCGCGCGCACCGTCCGTAGCACGCGACGCGCGATCTCCCCGCGATTGGCGACCAAAACCTTTCGGATACGGCCGGGCATGGGGCCGGACT
>DAIQBH010000215.1:0-9996 GCA_036781285.1 Thermodesulfobacteriota bacterium | reverse complement strand
CGGGCGGAAGCCCGAGCACCGGCGTGAGCAGCGCCGCGACCGTGAGATCGGCGCGCGTGAACGCGTCGCCGACGAGGTACGCGGACGTTGCGACGGCCGCGGCGAGCTCCGGCAACGCGGTCCGCACCAGGCGATCGGCGCGCCCCTCCTCGTATTCGCTCCAATGGTACTTGGCGCCCAGATGATCGGCGAACGGCTGGAGACCCATCGCCTTCATGCGTCCGATCATCACGAGCCGCCCGGCGGGGGCGAGCACCTCGGTCGCGAGCAGCTCCCAGGCGCGGACCTGCGCGCGCCGGCGCGGGTCGGACGGCACGAGCGCCGGTGACGGGTGGCGGGACTCCAACCAGTCGACGGCTTGGTTGGAGTCGCCGACGACCTCGCCGTCGTGCAGCAGCACGGGCGCCGTCGCGATGCCGGTGCGCTCCTGGTGTTGCTGCTCTCCCGCGACGGGCACGTACTCGCTGCGGGCGTAGGAAAGTCCCTTCGCGTCCAACACCCAGCGCAGACGGTCGGAGTAGGGCGAGGGATAGAGCTCGATCAGCTCGAGAGTCGGCATGGGGGCGCAGATAGAAGGACGCGGTCGCCGATGCAACGCGCGCCGCGATTGGCTCCTCGCCGTCGTTGAGCATTGGCGCCGTTCGGTGAGCACGGCGGGTTGGTAGGGTGTCCCCACCGAAGGAGGAACTCATGCACGCGCACGCCATGACCCCACGTCTCGCGCCGCTCGACCGTCCCCCGACACTGTTCGCTCGCCTCGTCTTCTTCGTGCTGCGCCGCATGCTTGGTCGCGTGCCGACGCCATATGCGACGGTCTTCGCGCGCATGCCGCGGGCGCTCTTCGCGCACATGATGATGGTGACGGTCCTCGATCGGCGCCTCCAGATCCCGCACGACCTCCGCGTGCTGATCGAGAGCCACGTCGCGACCCTCAACGGCTGCACGTTCTGCCTCGACATCGTGCAGTCGATGGCGCTGCGACGGCACCCGGAGCTCGCCGACAAGCTGGCGCGGATCGCGGACTATCGCACCGATCCGGTCTTCAGCGATGGCGAGCGCGCCGCGCTCGCCTACGTCGAGAGCGCGACCCGCGAGCGCCGCGTCGACGACCTCACGTTCGCGGCGCTCCGCCGCCACTTCAGTGAGGAAGAGATCGTCGAGATCACGTGGGTGAACGCGCTCGAGCAGTACTTCAACACCATCAACGTCTCGCTCGGGATCGGCTCGGACGGCTTCTGCGCGCTGGCCCCGGGACGGGAGGCTTAGCGCGTCACCGTCTGCCAGCTCCCCGGATCGGCGCTCGGGCCGATGTGCACGCGCCGCCACCCGGGCTCGAGCTGGAAGCGCACCGTCTCGGTCGCGCCGGGCGCGATCGTGATGCGACCGAAGGCGCGGAGGGTCGCGAGCGGGCGCGGGTCGGTGCCGAGCGCGAGATCGACGTAGAGCTGCACGACCTCGGCGCCGGCACGGGTGCCGTTGTTGTGAACCGCTACGGCGACCGTGTCGCCGTCGAGGCGCGGCGGTGCGTACGAGAACCGCGTGTAGGAGAGGCCGAATCCGAACCAGAACGCGGGATCACGCCGCTCGGCCTGCATGAGCCGGTAGCCGTGCAGCGGGCCGTACGAGGCGACGCGTGCCTTGCGGTCGAACGGTGGCAGCTGCGCCGCCGAGCGCGCCCAGGTACATGGGAGACGGCCGCTCGGATTCACGTCGCCGAACAGGATGTCGGCGAGGGCATGACCGCCTTCCATGCCCGGGTACCAGGCCATCAGCAGCGCCGGGACCTGGCTCCGCCACGCCTCGGTGACGATCGCGGATCCGCCCATCAGCACGACGACCGTCCGGGGGTTCGCGGCGGCGACGGTCGCGATCAGATCCTCGTGCTCGCGCCGCAACGTCAGCTCGCGGCGATCGCCGGCGGCGAGGAAGAAGAGGTACTCGCCTTCGTCGCGAAACGTGTAGCCGACGACCACGACGGCGACGTCCGCGGCCCGCGCGACTGCGCGCGCCGCCGCGGGGTCGTCGTTCGCCGACTCGAGCAGGTCGACGCCGCGCGCGCGCAGCCCGTCGAGGGGCGTCACGACGGCGGGCGGGTGCACGCGCGAAGAGCCGTGGTCGCCGGTGTTCGGGTAGGAGGCGAGCCGGCCGATCACCGCCACGCGTCCGATCGCCGCCCGCTCGAGCGGCAGGAGCGGCGCGGATGCACCGGTCGGCGGCTCGTTCCTCAGGAGCACGATCGACCGCTCCGCCGCGCGGCGTGCGAGCGCACGATGCGTCGGCGACGCGACCGCGTCGCGCCGATAGCGGTCGGGCTCACCGCGGCCGCGAAACGCGAGCTGCGTCCGAACGAGCCGGCGGACGGCCCCGTCGACCTCGCCGGCGGTCAGGCGGCCTGCGGCGAGCGCGCGGGCGAGCGTCCGGAAGCGGATGCGGCTCGGCATCTCGAGGTCCATGCCCGCCGCGACCGCGGCGGCACCCGAGCCGCGAACGCCGAGCACGAAATCGCTCATCACGAAGCCTGCAAAGCCCCACTCGCTCCGCAGCACGTCGGTGAGAAGCGCTCGGGAGCTCCCGCACCACGCGCCGTTCACCTTGTTGTAGGCGCTCATCACCGAGGCGGCCCCGGCGTCCACGCAGCGGCGAAAGTGCGGCAGATAGACGTCGCGAAGGTCCGCTTCGTCGATGCGAACGTCCACTTTGAAGCGCGCGTTCTCCATGCTGTTGCAGGCGAAGTGCTTGACGCACGCCATGACGTGGCGCTGCGATCCGCGCACGAGCGCCGCACCCATCTCGCCGAGGAGATGCGGGTCCTCGCCGTACGTCTCCTGGGCGCGGCCCCACGCGGGATGCCGCAGCAGGTTCACGCAGACGCCGGCGAACAGGTTCGCACCCTGCGCGCGCGCCTCGACGCCGATCGCGTCGCCGATCGCCTCCTCGAGGTCCGGGTCGAACGTTGCGCCGCGCGCCATCGCGACCGGAAACGCGGTCGACGCTCCGAGGACGACGCCGCGCGGGCCGTCACAGAAGCGGATACCGTCGAGCCCGAGCCGCGGGACCGCGGCGGCGGTGTAGGGGAACGCGTTGTAGCGGCGCCCCATCCGGAAGACGTCGGAGAAAGGGAGGTCGCCCGCGAGGAGGCGAAGCTTCTCGTCGAGCGCGAGGCGCTCGACGAGCGACTCGACCTCGTCGGCGGCCGCGGTCTGCGGTCCGCCGCCGGCCCCTGCGCCCCGAACGTCCATTGCCGTAGTGCTGCTCAGGCCGCGAGATTCGCCGCGGCGAACTCCCAGTTGACGAGGTGCTCGAGGAAGGCGGCGACGTAGTCGGGGCGCTTGTTCTGCCAGTCGAGGTAATACGCGTGCTCCCACACGTCGATCGTCAGGAGGGGCGTGAGGCCCTTGTGGAGGGGGTTCTCGGCGTTCGGCGTCTTCACGATCGAGAGCGCGCCGTCCTTGGCCGCGAGCCAGGCCCAGCCGCTGCCGAACTGCGTCACGGCGGCGTCGGTGAATGCCTTCTTGAAACCTTCGTAGCTCCCGAAGGCCGCGTCGATCTTGGTCGCGAGCTCTTTCGGCGGCGCTCCTCCGCCCTTCGGCTTCATGCTCTTCCAGTAGAAGGTGTGGTTCCAGACCTGCGCGGCGTTGTTGAAGATCGCTTGCTTGTCGAAATTGCCGGCGGTCGCCGTGATGATCTTCTCGAGCGGCAGGTCGGCGAGGTCGGTGCCGGCGATCAGCTTGTTGGTGTTGTCGACGTACGCCTTGTGGTGCTTGCCGTAGTGAAACCCGATCGTGTTCGACGAGATGTACGGCGCGAGTGCGTTCTCCGGGTAGGGTAGGGGCGGCAGCTCGATCGGCACCGCCGCCGCGCGGGCGCTCCGCGGCAACACGAGGCTCGCGCCGACGGCCGCGACGGTCGCGGTCGCGCCGGCGACGAAGTCGCGGCGGGTCAACTCGCGAAGGCTCCACTCCAGTGCGGCGTCTCGACGGCGCTCGTCCATTCGATGCCCTCCTCCGTGCGCGGGATCGTTCGACCCTACTGCCGCCGAGCGGCGAGGAAAAGGGGAGGCTCTTCCGCCAGCCCATCACGCATGGCATGGCGCTCCGGATGGATTCCACGATTCGCCCCGCGACGCTCGCCGACGTGCCGTTCCTCGCCTGGGTGCAGCAGGAGGCTTCACGCTCGCATCTCCCGTTCGGCTTCTGGGACGTTGCGATCCCGGGGCCCGACGAGTATCGGCTGCGCATCGTCGAGCGCATCTGTCGCGCGGATGCGAAGTCGTTCTGTCACTGGTCGAACTTCCTCGTCGCCGAGGTCGACGGTGAGCTCGCGGCGGGCCTTTCCGCCTACGACGACGCCAAGGCCGCGAGCGGCGAGCGGCTGATGGCGGCGATGCTCGAGGCCTTTGCCGCGGAGGGATGGAACGAGGCGCGCATGGGGGCGATCTGGCAGCGCGTGGCGTCCTTTCTCACCTGCGCGCTCGAGCAGCCCGACGACACGTGGGTCGTCGAGTGGGTCGCGACGAAACCCGCGCATCGCGGGAAGGGGCTCACCAAGGCCTTGCTCGCCGCGATCGTCGACGCCGGGAAGGCACGCGGCCACACGCGATTCCAGGTGGGCGTGCTCATCGGCAACACGCCGGCGCAGCGTGCGTACGAGGGGGCCGGGTTCCGGGTCGTCGACGAGAAGACCGACCCGGCATTCGAGGCGACGTTCGGCGCGCCGGGCATCCGCCGCCTGCAACGCGGCGTCGAGTGAACGTCGCCGGGCGCGGGCGGGACCGCCGTGAGGTCGCGGCGGTCCGCCCGCGTGATGCCGGTCACGCCCTGCGAACGTTCGCGGAGACTGGCTCGTCGTCTTCGAGGATCTCGGCGATCGGGCGCCACGTATCGGTGCGTGGATTCCACGCGACGAACGAGCCGTGCGCGATGTCGTAGACCCATCCGTGCACCTCGAGCGCGCCCGTGCGCAGCTTGGCCGCGATGCACGGAAACGTCCGCAGGTTGTCGAGCTGGGCCAACACGTTCTCCTTGGTGACCACGTCGAGCAGGGCGGCATCCTCGCCGTGGCCGGTGGCGAGCGCCACGGCGCGCGCGCGTTCGGCGTACGCTACCCAGTGGGCGACCGCGGGCAGATGCGTGACGCTCTCGGGATGGAGCACGGCCTTCATCGCGCCACAGTCGGAGTGTCCACACACGATCACGTGCTCGACCCCGAGGACCTGCACCGCGTACTCGATCGTGGCGGCGACGCCGCCGGAGTGATCGCCGTGGGCGGGAACGATGTTGCCGGCGTTGCGGCAGATGAAGAGCTCGCCGGGCCCCGCCTGGACGAGCAGGCTCGGCACCACGCGTGAGTCGCTGCACGCGATCAAAAGCCACTGTGGCTTCTGGCCGGTCGCGAGCTGGCGGTACATCTCGGCTTGTTGGGGAAAGATGTCGCGCTGGAAACGCAGCGCACCTTCGATCAGTCGTCGCATGAGCTCACTCCTGTGGACCGCGATCGCCGACTCGGCGCACGCGAGCGCGAGCTGCCGGTCGGCCGAGCGGTCGATGCATCGTTCGGGGGACGGGACGTCGGAACGGAGCAGAGACGGTCAGGAGCGCGGCGGTGACCGGCCGGCATGAGCCAGCCGCGGACGATCGGGGGTCGGAATCGTGTCGGAAACGGTCAGGGTCGAGACGGCGCGTCGTGGCAGCACCGAACGCGCGGGCGGAAGGACGGCCGCATGCCCGGCATGGTAGCGAGCCTCGCGAACGGACGCGGAGCCGGGCGCGGAACGAACGCCGCCGGACTTCGGGACGACGCGGGAGATTTCCGCGCCGCAGCGCTCGAGGCGCTGCGTGCCACACGCCGCACGCACGGTGCCGACCCGGGCGCGAGGGGCGCGGTCGAGTGAAACCTGAGAGAACGTCCCTGGGAGGCAGGCGAGTGTGAGTGCCACGACGCTCGCACACCACGAAGGGATGCGGCCCGTCGGACCGACGCTCAACTGCACTCTCGGGTCGACTTGCATCGGGGGAAATTGGGTACGTCGGGCAGGGGGTCGCGTCAACCAACCCTTTCGCGCCGTTCCGCCCGATCCGCCATGTCCGATGCCATGGCACGTTCGCGGCGGAGCGCGCGGACCCAACGACCGACGTTCACGACTCCGCCCGCGTGCGAACGAGTTTCCGCGTTGACATTCGTTCGCGCCCGCTGCATATGCTCGACCCCATGATTTTCGCGCTCGCGTCTTGTTGTTGTTGCGACTGCTTCGGGGCTTCCCGCAGTCACGGTCGCGGCGCGCGCTGTCAGTACTGATCAGATCGCCAAACGACATTCGTAGGCCCGGGAAGGACGTCCTTCCCGGGCCTTTTTTTTGGTCCGGAATCGACGCCGCGCCGACTCCTCCACGGAGAGGCCAACCAAATCGCATCGAATCCGACCGGAATCCCCGGAGGAAAAGACAGACAGCCGGCACGGCCGGCAAGGAATGAGTCCGATGACCCAATCGAGGATCCGAACGACGGCCGGCCTGGCACTCCTCGCGGCGCTGCTCTGGCACCCACTCATCGCGCGGGCGCAAGCGCCGCGCGGCGAGACGGCGGGCAGCGCGCCCACCAACGAGACGGCGCGCACCGCGCCGAACCCGGCACTGCTCTCACCCACCAGCTACTACCGCGAAGCCGGCAGCTACGGCACCAAGCGTGAAACGGTTCCACCCGCCTACGTCCGGAACGCGGCCAAGATCGGGACGCCGTACGTGAAGGACCTCTTGAAGGACTATTCGTGGCTCGACATCGGACTCGACTTCCGGACGCGCTACGAGTTTCGTGAGGACGACTACCGCCGGTCGGTCGCCAAGACGGACCACCCGTTCTTGCTGCGCACCCGTGCCTATCTGGGCGTCCACGACATTCTCGATCCCTTCCGGTTCGTCTTCGAGCTCGAGGACGCCCGGCGCGAGAACGGCGATTTCCCGAAGGACAACCGCGACTTCAACGAGGTCGAGCCGATCCAGATGTACGGCGAGCTCTTCTTCAAGGATCTCCTCCCGCCCGACCCGCGGGGCAACAAGCGGCCGTTGAGCCTCCGCGGCGGCCGCATGTGGTTCGAGAAGCTCGACCGGCGGCTGATCGCCAACAACGCCTGGCGCAACACGACCAACACGTTCCAGGGCGTCCACCTCGACATCGGCCAGGACGCGAACGACTGGGAGTTCGAGTTCATCGCCGCCCAGCCGCTCGACCGCCTCTTCTTCGAGTTCGACGAGGTCGTGGGCGAGCAATGGTTCTTCGCCGCGATCGGCCACTGGCGCCGCTGGTCCGAGTACGTGACCATCGAGCCGTACTACCTCCAGTTGAACCAGAAGAAGACCGAAGGCCGAAACCGGCGCGAGATCCACGCGCCGGCGGTGCGCTTCTACGGTCCCATCGGCAAGCGGGCGGACTTCGACGTCGACCTCGTCTACGAGACCGGCCAGGACAACGGCCAGGACGTCAACTCGTTCGGGTCGACCACCGAGTTCGGCTACATCTTCCCGCACGAGTCGAAACCGCGCCTCAGCGTGTTCTACGGCTACGCGAGCGGCGACCAGGATCCGGAGGACGACGACAACGAGCGCTTCGACCGCTTCTTCGGGTTCGCCCGCCCGTGGTCGGCGAGCGATTACTTCATCTGGGAAAACTTCCACGCCCCGAAGCTGCGGTTCGAGATCACGCCGCTCAAGGATCTGCGCATCGACGCCGGCCTCGGCGGCTACTGGCTCGCGAGCAAGAAGGACCGCTGGGCCAACGCCAATCTCCGCGACCCCGAGGGCAAGAGCGGCCGCTTCATCGGGTACGAGTTCGACATCCGGGCACGCTACCCGCTGACGAAGTTCCTCGATGCCACCGTCGGCTATTCGCACTTCGAGCCCGGCGGCTTCACCGAGAAGGTCGGACGCGACAATCCGAGCGACTTCCTCTACGTCGAGCTCATCTTGAACGCGTTCCCGAAGCTGTGATTCGACGTGCCGACGCGAGGGGCCCGTCCAGCCGGACGGCTCCTCGCGTCGATGGCATCTCCTGCTCCGTCGCGCCCGATCGCCCGGCGTCGATCTCTTTTCAGTCGTGTTACGGTTCCGTGAAGACCGCCCCAGAAGTCCAGGATTCTCTGGCCCTTTCGTTCGTTTCTCCCTAGATGATCGCCGGCGACAAATCGGTGTCGCCGACGTCACACGGCCATTACGAACCAAGGGGGGGACCGTAATGAAGGCAGGGGCTCGTTCGCTCTCGCTACTCCATCGCTTCCATCGTCATCGAGGGGTGATCGCGCTCGTCGCCGTCGCCGCGCTCTTTGCGCCGGCCGCCGAGGCGTTCGCGGCCGCTGCCGCCGCGCCGACGATCCAGCTCTACGTCGATGACGCGACCGGGCAGGTCTTCACCAAGCCGGGGCCGGGTCGTACGGCGCTCGGGACCTTCCAGAAGGTCGAGCCTGCGACGGCCGCGGAGCCGAAGCCCGTCGCGGCGCCGGTCGAGCCCGCGGCACCCGCCGAGAAGGCGCCGGCCATCGCTACGACGACTGCGGCTTCCCCGACGGAGGACGAGCACGTCGCCGGCATCGTCGGCAGGATCTTCAAGAACAAGTGGTACGAGCGCATTTCCCTCCGGGGGTACACGCAGTTCCGCTACACCGCGCTCCTCGACAAGGACGGCGCCGACTGGTTCGCGCCCGCCGACCGGACCGTGCGCGAGAACTCCGGGTTCCTCATCCGCCGCGGCCGGATGATCTTCTCCGGCGACCTGTCGGATCACCTCTACATCTACATCCAGCCCGACCTGAACGCGTCGCCGACGGACGGCGACTTCTCGGTGCAGCTCCGCGACGCCTACGCGGACATCGCGATCGACAAGAAGAAGGAGTTCCGCTTCCGCGTCGGCGAGTCGAAGGTGCCCTTCGGCTGGGTGAACATGCAGTCGAGCCAGAACCGTCTCCCGCTCGAGCGGCCCGACCCGCTCAACTCGGCCGTCGAAGGCGAGCGCGACATCGGTGTGTTCTTCTACTGGGCGCCTGCCGAAATCCGGGAGCGGTTCCGGAATCTCATCCGGGACGGCCTCAAGGGTTCCGGTGACTACGGCGTCTTCGCGCTCGGCATGTACAACGGCCAGGGTCTGAACCGCCTCGATTCGAACGACGACCTGCACGTCGTCACGCGCCTCACGTATCCGTTCAAGCTGCCGAACGGGCAGTTCATCGAGCCGGGCATCCAGGGCACCTGGGGCCGCTTCGTGACGCGCCGGTCGGCGATCGAGATCGACGGCGAGGACGTCACCCCGAGCGACTACGACGGCGGCCGCCTCGACCGCCGTCTCGCCGGCACGCTCGTCGTCTATCCGCAGCCGTTCGGCTTCGAAACCGAGTGGACGGTCGGCGACGGCCCGCGACTCGTCGACGGCGACACGCGCATCGGCACGCGCACCCACTGGGGCGGCTACGTCCAGGCCATGTACAAGCCGCAGTTCCCGTACGGCAGCTTCATACCGTTCATCCGCTGGCAGTACCTGGACGGCGGCCGGAAGTTCGCGCGCAACGCGCCCCGCGCGCGCCTGTCCGAGGTCGACTTCGGGATCGAGTACGCGCCGATCCCCGAGGTCGAGTTCACGCTGATGTACTCGTACACGCCGTACCGGACGAACACGAACAGCTATCCGTACGACGACATCGAGGACGGATCGCGGCTCGGCATGCAGGTCCAGTGGAACTATTGAGCAACGACACGACGGGCGGCGCGATCGTGACCGCGATCGACTGAGGGCACGACTCAGCGCCGCCCGAGCGGCACGCTGCGCGCCCGCGCCGCGATCGTCGCCGCGCGCCGCTCGAGATACGGCGACGGCGCTGCCGGGTCGAAGCGATGCGGGGCGGGGAGGGCGGCCGCGAGGAGTGCCGCGCGGCGGGCGTCGAGCCGTGAGGCGGTCATGCCGAAGCTGCGTTGCGCGGCGGCTTCGACCCCGTAGACGCCAGCCCCCCATTCGACGACGT
>DAIQBH010000214.1:0-10110 GCA_036781285.1 Thermodesulfobacteriota bacterium | reverse complement strand
GAGTGGCGGCGCAGCATCGCGTCGCTCAACTACCTGCTCACCTCCCATGTCTGGCGCCAGGACCACAACGGCTTCAGCCATCAGGACCCGGGCTTCATCGACCACGTCGTGAACAAGAAGGCCGACGTCATCCGCGTCTACCTGCCGCCCGACGCGAACTGTCTCCTCAGCGTCACGGACCACTGCCTCCGCAGCCGGAACTACGTGAACGTCGTCGTCGCCGGAAAGCAGCCCGCGCCCGTCTGGCTTTCGATGGACCAGGCCGAGAAGCACTGCACCGCCGGCATCGGCATGTTCGACTGGGCGAGCAACGACCGGGGCGGCGACCCCGACGTCGTGATGGCGTGCTGCGGCGACGTGCCGACGCTCGAGACGCTCGCCGCGGTCGATCTGCTGCGGCGCCATGCGCCCGAGATCAAGGTGCGGGTCGTGAACGTGGTCGACCTGATGACGCTCCAATCGGAGCGCGAGCACCCGCACGGCCTCAGCGACTACGACTTCGACGTGCTCTTCACGAAGGACCGGCCGGTGATCTTCGCCTTTCACGGCTACCCGTGGTTGATCCACCGGCTCACGTACCGGCGCACCAACCATGAGAACTTCCACGTGCGCGGCTACAAGGAGGAGGGGACGACCACGACCCCGTTCGACATGGCCGTCCTGAACGAGATCGACCGCTTCCACCTCGTCGAGGCGGTGATCGAGCGCCTGCCGCAGCTCGGCTCGCGCGCCGCCTACGCGCGCCAGGCGATCCGCGACAAGCTGATCGAGCACCGGCGCTGGATCTGCGAGCACGGCGACGACATGCCGGAGATCGCCGACTGGCGCTGGGGCGGGCAGGTGGACGGGTCGGGTCCGGGAACGTCCGCCGACAACGTGTGACGCGTCAGAAGTGGAAGCCCTGGCGGAGGTAGAAGAGCACCTCTTCGGGGCTCGCCGAGACGGTCATGCTGATCGCGTTGGTGCGGACGAACGGCGCGAACCAGATGCCGCCGCCGGCGCTCCAGTGCCAGTCGTCCGAGCTCTCGCCGTCGAGGAACACGCGGCCGACGTCGGTACACGCGAGCACGCCGAGGTCGCCGGGGAAGATGAGCTTCACGCGGGCCAGGAACACGCGGAGGTCGAAGTTGCCGAAGACGAGCTCGTCGCCCGCGAAGCGGTTCTGCCGGTAGCCGCGGATCGTGCTCTCGCCGGTGAAGGCGCCGCCGCCGCCGAGGTACGCGGCCTGCTGGTAGGGATACTTCCCGAACACCGCTTCGGCGCCGCCGCGGGTCGCGAACGTGAAGCGGTCCTGGTCCCCAATGGTCCAGTAGCCGGCGACCGAGCCGCGGAGCGAGCCGTACGTTTCCTCGACGTCCCAGGCTTCCGGTGAGACGAGGCCGCGGAGCTCGGCATACGTGCCGCGCTCGGGATAGCCGGCGGCGGGGTTCTCGTGCAGCCCGAGCTCGAGATCGGTGTCGCGTCCCTCGAGCGACGTGCGCGTGTCGTAGCGGAGCCGGCCGGTGAGGCCGAAGGAGCCGAAGTTGCCGGTGCCGTACGGATCGACCTGGTCGATGAAACGGTTGCCGTCCTGGGTGTCGGAGTGGCTGATCCAGGGACCGGCGGAGGCGCGCAGCTGCCGCAGGCCGACCGGCGTCTCGAGCTCGGTCGAGAAGAAGATCTCCTCGTTCCGCGCCCGGAAGAAGCGGTTCGTGCCGTCGTCGTCGGTGTCGTTGCCGAAGCCGTAGAAGCCGAGGACCTGGATGCCGGAGTAGCGCGCCTCGACCTTGCCGACGAGGTCGGAATTGTTGCGGCGGTACCAGCCGTTGTAGGAGAGGCGCGGCTTGTTGGCCTGGGTCGCCCAGCCCCCGGTGACGAGGTGGCGGGTGCTCCACGGGTTCTTCCGGAAGCCGTACGTCTTGAAGAGCGCGCCGCCGCCGATGAAGACGCCGACGTCCTGCTCGTAGCCGAAGATCGGGAGCGGGTACCAATCGTAGCCCCAGTCGCGGGGCGGCATGTGCTTCTGGTCGAGATAGCGCGCGCCCCTCGGCTCGGGCGGCGTATAGGCGCGGCGGTCGACGCGGGTCTCGCGCCCTTCGAGCACCGTGAACTGGCCGCTGCCGTCGTAGACCTTCGTGCTGCCGCCGTTGCGGTCGTCGAGCTCGCCTTCGCCGTCGGCGATCACGCGCAGGGTCATCGGTGCGCGGCCGTTCTGCACGACGACGCGATCCCCGCCCTTGCGCAGGTAGATGCGGACCTCGTCGGTCTCGCCCGCGTGGAAGCGGCGGTAGAAATACGGCTGCGGCGCGTTCCGCTCCGCGACCGTCACGACGAGGTCCTTGCCGTCGCGCGTCGCGGTGATCGTCTCCGCGGCGTCGGTCGCCTGGACGTCGACGTCGTCCGCGAGGCGCTCGTAGAAGTCGCGCGCGCCCTCGACCAGGCGGTCGCGCCGCCCGGTGAGGTCCTTCTTCAAGCGCGCGCCGTCGAGGTCCTGGTAGGGCTTCGGCTGCGCCGCGATCGCCGCGTCGATCACCGCATCGGTGACGCGCGCCTGGATGTCCTTCGCGATGTGCTCCCACTCCGGCCACTCGAGGTCGGTCAGCAGCCAGCGGTCCTGCTCCCAGCCGTGGAAGGTCAGGCCGTAGATGTCGTCGTAGTCGTCGCTGTAGAGCTGGAGGATCGGCATGTAGACGTGGCCGACGCGCGGGGCCACGCCCTCGTAGCGGACGAAGGCCATGTCGCGATCCTCGGGGATCGGCTGCCAGAGGTCGCTCGTCGGAAGCTTCGCCCAGCGCCACTGCTTCCGGTGCCGGTCGAAGTCGCCGAGCATGATGTCGACGAGCCGCGCGCGCAGGAAGGCGGCCGCGTCGACCCGGTCCTGCGGGCTCGCGGCGAGCCGCTCGAACATCTCGTCGTGGTCGAGGATCGCGGTGGCGCCGTGAAACCCGGCGTGGGTGTCCTTCGCCGGCGTCGGAAACTCGAAGAACGTGCCGACCATGCCCGCGAAGGTTTCACGGAACTCGCCGAGCGCGGGATCGTCCGGCATCACGACGAGGCGCTCGTCTTGCGTCAGCACGCCAGCCGCCCTCGTGATGTGCGTCGCGATCACCGGCGCGCCGGGGTGCTGCGCCGCCATCTGGTCCTGCACGATGTCCTTGATGAAGGTTTCTTGCAGCTGCGGGTTCAGCACGACCGACGGATCCTTGTCGGTGCTGCGGAACGAGTAGCTCTTGCCGTCGCGTCCCTTGAAGCCGAGCACGGGCGTCTGGTTGCCGCCGAAGCGCCGCGTCGGCGTGAGCCCGCCGCCCTCCGTCTTCAGATCGAGCACTGGCAGCTCGACGGGCGCCTTCCAGAGCTCGCGGTATCCGCCGCCGAAGGTGAACTGGTGCAGGCGGTTCTTCTCGTAGCGCGTGCTCGCTTCGACGGTGACGGTCTCGGCGTGCGCGGAGGGCGCGCCGAGGACGAGAAGAATCAACAGGAATGCCGTTGTCGTGCGCATAGTTGGCGCGCTCGTAACGCACGAGTGGCGTCATTACAAGGCGCGGCTTCCGTTCCCGAGCGCGGTTGCCGCGGACGTTGGGAGCCCTGGAGGTGGAAGCTAGGAAGCGCGACGGTACCGGGCGCAGACCTGCGAGACCTGCGCTGCGTCATGGCGTGCCGCGAGATCAGCCGGGGGCGGTCCATGCCGCGTGACGCTCGCGGATGAGCGCGATCGCCTCGTCGGCCGTGTCGACGCAGCGGGGGATCGTCATGTCGGCGGCACTCGCGAGCTCGAAGCCCGGCCGCAGCATCGCGGCCTTCGCCCACTCGACGAGGCCGCGCCACATCGGCCCGACCAACACGAGCGGGACGTCGTGCAGGTGGCGGACCTGGAGCAGCTGCCAGATCATCATGGATTCGAGCACCGTCCCGATTCCGCCCGGTGTCACGACGAACGCGTCCGAGACGAGTACGAAGTGGTGGAGGCGCGTGAAGAACGTTTCGTGTTCGAAGCCCTGCTCGACGAACGGGTTGACGTGCTGCTCGAACGGGAGCTGCACGCGGATGCCCATGTTCTGTACGCGTTTCGCGGCGCCGGCCGACGCCGCGCCCTCGTTGGCGGCCTGCATGAGACCGGGACCGCCCCCGGTGACCACGTCGCAGCCCAGCCCGGCGGCGGCCGCCGCGATGCGCTTCACCTCCTGGTAGACCCAGTGGTCGGGCTCGGTGCGCGCCGAGCCGAAGATCGTGACGCGGAAGCGCTCGCGCTTGGACGGCCGGAGCCGGGTCAGGTTGTTGATCGTTCCCCAGAGGCCGAAGAGCGTGTCGACGAGAATCCGCTTCACGGCTTCCTCGTCGTCGAGGCGGACGATGCCGGCGTCGGGCGCGTCGCCGGGGTCGGTGAGGCGGTCGGCCATCAGTACTTCTCCTCGACGAGCTTGTAGTCGTAGCGCGGCTCGCGGTAGCCGCCCGGCTTCTGGCGTTTCGGCAGCTTGATCTTCTCGCGGGGTGCCTCCTCGTACGGGATCTTGCCGAGGAGGTGGCGGATGATGTTGAGACGGGCCCGCCGCTTGTCGTCGGAGCGCGCGACGAACCACGGGGCCCACGCGGTGTCCGTCGTGGTGAACATCTCGTCGCGGGCCTTCGAGTAGTCGTACCAGCGGCTGTAGGATTTCAGGTCCATCGGCGAGAGCTTCCAGACCTTGCGGCCGTCGTCGATCCGCGCTTCGAGGCGCCGGGTCTGCTCCTCGGGGCTCACTTCGAGCCAGTACTTCAGGAGGATGATTCCGGATTCGACCATGAGCTTCTCGAACATGGGGACGACCTGGAGGAACCGGCGCGACTCCTCCTCGCTACAGAAGCCCATGACCCGCTCGACGCCGGCGCGGTTGTACCAGCTGCGGTCGAAGATCACGATTTCTCCCGCGGCCGGAAGGTGCGGAAGGTACCGCTGGGCGTACATTTGCGATTTCTCGCGCTCGGTCGGCGCGGGCAGCGCCACGACGCGGAACACCCGGGGGCTCACCCGCTCGGTGATCGCCTTGATCGTGCCGCCCTTGCCGGCGCCGTCGCGGCCCTCGAAGACGACGCACACCTTGAGGCCTTCATGCACGACCCACTGCTGGAGCTTCACGAGCTCGACGTGCAGCTTCGCGAGCGCGCGGTCGTAGTCCTTGCGGCCGAGCTTCTCGCCCTTGCGCGTCGCGTCGGTGGCCGCGGGGCCCTTCTTCTTGCTCTTCCCCATGGTGGATTCCCTCAGATGGATTGCGGGCTCCCAGGAGCTGGAGCGTGATGCGGGTGAGGTCCGCGGAGCGTCCGCCGCTCGTGATCATCGATTCCTCGCGCGTCGGAGGTCCCTCAGCGCCAGCGCGCCACTTGGCGGGCGCGCCGCACGACGGCAAAGCGCGCGATCACCGAGTCGCGTTGATCCGTCGGCGCGATGCTCGTCAGGTCGTGAAGGCCACCGTACCGCGTGTCGCCGCCGACGAGCGCGCGGAGGCGGCCGCCGCTCAGCACTTGATAGCCGTCGAAGTGCGTCCACTGCTTCTGCGCGCCCCAGCCGCGCTCGCGGCCGAAGCGGCTGTAGAGGTCCTGCGGAATGCAGACGAGCCGGAACTCCTGCGGATCGAGGTGGAGGCGATCCTTCAGGATACCGGCCCCGCGCTCGAGGAGCGCGGCCTCGATCTCGACCCGCGCGAGCTGGCGGCGGCGCGGAAGGCCGAGCGCGTCGAGAAGTGGCGACTTCGCGTCCTGATCCTCGGGGAAGTCCTCGATGAGGACCGACTCGGCGACGAAAGCCGGACGATAGCGCGCCCCTCCCGAGCTCACGAACGCGTGCCGCACGTACTGCGCGACGAGCACCTTGAGGTGATCCGCAACGCCCGCGGGCCAAGCCCCCTTGTCGACGAGCGCCTCGATCTTCATGGCGCCGTCGCGCTCGCTGTCGGCGTCCGCCGTGACGAGCTGGCTCGTGCGCGCGCTGACGTAATCGAAGAGGGGTGCCGCCTCGGGCAGCGGCTCGGTGCGGGCTGCCGCGAGCCCGAGACCCTTGGCGGCGTTCGTCACCTCGTCGGAGAAGGGGACACCGAGGTCGACGGGACAGACGTCCGCCGTCGGCGCCGGGGCGGTCGGCGCCTCTTCCTTCTTGGCGGCGGGCTTAACGGCGGCCTCCGCCTCCTTCGCCTTCAGGATCTCCTCCGCGAGGCGTTGCAGCTCACCGACCTCCCCCCGCTGCGCCGCCTCGTAGGCGAGCCGCTCGAGATCGGCGACCGCGCGATTCGCGGGGCCTTCCTTCCTCTTCTCGGGCCGCTTCGACGCGATGGCGAGGCTCGCGAGGAAGGCGCGGCGCGCCTCGTAGAAACCGGCACTCCGCGCGTCCGCCGCCGCGAGGCGGGCGAGGGTCGCGACCGTCAGATCGCGGAGCTCCGCGGGGTCGCCCGCGTTCTTCGCGAACGCGGTGAGTCCCGGAGAGAACGGATCGACCGCGACGGCGGGAGCCTCGTAGACGAGCTCGCCGAGCGCCATCACGGCCGCCTTGGCCTCCGCGCTCTTCCGGAGCTGGTCGGCGCGGCCGGCGAGCTCCTGCACGAGCTTCCAGTCCTGGAGCATTGCCGCGGCGCGGCTCTTCGCGATCGTGTCGTCCACCTGGCGATGGACGTCACGGAGGCCGCGATACTGGTCGATGGGGAGCTGCTCGGAGAGCAGCGCGCGGGCGCGCGTCAGGTAGAGGTCCCGATAGACGGTGTCCGCGTCGGCGACGTCCACGAGCGCGCGGACGAGGTCGGCGGGTGTGAGCAAGCCGGACGATTGCGTTGCCATGGTGGCCTCCTTACGCAGCGATCGTTGCCTCAGTCGCCGAAGCTGATGCCGAGCGTCCGCGCCGTGAGGATGCTGTCCGCGTCGTGCGGCACCACGCGGTTCTCCGCGACGGCGTCGGCGAGGGCCACGTAGCGGATGTGCGGCGGCTCGAACGCGACCATCACGTCGCGCTTCCCCTCGGCGATGGCGCGAATCGCGGCGGCCCCGAAGTTGAGGCCGAGGACGCGGTCCGCCGCGATGGGCGAACCGCCCCGCAAGAGATGTCCGAGGACGACGGCGCGCGTCTCGCACTCCGTCAGCGACGCGAGCTCGGTCGCGACCCGCTCGCCGACCCCGCCGAGCTGCTCGGCGCGGCCGATCTCGCGCGCCTTCACCGACATCTCGCCGCCGCGCGGCGCGGCGCCTTCGGCGACGACCACGATCGCGTAGCCGCGGCGATCGGTGCGCTTCTTCAAGTGCTCTGCGACCCGCGCGACGTCGTACGGGATCTCGGGGATCAAGATCGCGTCGGCGCCACTCGCGAGCCCGGCGTTGAGCGCGATCCAGCCGGCGTAGCGGCCCATCACTTCCACCACCATGATTCGGCCGTGCGACTTGGCGGTCGAGTGGAGTCGGTCGATGCAGTCGGTCGCGAACGACACGGCGGTCTGGAAGCCGAAGGTGAGGACCGTCGCTTCGAGGTCGTTGTCGATCGTCTTCGGGACGCCGACGACCCAGAGCCCCTTCGCGGCGAGCCGGTGCGCGATCCCGAGCGAGCCGTCGCCGCCGACGGCGATCAGCGCGTCGAAGCCGTGCTGCTTCAGGCCGGCCATCAGCTCGTCCGAACGGTCCGCCTCTTTCAGCGTCCCGTCGGGCTGCGGCGTCGGACGCGCGAACGGATTGCCGCGATTGGTGGTGCCGAGGATCGTGCCGCCGAGGTGCGCCAGGTCCTCGACCATCGCCGGCGTCAGCCTGAAGACGCCGCCGTCGGGATAGTTCGCGGGCTCGTAGATTCCTTCGTAGCCGTCGCGGATGCCGTGCACCTCGTACCCGAGGCGGTCGGCGCCGCGCACGACCGCGCAGATGACGGCGTTCAAGCCCGGCGCGTCGCCGCCGCCGGTATTGAGGGCGATCTTCATGGTGTGGTCACCGTGTGTGGCGCGGGCGCCGCGGGGTGCGGTGCGGGCGCTGCCTTGGATCCGGAGAGGCCGCGCACGACGACGTAGAAGACCGGCGTCAGCAGAAGGCCGAAGCCCGTCACGCCCATCATCCCGGAGAAGACCGCGACGCCGAGGGGATTCCGCATCTCGGCGCCGGCGCCCGCGCCCGTCACGAGCGGCAGCACGCCGAGCGCGAACGCGAACGACGTCATCAGGATCGGCCGGAGACGCAGGCGGCACGCGTCGATCGCGGCGGTGAAGCGGTCGGCGCCCTCGTCCTCGCGCGCCTTCGCGAACTCGACGATCAGGATCGCGTTCTTGGCGGCGAGGCCGATCAGCACGACGAAGCCGATCTGCGTGAAGATGTTGTTGTCCATGCCCGCGAGCGCGATGCCGCCGATGGCGCTCAAGAGGCACATCGGGACGATCAGGATGATCGCGAAGGGCAGGGACCAGCTCTCGTACTGCGCCGCCAGCACCAGGAACACGAAGAGGGTCGCGAGCGCGAAGACGAACGGGGCCGTATTGCCGGCGAGGATCTGCTGGAGCGTCAGCTCCGTCCATTGCGACCCCATGCCGGGCGGGAGCTCCTGCTTCGCGATCTCCTCCATGAGCGCCGTCGCCTGACCCGAGCTCGTGCCGGGCGCCGGGTTGCCGTTGATCTCGGCGGCCGTGAACATGTTGTAGCGGTTGACGATCGCGGGACCCGTCGAGTCCTCGACGGTCAAGAGCGTCGCGAGCGGGATCATGTCCCCGGCGGCGTTCCGCACCTTCAGCTTGCCCACGTCCTCCGGGCGGATGCGGAACGACGAGTCGGCCTGCACGTTCACCTGCCAGTTGCGGCCGAAGCGGGTGAAGTCGTTCGCGTAGGCCGAGCCGAGATAGATCTGCAACGTGTCGAACACGTCGTTCAACGCGACGCCGAGCGCCTTCGCCTTGATGCGGTCGACCTCGAGATAGAGCTGCGGCTGCTTCGCGCGGAAGCTCGAGAAGAGGCCGACGAGGCCGGGTTGCGCGTTGCCCTTCTCGGCGACGTTCGCGACCGCGGCCTCGAGCGCCGCGAAGCCGGCGTCGGCGCGGTCCTGGATCTGGATCTTGAAGCCACCGGTCGTGCCGAGGCCCTCGACGGGCGGCGCGCCGAAGGCGACCACTTGCGCTTCGAGGATGCCGCGGAAGCGCTTCCGGAGCTCGGCCAGCACGGACGGGCCCGTCTGGCCGGCGGCGATCCGCTCCTCGAAGGGCGCCAGGATGATGAAGCCGCCTCCGACGTTCGAGATGTTGTTGCTGGTGAGGACCGAGTAGCCGGGGAGGCTGATGACGTGCTGCACGCCCGGCGTCGTCCGCGCCAGCTCGTTCACCTGCCGCATCACCTCCTCGGTCCGCTCGAGGCTGGCGCCGTCGGGGAGCTGGGCGTTCACGACCAGGTAGCCCTTGTCCTGCTCGGGGATGAACCCCGCCGGAACCGTCGCGAAGCCCCAGCCGGTGAGCACGAGCAGGCCGGCGTAGAGGACGAGCACGACGAACGACGCCTTCAAGAGGTACGTGACCGCGCGGCCGTACGCCTCGGTCGCGCGGTCGAAGAAGCGGTTGAAGGCGGCGAAGAAGCGATTCAGGAGACCGTTGATCGCGCCTGCCGTGAGCCAGCCGACGACGGCGCCGAGGGCGAAGACCGCGAGCGGGACGCCCCAGGAGAGAAGCGCGCTCGGCTCGTGGTGGCCTGCCGCGTGACCGCCACCATGACCATGCCCGCTCTCGAGCCCGAACCAGGATCCGACGGGACCGGCGAGCTCGAACCAGAAGAGCAGCCCCATCAGGAAGACGATCGCCGCCCGTGGCAGCGCCTCGGGCTTGTGCCCCTCGCCGCGCGCACCCGAAGGGGTGTGGTGCGCGTGGGGCTTCAGGATCAACGCCGCGAGGGCGGGCGACAGGGTCAGCGCGTTCAGCGCCGAGATGAACGTCGACGCCGCGATCGTGAGCGCGAACTGCTTGTAGAACTGCCCGCTGATGCCGGCGATGAACCCGGTCGGCACGAAGACGGAGATCAGCACCAGCGTGATCGCGATCACGGGACCCGTGATCTCGTCCATCGCCTTGTGCGTCGCCTCCTTCGGCGAGAGGCCTTTCGCGAGCCAGCGCTCCACGTTCTCGACCACGACGATCGCGTCGTCGACGACGATGCCGATCGCGAGCACGA
>DAIQBH010000213.1:0-10216 GCA_036781285.1 Thermodesulfobacteriota bacterium | reverse complement strand
GACGAAGCGCCGAGCGTGATCCCGCGCCATCGCCCACGCGACCGCGCGCCGGCAGAAGCCGCACGCGCCGTCCCACACGATCCAGTCGCGCCGCTCGTCGATCACGTCCCCGAAACTAATGTCCCGCGCCTGCCGGCGCCAGCACGCGCTCGCTGCTCCGGCAGCGACGTGGTAGCTCGCGCGCACGGTGTCGACCCGTCGGAAGCTCTTCTGGATCTCGCTGCTGTACTTCGCCGAGGGCATGCCGATGGGCATCGTCATCGACGTGCTGCCGGTCTACCTGCGCGTGCACGACGTCTCGCTCGCGGCGATCGGCGTGTTCTCGTCGCTCACGCTGCCGTGGACGCTGAAGCCGCTCTGGGCGCCGCTCGTCGATCGCTTCGGGGCGCGGCAGCACTGGATCACGGCGGCGCTCCTCACGATGGCGTGCGCATCGATCGCGATTCCGCTCACGAACCCGAGCGTGCCGACGACCGTGCTCGTCGCGGCGGTGCTGGTGCTGACGATCGCGGGGGCGACGCAGGACATCGCGATCGACGCCTACACGATCGGGCTCCTCGATCCCGGCGAGGAGGGCGTGGGGAACGGCGTGCGCGTCTCGGCGTATCGCGCCGCGCTCATCGCGACGGGCGGCGGGGTGCTCCTGGTCGCCGGGCGCATCGGCTGGCCGGCGGCGTTCGTCGCGACGGGCGTGGTCTTCGCGGGGCTCGCCGTCGCCGCGTGGCGCACGCCCCGCCTGCCGATCACGCGGCAACCCGCCGCCGAGTGGGCGCACGCGTTCGTCGCGTGGCTCGCGCGGCCGGGTGCCATCGCGGTGCTGCTCTTCATCCTTCTCTACAAGCTCGGCGACGTCAGCATGGGGCCGATGGTGCGGCCGTTCTGGCTCGACAGCGGACTCACCGTCGACGACGTCGCACTCGTGTCGACGACGGTCGGCATCGGTCTCAGCGTCGCGGGCGCGCTCGCGGGCGGCGCGTTCACGTCGCGCTACGGCATCTTCCACGGCCTCTGGGCGCTCGGCCTCCTCCAGGCGTTCTCGAATCTCGGCTACGCGGGCGCCGCGAGCGTCGGCGGCGGTCGGCCCGCGATCTACGCGGCGTCGATGCTCGAGAGCTTCACGGGCGGACTCGGGACCGCCGCGTTCCTCGCCTTCCTCATGCACGTCTGCCAGCGGGAGCAAGCTGCCACGCAATATGCTTTGCTGTCTGCGCTGTTCGGACTCACCCGGTCGGTCAGCGCGCCCTTCACGGGCGTAGCGGCGACGCACCTCGGCTACGCGTCGTACTTCGCCGCGACGTTCTTCCTTGCCTTCCCCGCCTTCGTGCTGCTGCCGTGGATTCGTTCATGGATTCACGATCGCGCGCCGCAACGCAGCATCGAAACGAGCTGATCGGCACGACCAAATGCGTCGTAATCCATAGGAATTACGCAAATATTTTCTTGACAACGTTTCCGGCGCTGACTTACCCTCTTTTCTCAGCAGTGCATCCCAAAGTGCCGGTAGTGCCGCTGCCTGTTGTGCCGTGACGCGAAGTCGACGCAGCTCGAGATTGGGCATCCCGCAACCTTAAGGAGGGTAGTCAATGAAGACACTGATGCGGAGCGCGGCCGTCGCGCTACTCGCCATAGCCGTGTGCGCGCCCGACGCAAGCGCGCAGGTCTCGAAGTGCCAGCGCGCGATCGCGAAGGCGAACTCACAATTCCTGCAAGCCAGAGTCAAGGCCCTCTCGAAGTGCGAGCAGGCCGTCGTGAAGAGCGGCACGGGCACCTGCCCCGACGACAAAGCGAACGCGTCGATCGCGAAGGCCGAGACGAAACTCGCGAGCGCGATCGGCAAGAGCTGCGGCGGCGACGACAAGATCTGCGGCGGCGTCACGACCAACGAGTTCACGCCCGGCGACCTCGGCTGGCCCGCGACGTGTCCGGATCTCGAGCGTGCCGGCTGCGAGAACGCCATCAGCGATTGCAACGGCATCGCGACGTGCTTGAGCTGCGTCGCCGGAGTCGCCAGCGATCGGTCGATGGAGCTCTACTTCGACGATCTCGTGCTCCCCAGCACGTCGGACAAGACGCTCAACAAGTGTCAGATCACGATCGGCAAGGCGACGTCGGCCTACATGAACTCCGTCAGCAAGACGCTCCAGAAGTGCTGGGACGCGCGGCTGAACGGCAAGCACAGCGGGGAATGCTTCCCGCCCTCCGGTGGTGACAGCAAATACGCGGCGGCGCTCGACAAGGCGGAGACGAAGAAGGTGTCGTCGATCTGCAAGGCGTGCGGCGGCGCCGACAAGGCCTGCGGCGGCGGCGACGATCTCACCGCGGCGGCGATCGGCTTCCCCGACAACTGCCCGAGCGTCACGCGGCCGAACGGCGGCGGCTCGTGCGGCGGCGCGATCACGGACCTCCAGAGCATCGTCGACTGCGTCGACTGCATGACCGCGTTCCGGAACGACTGCGTCGACCTGCTTTCGGTGCCGCAGTTCGCGTCCTACCCGGCCGAGTGCAGCGAGGCCTGCATCGAGGATCCGCTCAGCGGCGCGTGCCCGACGACGATCACGTTCACGGCCGACGGCAACAAGGTCGACCTCGACACCGGCTTCACCGGCCTCGCGCACGATGCGCAGGTGCCGACCAACGGCCGCCTCACCCTGGCGGTGAGCAACTGCGACGGGGCCACCCATCCGACCTGCGGGGAGTGCGACGTCACCGGCCCGCTCGACAACCCGGGCGGAGTCACCTTCAACAACCGCCGCTGCAAGGACGCGTCGTGGGTGCAGTGCACCGCCGACGCCGACTGCACGAACGCGACCGCCTGCGTCGGCGGCAGCAATACCGGCGCGCTCTGCTCCAACAATTCCGAGTGCCCGGGCGGCACCTGCGACAACGCCGGTTATGCCGGCCCCTGCATCTTCTTCTTCGGCGCGCCGCTGCCGCTCCGCGCGGGCGGTGTCTCGACGTGCGTCGTGAACGAGATCGCCGGCCCGGTCAGCGGTACGATCAACGTCACCGACGGCACCTCTGTGACCAGTGTGCCGCTGTCGTCGCGCGTCCACGTCTTCGGCACCGAGTTCAAGCCGTGTCCCCGTTGCACGGCGGGAATCTGCGAGGCCGGCACTCGCATCGGTCACGTGTGTAGCGTCAACGGAACCGGGCAGTTCGGCGACGTCAGCCTCGATTGTCCGCCGCCTCCGGGCAATTTCGCGGGCGCGCTCGGCATCAACCTCGACATCGCGACCGGCACCCAGACCAAGACCCTCACTGCGGCGAGCCCGCAGTGTCGGCAGACCGGGTACACCGGCGTGAAATGCTTCTGCGATTCCTGCAACAACGTGAACCAGGAAGGCTGTTTCACGAACGCGGATTGTCCGGACAGCCTCGGTGAGACCGGCATCTGCGGCGGCCGTCGTTGCATCGGCGGCGCCGACGCCGGGAAGCCGTGCAGCCAGTGCATCGGCGGCACGAACCACGGCGCCAATTGCACCGTGGCGAGCCAGTGCCCCGGCGGCTCCTGTCCGACCGGTTGCCCCGGCTTCTGCGCGGGCGGCGCGAACTCGGGCGCGGTGTGCAACAACGTCTCGGAATGCCCCGGCGGCACGTGCCCGCTCGGCGCGTGCAACCGGCCGGGCGAAGCGACGCAGCCGAACTCGTGCAACGACGACACGAACACGCCCGGGTTCGATTGCGGACCGGTCGGCGACAACGAAGGCGAGTGCGTCAACGGGCCGGTCGATCAGGTGTGCTCCATCCAGACCTTCCGGTCGTGCAGCAACGACGCCCAGTGCGCGTTCCACCCGGATGATTGCCCCGACTGCCTGCCCGGGCAGACGTGCATCACCCGCAATCGCCAGTGCTTCACCGACAACGGCGTGATCGGCGCCTCGGTGTCGGTCGATGGCGAGCCCGATGTGCCGTGCGGCGACACCTCGCGGCCGACCGTCGGCACGTTCTTCTGCGTCGCGCCGGTCGGCGCGGCGGCGGTCAATGCCGCCGGCGGACTGCCCGCTCTCGGCCGGGTGCGGATCCCCGGCGTGGTCGACATCGATCCCTGATCGACGACCGTTCCTCTCGTGCGGCGACGCCCCCGGACCGACACTCGGTCCGGGGGCGTTTTCGTTTCGGGCGATGTGCGCGGCCTTACCTGTCAACGCGCACATAACTACGCGTTAGCGCTGCGCGTTATCCCAGTTTTTTTCTTGACTGCCTCACGTCTCGCGCACTACTCTGCCACGAGAAGTCGCGCCGGGTGCCGTGATCTCCGAGGGGATCCCCCGGCTCCAGAAAACCACCGTCGTTCGACCAACCGCAGGAGGGAAAACCATGGGACGCAGAGTAAGAATCTTGTCCGCGCTCGTCGCGGGAACGCTCGCGTTCGTCGTCGGGTCGTCGACGGCGCACGCGTTGAGCGGTGATCGCCTGAAGTGCCAGAAGGCGATCGCCAAGGAAGCCGGCAAATACGTCAACGGGAAGATCAAGCTCCTCCAGAAGTGCTTGAACGCGAATCTCGGAGCACCCGGGACGTGTCCTGCACCCGATGCCGCCGGGCTCCAGAAGCTGGTCGACAAGCTGAACGCGGGTCTGGACAAGGCGTGCAGCTTCTCGGCCTTTCCGGGCACCGACGACGACAACCTCGCGGTCATCGGATTCCCCGGTCCGTGTAGCGACGTGGATCCGATGAACGGATTCAACGTCGGTGACCTGAAGGCGTGCATCCTCTCGAGTCACGACGCCCTCGTCTCGGGTGCGTGCGGCGGCGGCACCAACACGAGCCAGGCCTGCAACGTCCTCGCCGATTGTCCCGACACGGGCCCGGGCACGTTCTGCCGCGGGTTCATCAATACCGAGTACGATCCGACGGTCGTGCTGCCGCTCGGCGCCGACGACATCAAGTGCCAGAAGGAAGTGGGCAAGGCGGGCGCCAAGTTCGTCGCGGCCTTGATGAAGAACATCCAGAAGTGCCGAAACGGCCTCCTCGATTGCAAGACGGAGGGAAACTCCACGGTCTGCAAGCTTTCGGGCTTCTCGCCCCAGTCCTGTGCCGTGAACGAGCCGAAGACCGCAGCCGCGGTCGCGAAGGCTCGCGACAAGGCGATCGCCGCGATCACCAAGAAGTGCGCGGTGCCGCCGGCCGACCTCGGCGTGTTGAAGCTCTGTGACCCCGATCAAGGTACGACGGCGGCCGCGGCCACCTGCGTGGCCGACGTCCACCAGGGTCTCACCGACAACCCCGATTCCGAAGCCATCCCCGATCTCATCGACTACCAGTACGCGCAGCGCGGCGTCTGCGGCGACAACCGCCGCAACCAGCCGAGCGAAGAGTGCGACGGCGTCGACGACGCCGCGTGCCCCGGCCAGTGCGGCGCCGCGCTCGGCTTCTTCCCGTGCCTCTGCCAGAACACGCCGCGCACGCGCGTGGTCGAGCACGCCAACGCCGATCTCGACAACGGCTGGTCGGGTCAGAGCCACGACTCCGGCATCGTCGAAGGCGGCGGCTACGTCACCGACCTCTGGGATTGCGACGGTCCCGGTGGCCCGGACACCGAATGCCGCGTCGGCCCGAGCTGCGCGCTGCCGCCCAATCAGGCTTGCTCGCCGGCCCGCAACACGACCGGCGATGCCAATAGTATCTGCACGGGCCCTGGCAACTTCTGCCGTACGACCTCCGGCGGCGCGACGGGTCCGCACTGCGAGCTCGACTTCGCGCGGCGTTGTCGTCCGTCGCAGAACGACTGCACGTCGATTCCGGGCGATCGTTGCGTGACGCAGTTCCATGGCGCTCCTCTCCCGCTCGTCGCCGGTGGCGTCGCGGTGTGCGTGGTCAACACGTTCACCGAAGACGTGGTCGGGACCACCGACCTCGCTTCTGGGGCCGGCGCGGTTCGCCTGCGTCAGGACTCCGCCACCTTCCCCGGTGGCAGCACGCAACAGCCCTGCCCCGTCTGCGGCGGGTTCTGCTCCGGGCCGGGCAGCCAGACTGGCCCGGAGACGCGCACCCTTTGCAGCTCCAACGCCGATTGCAGCGGCGGCCGTACCTGCGTGCTCGAGAACATCTGTAGCTGGGGTCCGGACTTCGACCAGCCGTGCCGTCCGAACCCGCCCTTCGGTGGGCCGACGCAATTCTTCGGTAACCCCAGCAAGGACTGCCGGCGCGCCACCTCGAACGGTCCGGCATTCGGCGTGATCGACATCCTGTTCAACCCGGCGACGACCGGGTCCACCACACTGACGGCAAATCAGTCCTGTGGTCCGATCGCCGGCTTCACCGGCCGCGTCTGCGCCGGCGGTACCAACCAGCACGCGCCCTGCACCGTCGCCTCCGAATGCCCGGGCGGCAGCTGCAATCTCCAGTGCTTCTGTCCGAGCGGTGTGAACACGCAGCGCCCGAACGCCTGCCAGGACGCCTGCCTCGGCGGCGCGAACGACGCCCAGCCGTGCGTCGACAACAGCGAATGCGAGCCCGGAGGCTTCTGCCACAAGGCGGATTGCCGCCTGAACCCGTCGGATACCGACTCGGCGCAGGAAGGTCTCTGCACCACCGGCCCGCAAAGCACGACGTGCTCGGTGAACACCTTCCTGTCGTGTGAGGTCGATGCCGATTGCGCACCTCCCGTGTGCCCGTTCTGCGAGGTAGGCGAGACCTGCATCGCGGTTCAGCGCCAGTGCTTCGTCAATCCCACGATCGAACGGGCGGGTGCTCCTGGAACTCCGGATCGCACGTCCGCCGCGATCTTCTGCATCACGGCGACCGGTGAGCCTGCGGTCGACAGCGTGGCCGGTCTCCCCGGACCGGGCGCCATCACGCAGCCGTCGACGACGATCGAGGTCGGCTTCTAACCGGCCTTTCCCGTCGTTTCCGTTGACGAAGGGCCGGCAGCCTCACGGGGCTGCCGGCCCTTCGTGTATCGGCCAAGTCGTATTGATTCCCCAAATGACCGTTGGTAACAAAACCGCCTTTCCGCCGAACCCCAAGGAGGCATCACACATGAACGATCGTCAGATCTGGCGCGGGCTCGCCGTCATCGCCGCATTGACGTTCTCGGTGGCTCTCGCCCCGGCAACCGGTTTCGCCTTCCCCCAGAGCACCGAAACCTCGGGCGAGATCACGCCGCGTCTGACGGGAACCTGGTTCGTAGTGAACCGCATCGAGTTCCCGAGAGGGACCGAGGGGAGCCCGGGGCCGTCGCCCGCCCCGTCGCCCAAGGCGGCGAGCATCCGGCCGTTCACGGTCGGCTACGTCTTCACGATCGAGCATCTCACGACCGCCGAGGCCCAGAAGGGCCGCGACGACGAGAAGGCCCAGAAGCAGGCCGCCATCGACAAGGCGACCAAGATCCTCGCCGAAGAGCAGATGAAGGCGGCGAAGGATCCGAAGCCGGCCGCCAGCGGCGAGACGCCGCTCGAGCCCAAGGTGCTGAGCTACGGCATCCCGAAAGCCCCGGATAGCGTCGTCGACCTGCACGACGACGTCAACGTGAAGCTGCTCGACGTCGAGCTGCCGAAGGCCGTCCAGGACTCGATCGACAAGGCCAACAAGGAAGAGGTCCCGTGGGAGCCGACGGAGAAGGACCTCGCGACCCTCAAGTCGTCCTGGAAGACGCTGAAGCGCCGCGAGAAGAGCGAGTACTCACGCATCCAGTGGAAGGTCCTCGAGAACAAATACCTGGAAGGCGGCATGCTCCAGGACGACAAGACGAAGAATGCGAAGTTCGTGATTTCCGGTGACGCCGCGCTGATCGCGTCGCCGGGTCAGGCGAACCGCAACATCATCATCTACGGCGCCGACAAAGTGAGCGACAAGGTGATCGAGGGCGGCCACGTGCGCGCGATCATGACCGCCGCACCCTTCCCCATTCCGATCGACATGAAGGGCGGCTTCAAGATGTTCCGGCTCACCGATCCGCCGAAGGCGCAGAAGGCGGAGTCCGAAAAGAAGGCTCAGTGAAGGTCGGCGCGGGAGCGACCGGCCTGGTGGCCGGCGCGCTGCTGGCAGCCGTGTCGTGCAGCGCGCCACCGACCCCCACGACCAGCGCTCCCGTCGCGTCACCCGCCCCGGCGGCCAAGCCGGACGAGGTGGCGAAACGCATCGAGGAGTTCTTCACCAAGAGCGTGACCCCGGGCATCACGCTCGAGGCGCGCGGCATCCAGCCGTCCGAGGTTCCGGGATGGAACAAAGGCGTCCTGGACGTCGACGCCAACGGGAGCAAGCAGTCGATTCCCTTCCTGGTCTCGCCCGACGGCAAGTACTTCATCAGCGGCGAGGTCACGGATCTCACGGTCGACCCGCTCGAAGCGACGATGAAGCGCATCGACCTGACCGGACGGCACGCCCGTGGTCCGGCGGACGCCAAGGTCACGATCGTCGAGTTCTCGGACTTCCAGTGCCCCTTTTGCTCGCGCGGGTATCAGATCCTCGAGGAGCAGGTGATGCCCGAGTACGAAGGCAAGGTCCGCCTTTTCTTCAAGCATCTGCCGCTGAAGAGCATCCACCCGTGGGCCGAGGGCGCCGCGCTCGCGACCGAGTGCGCCGGCGACCAGAGCGGCGACGGGTTCTGGAAGATGTACCACGGGATCTTCAAGGCGCAGCGCGAGCTGAATCAGGACAACCTGAAGTCCCGGGTCACCGAGCTCGCCAAGAGCGCCGAGCTCGACGTGGCGAAGTTCACGCAGTGCTACGAGGGCAAGACGGCGCTGCCGCGCGTCGAGAAGGACCTCGAGGAAGCGGCGGCCGTCGGCGCGAGCTCGACGCCGACGTTCTTCATCAACGGCCGGCGGCTGGAGGGCGCGCAACCGCTCGAGAACTTCAAGGCCGTCATCGACGAAGAGCTCGGTTGAACGCCTCATCGAACGTCACGACACCACGCGTCGGAGCGTCGATCCACGACGTTCGGGCGAACAGATTTCGTAGCGAACGCCGTATCCGAGACGCTCGCTTGACACGAATCATTACCCGTTGGTAGCGGTGAATTTGCTTCACCTAAAACGAGTTACGCGCGCGAACGAGGTCGTACGACGCCTCTGGACGCGTGCCTGTCCCGACACGAAAGGGGAACACATGTACTCTCGGCTCGCTCGAACGACGCTCGTCGCGCTCCTCGGTCTCTGCGCCATGGCCGGAACCGCGACCGCGGCGGAACCAAAGGTCATCGACAAATGCTCCGCCGGCATCATCAAGGCCGGGGGAGCCTTCGTCCAAGCCGAGATGAAGATCCTCCAGAAGTGCGAGGACGCGAAGCTGAAGGGCAAGGTGTGCGACCAGGCCAAGGTCGACGCGAGCATCGCGAAGGCCCGCACCAAGCTCGACAGCTCCGTCACGAAGGCGTGCGGCGGCAAGGACAAGACCTGCGCGACCGAGGACGCGGACGGCACGCAGCCTACCCTGGCCGAGATCGGCTGGCCGAACGCCTGCCCCGACTTCGAGGGCAAGGGCTGCACGAACGCGATCGCCAACTGCGGCGACATCGACGACTGCCTCGCGTGCGTCGGCGAAGCCGCGGTGGAGCAGGCCGTCGCGCTGTATTACCCGCCCGGACGCGCCTCGAGCGTCGGCAACAAGACCCTCAACAAGTGCCAGGCGGCGCTCGGCAAGGCCGGCGCGGCGTTCTTCGCGGCCAAGTCGAAGGCGCTCGGGAAGTGCTGGGGCACGAAGGTCAAGAAGCCCGCGAATTGCCCGGCCGACGCCCAGGCCGCGATCGACAAGGCCCGCTCGAAGCTCGTGACGTCGCTCGCCAAGCCCTGCCTCGGACAGACGAACGCGACCATCGGCCTGCCGGCGACCTGCCTCGCGGTGAAGCCCGAGTCGCAGCCGGCGTGCAACACCACCGTCGACACCCTGATCGACGTCGGCAACTGCACCACCTGCGTCACCGAGTTCAAGGTCGATTGCGCGGATCGCCTGGCCGCGACGAGCGAGGGGGCTGCCTATCCGGCCGAGTGCCTGATCGCGCCGCCGACGCCGACGGCGACCGCGACGCCGATCCCGACGCCGACGCCGACCCTCACGGTCGGTCCGACCGTCACGGCCACGCCGGGCGTCTGCGGCGACAACCAGATCCAGCCGGGCGAGTTCTGCGACGGAACCGCGACCGGTGGCTCCTGCGGTCCGGCCTTCACCTGCACCGGCGGCTGCACCTGCGCGTGCCCGTCGACCGTCACCTTCTCCGGCGACGCCGAGGATCCGGCCTCGATTCTCGACACCGGCTGGACGGGCATCTCGCACCGC
>DAIQBH010000212.1:0-10232 GCA_036781285.1 Thermodesulfobacteriota bacterium | reverse complement strand
TCTTCCTCGGCCTCGGCGCCGGGGAAAATCTCAACGAGCACGTGACGGGTGAATGGTGGCCCACCTCCGGCCAGCGGCTCGAAATGCTGGAAGAAGCCGTTGCCGTCATTCGCGAATGCTGGAAGGGCGAGCTGACGAGTCATCGGGGAAAATACTATACCGTCGATCAAGCGCGGCTATACACGCGCCCCGACACGCCGCCGCCGATCCACCTCGCGGCGAGCGCCGAGAATGCGGCCGCGCTCGCGGGCCGCGCCGGCGACGGCCTCGTGTCCACCTCACCCGACGCCGACGTCGTGAAGCAGTTCGCCTCGGCCGGCGGCCGCGGAAAGCCGCGTTACGGCGGACTCACCGTCTGTTGGGCGGCGACCGACGCCGAAGCGCGCGCGACCGCGCACCGCATCTGGCCGCAGACCTGCCTCTCGGGCGGCCTCACGTGGGAAATCAAGACGCCGAACCTGTTCGAGGCCGCGTGCGAGCACGTCCGCGAAGAGGACGTGGCGAAAGAGGTGCTGTGCAGCGCCGATCCCGCCGAGCACCGAGCGCGCATCGCGGAGTACGTCGACGCCGGCTTCGACCACGTCTACGTGCATCAGATCGGGGCCGATCAGGAGGGGTTTCTCGCCTTCTACGAACGGGAGGTGCTGCCGCACCTCTGAGGCTCGAGACCACGCCGCCGGAATTCCGCACAAAAAAAGGGGCGACCCCGTGTGGAGCCGCCCCCTACCAGCGCTGTCGAGCGTCTCAACGCTCGTCGTCGCGCTGATCCTGCTGCCGATTGCCCTGCTGATTGCCCTGCTTGCGCTGCTGGCTCTGATCGTCGCGGTTCTTCTGCTGACCCTGCTGACCGCCCTGACCCGTCTGACCGCGCTTCTGTTCTGCCATGATGAGATTCCTCCTTCGTTATGTGGGGAAGCCACGAAGTCGGCTTCTGACGTCTGAGTAGCGGGTCGCGTGCCACCGAAGGATCTCCCGTGGGGCGCGGCTTTTCCCGAGGTCGCCCCCGAATGACCGGTGCCTCTCTACAAAGTGCTACGCGGCGAGCGGCAACGTCGGCGTCCGCACACGGCGGCTCCGTGGCACGGAATCTGCGGCGCGCATTGCATGCGTTCCTTGCGGTCGTTCCTCCCCGCCACGCGTGGACGGCGCATCCTGCTCGGCACCGTCGTCGCGCTCCTCCTGATCGTCTATGCCGTCTCGTTCCTGCTCGACGAGCCGCTCCGCCGCCGCCTCGAAGCACAGCTGAACGCGAACCTCGTCGGCTACGGCGCCACCATTCGCGCCGCGCGATTCCACCCCTTCGGCTTCTCCATCACGTTGAAGGACACCCAAATCGTTCAGGAAAAGCACCCGAAGCCGCCGGTCGCCGATTTCCCGCGGCTCGACGCCAGCGTGCAGTGGCGCGCGCTCCTCTCGCTCCGCCTCGTCGCCGACGTCAAGTTCGATCGGCCGAAGATCCACGTGGACCGCACCCACGTCGAGACCGAGGCGAAGGACAAGACGCCCGTCGACGAGCGCGGGTGGCAGCAGGCGCTCGAGTCGATCTATCCGCTCAAGATCAACGAGTTCGTGATCGACGACGGCGAGATCACGTACATCGAGAACAAGAAGTCGAAGCCCCTGAAGATCGATCGGGTCGACTTCCGCGCGACGAACATCCGCAACATCCGCTCGCGCGAACGCACCTATCCTTCCGAGGTGTGGGCGAACGGCCGCATCTTCGAGTCGGGAAGCTTCGCGTTCGAAGGGAACGCGGACTTCATGGCCGCTCCCTATGCCGGCGTGAAGGGCGAGTTTCAGATCGACGACGCGCCCCTCGATCCGTTCAGACCGGTCGCGGAGCGCTACAATCTGACGGTGTCGAAAGGGAAGCTATCGCTCGCGAGCGACATCGAGATGAGCCCGACGGTCAAGACGGCCGACGTGCACCAGGTTACGGTGCGCGATCTGGATGCCGCGTACATCAGCCGCGCCGCGAACGCCGCCGCGGCGGAGAAACTGCGCGAGAAGACGGCGGATGCCGCCGCCGAGGTCAGCAACGATCCCGGGGTGCTGTTGGTCGTCCGGAAGTTCCAGGCCGAACGGGGACGCGTCCGCTTCATCAACGAGCTGGCCGATCCCGATTACACGCTCGTCCTCGACCAGGCCAAGCTCGTCGTGAACAACCTGAGCAACCACGCCAAACGTCCCCCCACGACGGGCGAGCTGACGGGCCGCTTCATGGGATCCGGCGCCACCAAAGCGAGCTTCACGTTCCGGCCGGAAACGTCCGGACCGAATTTCGACATCGCGATCCAGATCGACGACACCGACATGGTGGCCATGAACGACCTCTTCCGTGCCTACGGCAACTTCGACGTGACGGCCGGCACGTTCAGCTTCAACTCCGAGCTCGACATCGAGGACCAGCGCATCGAGGGTTACGTGAAGCCCTTCTTCACGGACATGAAAGTGTACGACCGGCGGCAAGACGCCGGGGAAGGCGTGCTGCACCAGATCTACGAGGGTCTGGTCGGCGGGGTGGCGCGGCTGCTCGAGAACCCGCCGCGCGACGCGGTCGCGACCAAGGCGACGATCAGTGGACCGGTCGACAATCCGAAGGTCGGGACGCTGCAACTGGTTTTGCGCTTGATCCAGAACGCGTTCTTCCGGGCGATCCTCCCGGGCTTCGAGGCCGAGGCCCGCGCGAACGCGTGAGCGCTGCGCGGCCGCGTGAGCGCTACGCGGCCTGGGGAGTGCGCGGGCGGCGAGGAGCGGCGGTCAGCAGCGTACCGTGCGTGCGGCAGCTGAAGCAGAGGGTCTGCACGCGGCTACTCCGGCCGACGCGGTAGAAGCGGCCCGGACCTCCGCAGGTCGGGCACGTGTGATCGCCGACGCGGATACGAGGACGACGGTTGATGGTGAGCGGCATGAGCATCTCCCTCCTCTTCACGATCTCGAGGATTCGTAAAGCGAGGGCCGTGCCAACGCGGTGCGCCGGGATTTCACGACCGTTCACCGTATGTGGGGCCGCACCGAGCGCGGCGCGCGCACATTCACTTGCAGTTTCTACACGCGGAACGCACGCACGTCGGCGACTCCGCGCAAACACGGTGTCGAGGGTCTGGCATGCATCTCGCTTTCCATCATTCTCGTTTCCGATTTCCTACGAGGAGGATTGCCATGCGCCACACTCTCAGCCGCGCGTTCGCGGCGGCCATACTCGTGACGGCCGGACTCTCGCTCGCCGCGTGTCATCATCACCACCATCGCCATCACGGGGATGGACCGGCGGCGCACGCCGGGCACCACATCGACCACGCGGCCGATCGGGCCGGGGACGCGATCGAGCATACGGGACGGACGATCAACCGCGCGCTGCCCGGCGACTGATCTCCCTCGCCAGCGCGACGCCATGAGAACGGGCGGCGCACCCGCGCGGGGTGCGCCGCCCGTCGTGCCTCCGAGCCGGTCGCTTCGCGATCGATCGAACCCGGGATCAGGCGTCGGCGGCCGATGCCGTCCGCAGATTGCTGATCTTCTCGCCGATCGCCTCGCGCACCTCGGATCCGGGACGCGGCGTGAAGAGGACGGCGAGTCCGGCGCCGAGCACGATGCCGGCGGCGAAGATGCCGAAGGACGACATCATGTCGTCCGCAGGCTTCACGCCGAACGAGCTCAACAGCTGCTCGCGGGTCGGCATGGTGTCGCGCGCCGTTTCCTTTGCCCCGGCGAACGCGTCGATCAGATCCTTCATGGTGAGATTCGTCATGGTCCTCACTCCTTCTCCTGCTCTGCCTGGTTGGACGAGGACGCTGCCTCGGCGAGGCCCTCGCGCAAACGTTGCGCCATCATCACGAACGCGAGCCGACCGCCCATCGCGAAGAGCATTCGCCCGAGCGCGACGGGGATTCCTCCCCCGAGCACGTACCCGATACCCGACGCGGCCCCGAGCGTCGCATACGGACGCTTGGCCAACTGGTCGCGGACCACACGCTCGAAATCACCGAGCGCACCCTCGAGCTCGGCGGTGAAGCCGCTCATCTCCTGACGCACGCGCTGCCCCTTGGACTGGATCCGTTCGATCCGACCACCGTCACGAACTGCCGAAGGCATGACGTCCTCCTCACGCGTGCCGGCGCAGGATGCGCCCGACCAGATAGCCGGCGGCGACGGCGCTCAGCAGCGCCATGATCGGCCGCTCCTTCACGAACACCTTGAGCCGCTGGTCGAGATCCTGGATCTCGCTTCGCATCTCGTCCGCGGTGTCGGCCAGCGTGCCGCTCGCGGTTGCCGATTTCGTCGTTGCCATCTCGTGTCTCCTTTCGTTCGGTGACTCAGCGTCGCCACGCGAGCAGGACGCCGACTGCAAACCCGCCGGCAACCCACGCCAACGGCCTCTCGGTGATCTGGCCGCTGAGCGTCACCTCGCTCTTGACGGCCGCCGTCAGCTCTTCGACCGCTTCCCGGAGCTCGGCCTCGCTGCGCTCGATGGATTGTCGGAGCGACTCTTTCTCGTCGACGAGAGGCGGGGGACCGCTCTCCACGTCGACCGTTTCGGCATCCATGTCGTTCACGTCGCCTTCCTCCTGGTCATCGACGTCGCGGCGACGCCGAGCACGACGCCCAGCAACACGTGGGTCCCGGCGACGAGGGCGATCGCGGCCGCGAGCGGGATACGCTCCGCGAGAAGCACCACCACTGCGGCCGCGAGGCCGCACCAGCCGAGGATCGCGACGAGGCCCGCGGCGAGCAGAAGTCCCGCCCGCTGCATGAGCCCGGCCACCCCGTCCATGAACTCGAGCCGCATGAGCTCGAGCCGTTCGACCGCGATCTTCTGCGCGGCTTCGACGGCGCGCTCGGCCGCCGAGACGGCGCTCGGTTCCGCATGCGCCTCGACCGCTGGGCGGACGTCGTCGTCGAGACTCACCGCTCTGTTGGGCATCGCGAGTGGCTTTGAGCAAGTCGCATGCCCTGCTCCGGTGACCCGGGCCGTCGCCAGGGTCGCATGAATGGCGGACTTCCGACCCGTCCACTCATCGCGTCGGGCGACGTGACGCTGAAATTCTTACAGCGCATGTAGTGCTGACACGCCGCGATATGGCCAGCCCTGCGACGGCAGAGGGATTCCGGGTGGCATGGATCCTGCCCTAGTCGATCCTCGTGGACGCGATGACGAGACAGGCGACTACGAGAGAGGAAGGCTCCGAGCCGGCGAGCTACGCTACCGCGGTCTTCGCGCCATTCGTCGACGCTTGGACGGCTGCGCGGGCGCGCTTCGCACTGCTCGCCATCGGACGCTCCGCGCTGTCGAACGTCACCGTCGAGGCCATTCGCGGCAGCGTCATTCTCGCCGGCGACGTCGCGACCGAGGCGGCGCGGGCGCAGGCCGAAGCCGCGGTGCGCGACTGGACGGGCGGCGCCGGCGTATCGAACCAGATCCGCGTGCGCGGGAAGCATTGCCTCCGGCCGGGCGGCAGCGACGCCGAGATTCGCACCGCGGTGGCGGCACGGTTGCGCCATGCGCCGGAGCTCCGCGGCAACATCGTCACCATCGACAGCGTCTACGACGGCGTCGTGCGATTGATCGGCGTCGCGGAAGACGCCGCGACCGCAGCGCACGCCTTCGATCTCGCAATCGAGGTCCCCGGCGTGCGTCGCGTCATCAACGACGTCGCACTTCGACTCCCCGCCGCCGAGGACGACGAGTCCGACGCGGCCTGAACCCGCCGCTCATCGAAAAGGAGAGACTTCCATGAACCGCATCTTCGCCAACAGCATGCTCGCCGCCGCCGCCGTGATCGCGGTATCGGCGCTCGCCTTCGCCGACGAAACCGTCATCGAGAAGCGCACCGTCGAATCGGACGCCGTCGTCGCCCCGCCGCCGCGCGAGCGCGTCGTCGAGGAGCGGACGATCACGCAGGACCCGCCGGTCGTGAAGAAGCGGACGGAGACCGTCACGACCACGAGCGACAACGACAACGACAATGACAACGACAACGACTGACCACGTGAGGTAGTCGATGTCGCAGGCCGTCTTCGCGATCGCCGACGGCGCGGCGCGCGCCGAACGCATCGTGCGCGACCTCCGCGATGCGGGGTTCGCGGAGCAGTCGATCTCGATCCTGTTCTCGGACGCGCACGACGACCGCGAGCGCGCCCACGAGTCCGATTCGAAGGCGCCGGAGGGCGCCTCGACGGGACTCGGCACCGGCGCGCTCGTCGGCGGGACGGTCGGGTGGCTCTCGGGCGTGGGTGCGATCGCCGTTCCCGGTCTCGGCGCGCTCGTCGCCGCGGGGCCGATTCTCGCGACCCTGAGCGCCGCCACCGCCGGCGCGGCCGTCGGCGGTCTGTGCGGTGCCCTCGTCGGATACGCCGTCCCGGAATTCGAAGCGAAGCTCTACGAGAGCAAGCTCCGAAGCGGCAACTTCTTGATCTCGGTGCACACGGCGAGCGCCGTGCAGCAGGCGCGCGCGCGCGACGTCTTCGTGAGGAACGGCGCGACCGACGTTTCGCAACGCGAGGAAGCGCGGGTCTAGTGTCCGACGGGGTGCGGTCGAGGGTGCCCGAGGCTAGGTGTTCGGCGACGCCGGCTAGCGGGCCGGGGCGGCCTCGCTGCACGCCTTTCGGCAGTGCATGAGGCGCGTGCTGCATTCGCCGCCACGCTTCGATTCACGCGGCTGACACTCGTCGTAATCGACCCCGCACTGCTGGAGACACGGAGTCGAGCCCGGGGGATCGCAGGCGACGAAGAAGCAGCCGAGCTTGCCGAAGAAGCCACGCTCCGCTTGCGCCGGGCGCGCCGCCGCGGCCGGTGGGACCGGCGCCTCCGCGGGCGCCGCGGCCTCGCTCCGGACGGTGGGCGGCGGCGTCTCGACGCGCTCGACGACCGGCGCTGCGGCCGGCGCGGGGGCGGGAGCCGGCGCCGCCTGGCCCTCGACGCGAGCCGCGCGGCGCCGCTTCGCCTTCGGCGGCGGTTGCGCCGCCGGCGCGGGCTGCGCGCCGTCCACCGCCGCACCGCCCGGCGGTACCGCGGCGACCTCGGGCGGCGGCAGACACGCCTTCTCGCAGCGCATGTCCTCGGCGGCGCAGTTGCCTCCGGCCTTGTTCTCCACCTTCCCGAGACAGCTCTCGTAGGTCTCGCGGCAACGGTCGACGCAGCGCTGATGACTCTTCGCGGTCGGCACCGCGGGCTCCTCCATGGTCTCGAACGGGCACGCGTTCTTGCAGCGCACGGCGTCGATGTTGCAGCGGCCGTGGCCCTTCGGCCCTTCGCGCTCGCTGCACTTCTCGAAATCGAAGTTGCAGATCTCGAGGCACTTCTCGCTGCGCTCGCGCTTCGGCTCGTCCGCGCGCGCGTCGAACGCCGTGCTGAGCAGCAGGATCCCGACGACCACCGCACCCACGATCCGCATGGGCTCGCTACGTACCGCGACCCTTCCGGTCGCGCAAGCGACGGACCTTGCCTAACTCGCGTCGCGTTTCGACAATCAGCGCGTGCGTCCGCACCGCCACACCGTTCTGATCATCGACGACGACGCCGACATCCTCGACGCTTTCACGCTGAGCCTCACGCTCGCCGACGTGGTCGCGCACGCCGTGAGCTCGGGGCGCGAAGCGTTGAACCTGCTGGAGCGCGGCCTCCGCCCCTGCGCGCTCCTCCTCGACATCCGCATGCCGGGCATGGACGGCTGGCAAGTCTGGGAAGAGCTCCGCAAGAGCGCGCTCGAAGTCGCGGCGATCCCCGTGATCTTCGTGTCGGCCGAGACACCCGATCCGGCGCGCGCGGAGGCGACCGGGATCGCCGCCTGGCTCCAGAAGCCGGTCGGGGTGAAAGAGCTCGCCGGCGCCCTGGCGGGCGTGTGCCCGCAGCGCCTCGGCCACCCGAGCGCCTGAACCCCGCCGCGACCGCATCAGGCGAGGACGATCCGGTCGAGACGAAGCGTCTCGCCGACCGACCACGCCTGGAACGGACAGCCGCGCGGCGCGTGCGGGGCGTCGCCGTCGGCGATCTCCGACACGTGACCGAGCCCGGCCGTCTCCAAATGGCGCCAGAGCGGCACGAGGAAACGCTCGCGCGCCGTGCGCTTCGCGTCCGGCGTCGCGCCGCGCACGCGCACCCACGCCTCGACGAACGCGCCGAGGAGCCAGGGCCAGGCGGTCCCCTGATGATACGCGGCATCCCGCTCGCGCACCCCGCCGGCATAGTGCCCGAGATAGCCCGGCTCGCCCGGCGCGAGGGAGCGGAGTCCGAGCGGCGTCCAGAGACGCGCGGCGACGTTGTCCACGAGCCGGCGCGCCCGCTCGCCTTCGAGGAGCGCCAGCGGCAGGCCGCCGACCGCGAAGATCTGATTCGGCCGGAACGCGGGATCGACGACGCCGGGCCGGTGGTCGCAATCGACGACGTCGTAGAGCCCGCCGGCGGCGTCGTTCCAGAAGCGCTCGCGGAAGCTCGCGGCGCCCCGGAGCAGGAGCTCGCGCCAGCGTTCCGAGAAGCGGCTGCCGACGTGGAGGGCGTTCAGCCAGAGCGCCTGCACCTCGACGGGCTTCCCGATCCGCGGGGTCACGACCCAGTCGCCGACCTTGGCGTCCATCCACGTGAGCTGGACCCCCGGCTCGCCCGCGGCGAGAAGGCCGTCGGCATCGACGCGGATGCCGTAGCGCGTGCCGGCCGCGTGACCGGCGAGGATGGCGTCGACCGCCGCCCGCAGTCGCGCCTCGTCGGCATCCGGCACGAGCTCGCCCGCGGCGGCACGCGCCCGCACGTATTCGTCGGCGACGACGACGAACCAGAGCGCGGCGTCGACGGCGTTGAGCTCGGGCACGTCGCCGTGATCGGGAAAGCGGTTCGGCAGCATCCCGTCCGTCACCGCGCCCGCCCACGCGAGGAGGATGGCCCGCGCGTCGTCGAGCCGTCCGGTCGCGAGGCAGAGGCCGCGAAGCGCGATGAACGTGTCGCGACCCCAATCCGTGAACCACGGATAGCCGGCGACGATCGTCTTTCCTGGGCCGCGCGCCACGAGATAAGCGTCGGCGCTTCGCTCGAGCCGCGTGCCGAACGCGGCGCGACGCCGGCGCTCGACCGCGCGCAGCTCGCACGCGCGCGCGAACGCCTGGCGCCCGACGTCGGCCGCCGCTTCGGCGCGCTCGACGGTGAGCAGCAGCACCGCCTCCCCACGCGTCAGATCGAACGAGAAGACGCCGGGGACGGCCAGGTCCTCGACGGCGTCGAGGCCGCGCGCCTGCTCTTCCGCGTAGAGGAAGCGGCGATACCAGTCGGGCGCGTGCGCGTAGTGCCCGTTCGCGATCGCGACGACCGCGGGGACGCCGGCATACGGCTGCCACCGCACGCGCTCGCCGTCGATCGTCGGGTGGAGGTCGACGCTCGGGTTCTCGTGGTGCAGCGCGTGATAGTCGCGCCCCGAGAGGAACGGCCGCACGCTGAGCGTGACCGACGGCCCCGCGCCGGGCTCGCGGCGCGGCCCGCGCTCGACCAGCCGCCACGCGATCAGGACGAGCGGCGTCCCGTGGCGGACGACGACCTCGCGCTCGATGCGGGTGCCGTCGTCGAGACGGTAGGTCCACTGCGGCCACGGCTCGGGCGTGAAGTCGACGATCCGCCGCGCGCCGTCGGGGTGCACGACGTCCGGCGCGTAGCGCTCGGTGCTGAGCGCCTCGCGGCGACCGTCGATCGTGACCCATTCCTCGCAGCCGTTGACGAGGACGAGGCGGCCGGTCGGCGGCGTCGTCGCGGCGAGCAGCAGCGCGTGGTAGCGGCGGGTCCGAATTCCGGAGACGGTCCCCGAGGCGAACCCGCCGAGGCCGTCGGCCTCGAGCCACTCGCCGTCGTCAGGCGGGTGTGAGGACATTCTTGATCGCGTCCGCGGGCTGCGCGAGGAGCTGCCCGGCGTAGGCCTCGATCGGAAACCGTCCCGTGATCAGCGCCTCGAGCGCGCGCGGCCAGCGGGCGCGGAAAGCGCCCAGGCTCCGCACCGCGGCCTCGAAATCCTCGCGGCTGGCATTCACCGAGCCGAGGAGCACCTGGTTCTGGAGCACCATGCCGCGCATCACCCGATCGGTGTCGACGGTGATCGGCGCCGGATGGCGGCCGGGAACACCGGTCAGCACGCAGACGCCGTTCGCGCCGAGCACGGCGAGCGCGTCGACGGCGAGCGCCGAGACGCCGGTCGCCTCGTAGATGACGTCGATCGCGCCGTTCCTCCACTTCAGGTAATGCCCCGGCGGCAGTTGGT
>DAIQBH010000211.1:856-10509 GCA_036781285.1 Thermodesulfobacteriota bacterium | reverse complement strand
GACGTGGCCGACGTCGGCGGCGGTCTACCTGCGCGACGGCGAGCTCCCGGACGTCGGCGCACGCATCACGAACCCCGACCTCGCCCGCACCTTCCGCCTCATGATCGCCGCCGAGGACGCCGCGCTCCGTCACGGACGGAGCCACGGGCTCCAGGCAGCGAGCGACGCCTTCTATCGCGGGGAGATCGCCGAGCGGATCGTCGCGCATGCGACGGAGCACGGCGGGCTGCTCGGCCTCGACGATCTGCACGAGTATCGAAGCGAGATCGGCACGCCCGTGTCGCTCGGGTTCGGCGACTGGGTCGTCCACAAATGCGGGCCGTGGAGCCAGGGGCCCGTTTTCCTCCAGCAACTGGCGTTGCTTGCCGGCCTCGATCTCGGGGCGCTCGAGCACAACGGCGCTGACTATGTGCATCTCGTGACCGAGGTCGCGAAGCTCGCGTTCGCCGATCGCGAGCAGTTCTACGGTGATCCGGGCTTCGTCGACGTCCCGCTCACGGGCCTCCTCTCGCCGGCGTACGCGGACGTCCGCCGGGCACTCGTCGATCGTGCGCAGGCGTCGCTCGCCCAGCGCCCGGGCGACCCGCGCCGCGGCCGCGCGCTGCTCGAGGGCGAGGAAATCTTCGCGGCCCGCGACTGGAGCCGCGGCACGGTCTACGTCGCCGCCGTCGACGCCCGTCGGAACATGGCGTCGTTCACGCCGAGCGGCGCGTGGATCCCGACCTCACCCGTGATCGCCGGCGTCGGGTTCCCGCTCGGCACGCGCCTCCAGACGTTCTACCTCGATCCGCGCCATCCGAATGCGCTCCTTCCCGGCAAGCGACCACGGACGACGCTCACACCGACCCTCGTCACGCGCGGCGGCGCGCCGGCCATGGTGCTCGGCACCCAAGGCGGCGATCAGCAGGACCAGTGGTCGCTCCAGGTCTTCCTGAACCAAGTGCTCTTCGGAATGGACGTGCAGGACGCGATCGAGGCGCCGCGATTCTCCTCGGTGCACTTCCCGTCGAGCTTCTACCCACACCATGCGGTTCCGGGCGGGCTCCGTCTGGAAAGCCGGTTTCCGGAGGCCGTGCGCGCCGAGCTCTCGCGCCGCGGGCACGTCGTCGCCCTCGACGACGATTGGGTCGCGGGCGACGTGCTGTGCATCCGCGTCGACGAACGCCACGACGTACTGCGCGGCGGCGCCGATCCGCGCGGCGAGGTCAGCCGCCGCATGCCGTCCTACGCCATCGGGTACTAGCGCATCGCGATCGAGCTACGGGTTCTCGGTCTCGTCTTCGCCGGGCTCTTGCTCGAGCTCGTCGAGGAAGGGATGCGGTTGGGGGCCCGGCACGATGCCGGCGATGTCCGGATCCTCGCCGTCTGCGCCCTGCGGGCGCTCGGCCTTTTCGCTTGCCCGCTGCTCGCGCTTCATGGCTTTGCTCTGGCGCCGCTGCGCCCGAGCTTGTTCCTTCTGGCGCTTGGTGACGGAGGTCCGTGACTTACCGCCCATGAATGTTCCTTCCTTCGTGGAGAGCTGCGGAAACGTGTTGCGACCGCCGGGCAAGGTAGCATCGGCCTTCTACGGCCACAACCGAGCGCCGGCGCCCTTTGTCACCGTCCCGTCGCCGTCGTAGAGGAAACACCCGGCTGATCGTGCGACGTGCGCATCGAGCGGCGGGGAGGTGGCGTGCAGGAACGACGGACCCGGCTATCGATGCTCGAACGCGGCTTGCGGGTGTTCACGGACATCCGTGCCGGCGAGGGTCCGACGGGAATTCTGCTGTTCCTCAACGTCTTCTTGATCCTCTGCGCCTACTACTTCATCAAGCCGCTTCGCGAGAGCTGGATCGCGGTTTCGGACATCGCCGGTCTCTCGAAGATGGAGGTGAAGGCGTACTCGAGCTTCGGGCAGAGCCTGGTGCTGGTGGGGATCGTCTCGATGTACGGCCGGCTCTCGGCGCGCTGGCCGCGCGGCACCCTCATCACCCGCGCGACGCTCGTCTGCATGGTGTGCCTCGTCGGGTTCTGGATGGCGCAACCGGGATTCATCCTGGCGAACCTGCCGGGCGCAGGCATCGCGTTCTACCTCTGGGTCGGGATGTTCGGCGTCTTCATCGTGGCGCAGTTCTGGGCCTTCGCCGCCGACCTCTATTCCGACGAGCGCGGAGGCCGACTTCTGCCGATGATCGGCATCGGAGCCACCGCCGGTGCCGCAACCGGGTCGTTCCTCACCGAGCAACTCGTGAAGTCGCAGTGGTTCGACAGCGGCACGCTGTTGCTCCTCGCGAACATTCCGCTCGCGGCGTCGATCGCCCTGACGCGCGTGGCCGACGCCCGCGGTCCGCTCGGGACGACGCGCGCCGACCGGCGGCGATCCACGAAAGCAGCCGGCGAGGGCGACGGTCACGGCGCGATCGGGTTCGTCTTCCGCCATCGCTACCTGCTCGCCGCGGCCTTGGTCGCCCTCGTGACCAATTGGGTCAACACGAACGGCGAAAATCTGCTGTTCCGCGTCGTGCAGGAAGCCCTCGAAGGCGAGCGCCAGGCACGCGGAATCACGGGTGAGGCCGAGACGATCGCGTTCGTCCGGGAGCAGACGGCCGCCTTCTATGGCAACTTCTACTTCTGGGTGAACGTCGCCGCGCTGGTCCTCCAGGCGCTGGTGGCCTCGCGGCTTCTGGCGTACGGAGGATTCGGCGCGCTCTTTCTGCTGCTACCGGGAATCGCGCTCGTGTCGTATTCGTCGATGGCGATCCTGCCCGTGCTCTGGATGGTCCGCATCATGAAGGTGGCCGAGAACAGCGTCGACTATTCGATCAACAACACGGCCCGCCAGGTGCTGTGGATCCCGACGACCGCCGAGATGAAATACAAGGCCAAGCCCGTGGTCGACTCGCTGTTCGTGCGCCTCGGCGACGGGTGTGCCGCGCTGACGGTACTCCTCGGCGTCCAGATGCTCGCGCTCTCGACGCGCGACTTCTTCCTCGTGAACGTGGCGCTGACGATCGTGTGGCTCGCCAGCGCGATCGTGATCGTGCGCGAGCACGATCGTCTCCCCGGGCCGCGATCCGACGCGAAGGCCGCGTAGGAGCACCGCACACGCACGCGCCCGCGACCTCTTCCTCGACGCGACCGGCCGCGCGCCTCGTGCGGGCGCTCGGGATCGAGCGCGGCGAGGAGCGCGTGCTCCTCTGGAGCGCTGCCGCGCTCTTCCTGATGTCCTCGGCATCGATCTCGGTGTCGAACGTCGCCGAGACGTTCTTCCTGAAGCGCGTCGGCGTCGATCACCTGCCGTGGGTGTTCCTCCTCAACTCCGTTCTGTTGACGGGGACGACCTTCATCGTCGGCCGGCTCGCGACCCGCTACGAGCCGCGCCGTCTCCTGGTCGTGGCGCTCGGGCTCCTCGGTCTCTCGCTGATCCCGCTCTGGGTGCTCGTCATCGGGAACGTCACGAGCGCGTTCGTGCTCCTCGTGATCGCGGCCAAGCAGATCGACGCGGTGGCGCTCGTCATCTTCTGGACGGCGATCGGCACGCTCGTGAGCGGCCGCCAGGGGAAGCGGCTCTTCGCCCGTATCAGTGCCGGCGGCACTTTCGGCGCGATCGCCGGCAGCTTCGCGTCCGGATGGCTCGGCCGCCAGCTCGGCATCGCGAGCTTGCTCCCGGCCGCGAGCCTCACGATGGGGGCGGCGGCGCTCGCCGTCATTCCGCTCCTCCGCATGCAACGGCCGCGCTATCACCGCTCGGCCCACACCGAGCTCGCCGACGACGACGCCAGCCGCCGACTCGTACCGCTCTGGCGCGCCGGCGCCCTCTTCCGCGTGCTCGTGCTCGCATCGCTCCTCGCCGGGGTGCTCGGGCCGATCCTCTACTTCGAGTTCGCCTACGTCGCCGACCAGGCCACGCAAGGACAGGGTGGCGAGCAGCGACTGCTCGACCTCTACGCGCTCTTCCGTGGGTGGTTGAACGTCGGCGTCCTGCTGATCCAGATGATGGGAACGCCGGCGGTGTTCCGCCGCCTCGGCGTGCCGCTCGCCTCGGCCCTCTCGCCCCTCATCTATCTCCTCGGGCTCGTCGGCTTGAGCATCCAGCTGAGCCTCGCCGCCGGCATCGCCGCCGTCGCGGGCGCGAACCTCCAGGACCACGCCGTCTACGATCCGGCGCAGCGCATCCTCGTGACGCTCTTTCCGGAGCGCGTCCGTGCCGCCGTCACGACCTTGATCGACGGCCCCGTGAAGCGCGCCGGGGGCGTCGTCGGCAACCTGATCATCATCGTGGCCCTGACGTTCGGAACGCCACTGTGGGTCGGGTTCGCGGGTCTGCCGATCGCCGCCGCGTGGCTCGTCCTGGCACTCGTGCTCTGGCGGCTCTATCCGAACATGCTGTTGCAGGTCGCGACCGCCCGCCGCAACGACTTCGAGGATCCGCCGCCGCTCACGGAGCTCCTCGACGGCGGAACGGTGCGCCTGCTCGAGCAGAGCCTCGTCAGCAGCGATCACGAGCGGTGCCGGGCCGCCTGCGACCTCGTCGTCGAGGCCCATCCGCGCCGCGCGGTGCGGGCGCTGAGTCGCGCCCTCCGCGTCGCGCCCGTTTCGCAACGGCCCACACTCGTCGCGACCCTGCATCACGTGCTCGCGACCGAGGCGGCGGCGAGCCTCGTGCACGACGAGAGCGCACGGCACCTCGCGGGCGTGCTCGCCGATCCGCAAGGCCTCGGCGTCCTCGAGCGGGCGCATCTCGTGCAGGCATACGGGCGCCTGATCGGGCCAGCCGCGAAGGCGCGTCCCGCAATGCTCGCGCTGGCACTCGCCGATCCGCATCCCGCGGTCCGTCTCGCCGCGACGGCCGCGCTTGCGCGCGTCGGCGCGGCGTCGACCGCGGAGCTCGACGCGGTCGCGGCCGAAGCACTCGCGAGCCCCGACCCCATCGCGCGCCGGCTGGGTCGCGAGGAGATCTGCGCGGAGCTCCGGCGGCCACGAATCTCCGAGGCGGCCTGGGACGAGCGGCTCGACCTCCTGCTCGGACAGCTCGATACCCCGGACGACCGCGCCCACGTCGCGGCGACGCTCGCCGAGATCGCCGCGGTGCACGGGGCCCGCCTGGCGCCGCATGGCGAGCGCATCGTGGCCCATCGCCTCGACCCCGACGTCGAGGTTCGGATCGCCGTCCTGCGCTTCATCGGACACGCCGGGCTCGACGACGCGGCCCGCGCCTTGGTGCTGCACCTCACGGCCGACGACCACCGCGAAGTGGCGGCCGCCCGCCACGCGCTGCGAACGCTCGGGTCGCAGGCCGTCGACGTCCTCCTCCACACGCTGCGCTTCGGACGCTTCCGCGCGCGCGAAGCGGTCTTGCCCATCCTGATCGGCCTCCCGATCGATGCCGAGCGCCTGAACGCCATCATCGACCGCGAGGTCGACGTGATCCGCCGGCTGATCGTGCAGATTGCCGCGCTCCGCTCCGGCGAGGTGCACGACGCCGTCATCCAGCGCATGCAGGAGCGCATCGACGAGAGCTCGCATACGGCCGTCCTCCTGATCGCGGCGGTGCACGACGACGAACGGCTCGCGCGCGTCGCGCGGCTCCTCGGGCGAACACACAGCCTCCGCGATCGGGCGCTCGTCCTCGAGGCGCTCGAAGCGCTACTGCCACCGAGCGATCGCGAACGTCTGCTGCCGCTGCTCGAGGAAGGCAGCCCGGCGACGCTCGCCCGCGTCGCCGCCGAGGCGCTCGGACGGCCGATTCCGACGTACGACGAAGCCGTCGCGGAGACGCTCGCGTCGAGCGACGGCCTCAGCGCCGACCTCTTGCGTGGCACGCTGCCGGCGGCAACGCTGGCGCGCGTGACCGGCGCCGCGGTCGACGCAGACCGCGAGCGCGTGTCATACGAGCGCACGGACCAACGCATGACGCACGTCGACACGATCCTGTTGCTGCGAAGCCTCGATCTCTTCACGGGGCTCACGACCCGGCAGCTCGCGGAGCTCGCCCGGGTCGTCGGCGAGCGGGCCGTCGAATCCGGCGAGGTCATCGTGCAGGAGGGCGAGTTCGACTCCCAGATGTACTTCATCGTCGAGGGCCAGGTTCGCATCATGAAAGAAGAGATCCCCGTCAACGTGCTCGGCCCGGGCGAGTTCTTCGGGGAGATCGCCGTCTTCGACGGCGAGCGGCGGTCGGCCTCCGCGATCGCGGACGGCCCGGTCCGCTTGTTGCGGCTCGACCGCCAGGACCTCTTCGAAGTGATGGAGGAGCATCCGGCGATCGCCGTCGCGATCTGCCAGACGCTGAGCCGTCGGATCCGGGAGCTGCTGGACGAGCGCCTCGACGCCGCGCCGACCCGCAGCGATCGCGATGGCGAGTGACCCGCCACCACCGCGCCGCCTGCCCCTCGCCGGCGCCGACAACTTTCGCGACTGCGGCGGTTACGCGACGGGTGACGGACGCACCGTCGCATGGGGCCGCCTCTTCCGCTCGGGACACCTCGGGGCTCTCACGCCGGCCGACGTCGACGCGCTCGAGCGCCTCGACATCCGGCTCGTCTGCGATCTTCGCGCACCGTCGGAGGCCACCGACCTACCGAGCCGTCTCCCGGCCTCGACGACCCGCAAGGTCCTGAGCCTGCCCGTCGACTTCCCCGCGCTCGAGCCCGGCCTCGTACGGCGGCGCCTGCTCGGCCGCGACTTCGGCGCCGGCGCGCTCGCGGAGACGGTGCTGGCGGCGTATCGCGCGTACGCGACCGAGCTCGCGCCGGTGTTCGGCGGCGTGGTGCGCGCGCTCGCGGAGCCCGGACACGTCCCCGCGCTCGTGCACTGCAACGGCGGGAAGGATCGCACCGGGTTCGCCGTCACGCTGGTGCTGCTCACGCTCGGCGTGCCGCGCCAGACGATCCTCCAGGATTATCTCCTGACGAATCGGTTCACGCGCTGGACGACGCTCCGCCGGGTCTGGCTCGTCTTCCTCGCGTCACGGCTCGCCGTCCGGCCGCGCGAGATGCGCACGCTGCTCGAAGCGCGCGAGGCGTACCTCGACGCGGCCATCGCCGCGATCGAGCAGCAGCACGGCTCGACCGACCAGTTCATCCGCGAGGCGCTGGGCGTCAACGACGACATGCGCGAGCGGCTGCGCGCCGCCCTGCTCGTCTGACGCGCAGAACCCTACTCGCCGCCGCGCGGGTTCCTCGCTACACCTGAGGCCCGATGCGTTGCGCCCTGATGTTGGCGATGTGCCTCGTCGCCGCCGTTCCCGTCGTGGTCGAGGCCGGACCGCCCGTCGCGCAGGCGACCGCCCCGACGCCGGACACGTTCACCTGCCCGATGCACTGCGAAGGCAGCAAGCACTACGAGGCGCCCCGCAGCTGCCCGGTTTGCGGGATGGCGCTCTCGCTCGTCGCCGGAGCGCGCTACGCGGTCACGGTGACGCCGCTCGCGGGTCCGATCCGTCCCGGCGAGCCGACGACCCTCGGGTTCACGATCACCGATCCCAAAGGCAAGCCCGTCCGGAAGCTCGAGGTCGTCCACGAAAAGATCCTCCATTTGCTCGTGACCTCGGCCGACCTCTCCTGGTTCGCGCACGAGCATCCCGAGCGCAACGCCCAGGGCGACCTCGAGCTGCGCATGACCTTTCCGGCGCCGGGCCGCTACACGCTCTTTCACGATTTCACCCCGCCGCGCGTCGGCATGCAGGTGGTCCCGGTCGAGCTCACGGTCGAAGGCACGCCGCCGCCGTCCGTGCCGCTCGTCGTCGACGAGCGGGACCCGAAGACCGTCGACGGCATCACCGCGCGCCTCACGTCGACCCGGCCGCTCGTCGCCGAGCAGAATCTCGATCTCGTGGTGTCGCTCGCGCGCGGCGACACGCCCGTCACCGATCTCGAGCCCTTTCTCGGCGCCATGGGTCACCTCATCATCGTGAGCGCCGACGGCGAGCACTTCGTGCACAGCCACCCGGTGGAGCACCGCCATCGTCCGGCGCCGCGCGGCCCCGCGATCGGCTTCCAGTGCCGCTTTCCGGTTGGCGGCATCTACAAGGCGTGGGCGCAGTTCCAGCACGCGGGACGCGTGCTGACCGTGCCGTTCACGATCCAGGTCGCGGCGCGCGACACCGCACCGCAGCACTGACCGTCGAGCCGGTCGTCACCCCGCCAGGTCGGCGGCTCGAACAGACCATGGCGCCGCGAGCTACGAGGCAACCGACTCCGCGGGGTGGCGGCGCATGTACCGCCCGTACTCCCGGATGTTCTTCCACTGCGGCTGGCCGCCGAACCGGTTCGTCATCATCTGGACGACCCGCACGACCCGGCTGGTCCAATCCGTCGCCGTCGTCCAGTGGTCGCGGCGGCGCGCGATCGCGTCGAGGGTCGCCATCGGGCTCGGCCCGAGGCCGGGTGAGACGTACCAGGTGGGGAAGAAGAGGTCCGTGTCCTCGTCGATCACGCCCTCGGCGCGCGCGGTCGCAACGATCGGCGCGCCCTCGTAGATGCGGACGCCGAGCGACGCGAACACCGCGTCGACCGGCGCGCACGCGTCGAGGTAGGCCTGGCTTTCCAGGAGATCGGCGACGGTCTCGCCGGGGCCGCCGAACAGCAGATGCACCGCCGCCGGCAACCCGGCGTCCCGACAGGCTTGCAGGCTCCGGGCGACGTCGCGCTGCCGGAAGGGCTTCTGCCAGTTGTGCAGCATCTTCTCGGTCACGGCGTCGAGGCCGAACTCGATCCCGAGACAGCCGGCGGCGACCATCGCGCGCGCGAGCTCGTCGTCGAAGCGTGCCGAGTTCGTGTACGCCATCCAGCGCACGTCGAGGCCGCGACGTACGATCGCGGCGCAGAGCTCGAGCGTGTGGGCGCGCGGCACGTTGAACACGGAGTCGGCGAAGAAGAACTGCCGGACGCCCTGCATCCGGACGACGGCTTCCATCTCGTCGACGATCGCCTCGACCGGACGGTTGCGGTACTTCGTGCCCTCGAGCTGCGGATACACGCAGTACTCGCACTTGAACGCGCACCCGCGCTTTGCCTGCACGCTCACGAACCCGCCGCGCTTCACGTACGGCCGGTAGTCCAGGAGATGGTGCGCCGGAAGCGCCAGCGTCTCGATGCTGGGCACGAACGAGGTCGGGATGCGCGGCTTTCGCTCGCCGGTCGCGGCGCTCCGGCGCGCGAGGTCCGCGCGCGACGTGACGCCGACGATGCCGTCGACGCCCGCTATCTTCTCCGGGTCGCGGCCCTCGGCGAGCGCGGCGAGCAGCGCCGTGAACGCCGCCTCGCCTTCCCCGACCACGCCGTAGTCGACGTCGAGCCGCGAGAGCCAGCCCCGCGGCTCGACCGAAAAGCCGGAGCCGCCGAGTACGAGGGTCGCGCGCGTCTCCCGGCGCGCTTCCTCGACGAGCGCGCGCACGTCCTCGAAGAAATGGCGCGGCGCCGCCCAGAAGCAGTTGTCGAGGTTGCGAATGCCGAACGCCACGACGTCGTAGCGCTTCCGCGCGAGCGCGTTCCGCAGCGCTGCCGTCGGCGACGACGCGAACATGCAATCGACGAGATCGACCTCGTGCCCGGCCGCGAGCGCCGCGCCCGCAACCGCGAGCACCCCGACGGGGCTCACCGGAAACGGCGCCTTCTCCCGATTGGTCGCGATCAACAGGACCCGCACGGGGACCCGTGTATCACACGCCGAGG
>DAIQBH010000211.1:0-756 GCA_036781285.1 Thermodesulfobacteriota bacterium | reverse complement strand
GCCATCGGAGCATTGCGGGCGCCGCCGCGCCCGCAAGCGCACGGGGCCGAAATCAGCGAGGCGTCCGAATTCACTTCGGACGCCGAGGGCCATCGGAGCATTGCGGGCGCCGCCGCGCCCGCAAGCGCACGGGGCCGAAATCAATTAGTTCACTTTGATCTTCCCGGCGTCGACGTCGGCGAGGAGCGTCGCGATACGCTCCTTGAGCGCCCCGATCTCTTTCGTCGTGAGGCCGAGCTGGACTTTGTCGGACGTGACCCGGACCCCCTTCGTCGGATCGAGCGGCGCCGTCGGCTGCTTCAACCGCAGCACCCCTTGCGCATCCACGTCGAGATCGAAGAGCGCCGCGAGACGATCGATCTCCTCGCTCGGCAGCGCGCGCAAGCGCTCGATCGGGTCGCGCCTGAGCCACGGGACGCGAATCTTGTTCCAGTTGGGCACGAAGAAGTTCCAGGGGAAGCCTTCGAACGCGATGCCGTTGTCGATCGCGAACACGCGCGGGTCCGTCGGGTCCTTCGAGATGAGGAAATTGCCCTCGCGCCCGTCGCGGTGATCGACGAGGTACGTGAGGAGGTTCATGTCGGAGAGGTGCTGCGCGAAGTGCGGGTCGGTGTTGAAGCGCCCGTCGTCGTCCGTGATCTCGTCGTCGAGGTCGTCGACCACCTCGACGTCGTTCATCCACACGGCGAAAAGGCCGAGCACGCACCGTGTGCCGGGGACGCTCGGCTTTGCTTCCGCGTCGACCGGCTCGTAGAC
>DAIQBH010000210.1:5497-10646 GCA_036781285.1 Thermodesulfobacteriota bacterium | reverse complement strand
GCGTCGCTCCGCGTCGTCATCGACGACCAGTGCCCGTGCGCAAGCTTCGACGGCACCTCCAGCACGACCAACCGCGGCGCGTTCCTCCGCTGTGTGAAGGAGCGCATCAACGACGGCACGGACGGCACGCCGCTGCTCGGCTTCAGCCTGCGGAAGCAGTGCAAGAGCACCCTCAAGAAGGTCTACACGCTGTCGACCTGCGGCTACCCGGCCGGCGAGCGCGTCGCCTGCTGCGAAGTGAAGCCGGCGACCGCCAAGAAGAAGGCGTCCATCAAGAAGACCGCCAAGTGCGTCGACGCCGGATCGGTCGTGCGCCACGCGTGTCCGATCTCGCCCTTCACCGCCGAAGCGTGCAGCTTCGACGCCAACAACAGCTGCACGGTCGCCTCGCCGTTCGCGGAGGAGACCGTCGACATCCCGAGCGCCGCCGAGCCCGCCGAGACGCCGGGTACGAGCGGCGTCGTCGTGACCAATCCGAAGCTCCTCACGCAATTCGGCGGCCCGAGCTTCAGCCTGAACAACGCGCGCTACACCCGCCATTCCCTCGCGAGCGCGGTCGGCGCGCCGGATGCCATCCTGATCCTGGTGCCGGGCTTCGAGGGCGGCGCGGGCAACTTCCGCATCCTCGCCCAGAACCTCCTGCTGCGCGCGCAGACGGCGGGCTTCAGCCTCGAAGTCTGGGCGTACGACCGGCGCTCGAACCAGCTCGAGGATCTCGCCGGCCTCGACGTGGCCGAGCATTACGCGAGCCCCCTGGTGGCGCTCGACTGGCTCTACGGCGGCGAGCTCGGACTCACGCTCCATCCGACCCTCAGCCGCCGCGGCGTGTTCTACGACACGCAGGCCGACGTCCCATTCATCGCGCAGTGGACGTCGCTCGTCTTCTCGCGCGACATCGACGCGATCGTGACGGCGGCACAGGCCGCCGCCGTCAACCAGAACGTGTTTCTCGGCGGCCATTCCGCCGGCACCGGGTTCACGGCCCGCTACGCGGCAACCGACTTCAACCTGACGGGCGTCGGGCCGGCCGACCCGGGCTACGCCAAGCTCCGCGGCCTCGTGCTCCTCGAAGGCGGCGGCGGCAGCACCGGTAACACCCTCTCGGCCGACACGCTCGACCGCATCGAGGCGAAGTTCGACGGCGGTCTCTTCGGCGCCGTGCGCGACAACGCCCCGCGCTGCGTCGACGGCGTCACGCCCTGCACGATCGCGACCGAGGCGACCGACTGCATGGGACAGGTGCCGCCGAAGTGCACGCTGCCGACCAGCTCGTACGCGGTCTCGGGCCTGCTGAACGCCCGCATCCTCGCCGCCGGCGAGGTCACCGCGATCCAGACGATCGTCGATCCCGACTTCGGCGAGAACATCCTCCGCGTCGATCAGGGCAGCCCCGGCAACAACGCGATCGACGTCGTCCCCGACCTCGGCACGCTCGGCCTGCTGCCGAAGTCGACCGCGTTTGCTGCCCTCGGCAACTTCCTCGACGACGACAGCCTCGTCGCGGCCGCGGCACCGTTCGTCGCGACGTCGCTCGGCGGGCCGGGGATCCAGATCAACGGCGCCCAGAGCTGGAACGACATCAGCCAGGGCGTCGCGAACTCGCTCATCCCGAACAACGGCCCGGCACCAACGACGCTTCCCGGCAACGTGTGGGGTCAGGAGCGCGAGGTCACGCGCATGCAGCGCATGGTCGGCAACTTCTACGTCGGCGCCACCAACTTCACCGACACCTACTACCCGAGCTCGGGCCTCAGCGTGACGTCGGTGACGGGCGTCTGCTCGTCCGGCACGTGCAGCGTCGGCGCGGTCGGCAACGCCTGCACGACCGCCGCGCAATGCTCGCAAGGCGTGAACCTCGACTCGTCGGCGCTGTCCATCGGTCGGAACCGGCGCGACATCGAGAACCTGACCCAGGCCGCCGCGATCGACATTCCCGTGATCTCGTTCGGCGGCACGAACGGCCTCGTCCCGGTGGCGGGCGCGTTCACCGCGTTCGGCACGAGCATCGGCACCTGCACCGCGCCGAGCTGCGACGGCACCCCGCGCGTCGTGAACGCGACCTCGCCGAATCCCGCGTTCCCGACGTTCGGCGGCGTGAACGGCGGCTTCGAGGTCGTCATGGCCGAGGGCTTCGCGCACGTCGACGTCGTGACCGCCGAGGACACCGTCGTGAACCCGGTGACGCCGGCGTTGATCGACTTCCTCGACCGCAATCGGCAATGACCGCGACGGGCGTCCCGGGCCACGCTCGGGACGCCCGCTACGCGGGGTCCCAGAATTCGAACCCTGCCACGAGACAATCGTGGTCGAACCCGAGCACCGCACGGAGCTTCGCCTGCTCCATGACCGCGAAGCTCACCGCGTCGGTGTAGGTGATGCGCTGATCCGGCAGACGGGCGAGCCACCGCCGGGCAGCCATCGTCCGCGCGGATGAGCGCACGCACCGCCGCGCGAATGGTTTGCGACTTCGTCCACCCGCGCGTCCGTGCCCACCGCTCGAGCCGCTCGTGATCGGCGTCGTCGAGGTAGACTTGCAGCGGCCTGCTCATGATCGATGACCTCACGAGCTCATGATCCGAACGCGCAAGCGTCTCATGACCGTCGTCCTGCTCGTTTGCGTGCATTCCCTCGCATGCGCCGAGGAGCGCTACGTCGACTACCTCTACATGGAGCCGAACGAGGGCGGCTCGAGCGCGGGGCACGTCGCCGTCGCGTTCGAGGAGCGCACCTACGCGTTCCAGCGCAGTACCGAGGGTCGCCTCGTGCTCGAGCGTGACCCGAGCGAGCACGTGCGCTGGCTCTACGCGGTCCTCGGCAACCGCGCGGTGCACCGCACGCGCGTGGCGGTCCCGGAGGAGGCGTTCGAGCGGCTCCGTGAGGGGTTCAACCGCCGCTACCTCGTCCAGCAGCGCCAGCTCGCGCTGAACGAGCGCCTGCACCTCGGCGCGCGGCTCCTGACGGTCTTGACCGAACGCGCGCGCGGCAGCGCGGGCGGCGAGATCCCGATCGCAGGGGCCGGGTACTTCGCGACGGACGGTAGGTCGCCGAGCATCGAGCGGTTGGCGGCCGACCTCGCGCGTGCGCGGGGCGCTGGGTTCGTCGCGGACCGTCTAACGGGGCTTCGCTCGGAGCTCGGCCGTCTCGCGTTGGTCCCGTCGCCGCCCCCCGAGCCTCCGACCGTCGATCGCTACCCGGCCGGCGGGGACGCATTCGCCGAGCGCTATCTGGCCGCGGCGACGGGCATCGTCGCGTTCGAGACGCTCGCCCGCGCGCCCGCCCTCGATACCGCGGGCCTACTCACGGTCGACGACACGCCGCTCGACGCGCCCGAGCGTGCGGCGCTCGCCCGCTACGCCGACATTTTGCGGATCGAGCTCGTGCGGGTCGCCGCGTCGGCGCGGGACGACTTCGGCTTTCCGCTGCTGGTCGGAATGGCGCGCCTCGCGGCGCTCGACCGGTCGCTCACGACGGGGAGCCTCGTCGTGCTCGACGCGTATCCGGACGACGCCCATCGTCTCCCGCACGCGGCGATCGCGCGCACGTTCGACGCCGCGCGTGCTCTCCGCGACGAGGCGTGCGGCGACCTGCGGGCGCGCCGGCGGCGATTCGTCGCCGTCGCGGCGCCGGTCGAACGCGATTACGGCCGGCTCGAGAACGCCGCCAACCGCTGCGTCGAGCTCGCCCGCGGGCTCGCGGAGGGCCGCGCGGTCCGGATCGCGCGCGACACCCTCGTGCCGACACGCGCCGGCCCGTTCACCGGGCTCGTCACCCCACGCACCGAGGCTGACACGCTCGCCGCGGCGGCCCGGTCCGCTGCGGCCGTTGCGCGGACGTACGAAGAGGCGATCGACCAGCTGTACCGTTACGACCTCGTGCGCCGAAACTGCGTGACCGAGGCCTTCGCCACGATCGACGCGATCCTGGGACCCGAGACGGCAGCCGCCCTCGGCGGCACCACCGCGACCGGCGGTGCCCGCATCGTTCCGAGCCTCGCGAACCGCGCCGTCCGGCGCGATTGGCGCGTGGTCGGCTCCGACACGACGCCGTCCTACCGCCGTGCCCGCGTCGACGCGCTCGCTCGCACCGGCAATCCCCTCGCGGTGCGGCTCCGCGAGTCGAACGTGCTGACGTCGACCGTCTACCGGCCGAGCCGCGACGACTCGACGTTCCTTTTCTTCACCGACGACGTCCTGCTACTGCGACCGCTCCTCGGCGCCGCGAACCTCGGCGTCGGCGTCGGCGCGAGCCTCGTCGGCGTCGCGCGGGCACCGTTCGATCGCGGGGCGGCGCTCGAGGCTGGCCTCCGCGGGGCGCTCTGGAGCGTACCCGAGCTCTTCTTCGTCAACGTCAGGAAGGGGTCGTTCGACCACGTGGGGAGGGATTCGGTCGATCACCTGGCGCGGCGTGCTCCGCCAGGCGCGCCGCCGTCGCTCGAAACCCCGCCACCGTCTCCGCGATGATCTCCGCGACCGGCTTCACTTCCTCGATCCGCCCGACCACCTGGCCGCCGAGCGCGATCGACGCCTCCATGTCGCCGCCGAAGTAGAGATCCTGCACCGTCGCGAACACGTCGAAGCCGACGTGCTCCTGCCGTTCGAGCACGGTCGTCTTCTGCGTGCGGAGCGCGCGGAGGCCGGGACGGCTGAAGCGATTCAAGAAGACCGTGTCGGTTTCCGCCGCCGCGACGATCGCCTTCTTCCAGTTCTCGTGGACCGGCGACTCGGCCGCCGACACCATGCGCGAGCCCATCTGCACGCCCTCGGCGCCGAGCGCGAACGCGGCCGCCATGCTCGGTCCGTCGCAGATCCCTCCCGCGGCGATCACCGGTACGTCGACCTTCGAGCAGACGAGCGGGAGCAGCACCATGCTCGCGACGTCGAGCGGGTTCTTGAAGCCGCCGCCTTCCCCGCCCTCGACGACCAGCCCGTCGACGCCGGCCGCCACCGCCTTTAACGCCGCCGAGAGCGACGGCACCACGTGGAAGACCGTGAGGCCCGCGGACTTCAGCTGCTTTGTGACTTCAATATCGGCCGCTGAGGGCCCCAAGCCGCCGGACGGATGATTGTGCGCGACGATGATCGCCGAGGCGCGGTCGGACAGCGCTTCGGCGATACTCGACTTCCCGATCTCGTTTTCGCCCTGGACGTTC
>DAIQBH010000210.1:0-5487 GCA_036781285.1 Thermodesulfobacteriota bacterium | reverse complement strand
GACCGTGAGGCCCGCGGACTTCAGCTGTTTGGTGTACTGGCGCGGATCGCCGGCGGACGTCGTCACGAAGCGCACGCCCTGCCCGACCACGAAGTCGACGATCGACGGGTCGCGCACGAAGAGCTGCGCGATGTTGACGCCGAAGGGCTGGTCGGTGAGATCGCGCATCTTGCGGATCTCGTCGCGCACGTTGTCGAGCTCGCCCGAGGACGTCTCGATGATGCCGAGCCCGCCGGCGTTCGAGACGGCCGACGCGAGCTGGGCGCGCGCGATCCAACCCATCGGCGCCTGCACGATCGGATAGCGGACCCCGAGGAGGTCGCTGACGCGGGTCGCGATGCGGTCGGTCACGATCGGCTCCTACAACTTCCGGGCAGTGACGACCCACGTCGCGGTGGCGAGCCGGACGCCGGTCGGGGTCTGGTGAGCGGCCAACGCTTCGCGCACGCTCGCCCGCACCTTCGCGATCGTCTCCGGCGTCGCCTCGCGGATCGCGATCGACGCCGGGCCCATCTGGAGCGCGAAGTCGGCGGCCTCGTCGACGTCGCCCGTCCCGACGGCCATCGTCTCGTTGCGCGTCTCGAAGCCGATCTCGGAGAAGCCGGCGGCGTCGAGGATCCCGCGCACGCGGTCGGCGTCGGCGAACGCGAAGGGCCCCGGCGCGTCCGGGGCCGCCGGGGTCGGGGCCGCGACGTGCTGCAACGCCGCGAAGAGCGGCACCGTCATCCAGGGATTCTCGGCGAGCGCCTTCCAACAGTGGAAGCCGAGCCGTCCGCCCGGTTTCAGCGCGGCCGCGAGATTCGTGAAGGCCGCACGCGGATCGGAGAAGAACATCACGCCGAACCGCGAGAAGATCGCGTCGAAGCTCGACGGCGGGAACGCGTGCGTCTGGGCGTCCGCGACCGCGAACGTCACGTTCGCGAGGCCGTCACGGGTGGCGCGTTCCCGCGCCCGATCCAGCATCACGCTCGAGATGTCGACGCCGAGCACGGTGCCCGTCGGGCCGACGCGCCGTCCGAGCTCGAGAGAGGTTTCACCGCACCCGCATCCGACGTCCAGCACCCGCTCGCCGGCGCCGATCGCGAGCCGATCCATCACCATGTGGCCGAACGGCGCGAGCTGCTGGTCGAGCGTCTCCTGGAGCGTCACCCATTTCGGACCCCCCTGCTCGTTCCAGTACGTGATCTGTTCGGCGTTCGGACCTGCGGATGCGAGTCGTTCCATCCGGCACGGCTCGCACAGGCGGCAGGCTCATTCAATGCCGCCGCACCGAAACGGCCGGCGACCGTCAGGGCTCTTCGGGTGTCGGCGTCGGGGTTGGCGCCTCCGGCTCCTCGGGCGTCGCCGTCGCTTCGGGCTCCTCCGGCGTCGCCGTCGCTTCGGGCTCCTCCGGCGTTGCCGTCGCTTCGGGCTCCTCCGGCGTCGCCGTCGCTTCCGGCTCCTCCGGCGTCGCGGTCGGCTCGGGCTCTTCCGGCGTCGCGGTGGCGTCGGGCGTCGCGGTTTCGGTCTCGACCGGCGTCGCCGTTTCGGTGGGCGCCGGCGTCGAGGTGGGTGTCGGCGCGGTCGCGGTGGCAACCGGCGTGGCCGTCGCCAGCGGCGCGGTCGGACAGAACGGGCTTCGGAGCGTGCGGCCGACCAGGCCGATCAGATACGCGGAGGGCGGCGTCTGCACGGCGAGCAGCTCCTCGACGCGACACTCGTGATGTCTCGCGATGCACTGGGCGGCGTCGGCGAGGTCGCCGACCGTCACGCCGAGCGCGGCGCAGGTCGCCGCGATCTCGGGTGACCCGAAGCCGAGGCCGAGGTCGTCGAGCACGCCGTTGCCGCCGAGCGCGGACGCATCGCATTTCGACCCGACGGTCGTGACGAGCTTCGCCTCCGCGCTCCCGATCTTGACGAATTCCTTGTCGCACGTCGTGCGCGCCTTCGGCAGGCATTTGGCGTCGGCGGGCTTCGCTTGAACGCACGCGTAGACGGCGTCCACGCACTTCTTCAGGCTCGCCTGCTTCTTCGTGACGAAGACGTTCCCGGCTTTCCCGATTGCTCGCGCACACTTCACCGCGGCTTTCGCGGCGCTGCCGCTGAGCCCCGGACGCGGCGTCGGCGTCGCGAGCTGCGCCATGACCGGCGCGCTGCCGACGACGACCGAGACGACCCCGACCAACACCACCATTCGCATGCCCATGGTTGCCCCCCTGCGAGGAGGCGCAGCAACACGCGTGCCCTCGGCCGCGCGCGCTCGCGACACGATTCGACACGTACCTCACGGACGCGTCAGCGAACGCACTTGTGGCATCCGTGTACGGGCGAGGCATTTTGCCACACGCGCCAACGCACGCGTCGTGGCGGGCGTGCGGCGCACGCCCGTGCCGTCACGCGGCCGAGGGCATCCCCATCGCCACACGGAGCTCCCGGAACTCCGGCGTCCACTGGCCGGCGCGATCACGAACGACGAGCTCCGAGGGCAACGCGACGACCACGCCGCCGGCTGCGGTACGTCGCATCACGGACACCGTGAAGAGCGGCGCTTTGCCGGCGCGCGGGACGACGACGAGACGATGCTCGATCGCGAGTCCGGCCGCGGCACTCCCCTTCACGACGCGCGCATCCTGGAACGCGGCGGCGCACATCACGAACCGGCCGTCCGGCGCCAGGAGGTCCGCCGCCCGCGCGCAGTAGTCCTCGACACCGCCACGCTCCTCGAAATGACACGGGCCGCACTGCGCGCGATGCGAGGCCGTCGCGTGGCCCGGCGTGAGATAGGGCGGCGTACCGGTGACGAGATCGAACGCGGCGGCGCCGTCGGGGAGCGGCGAGGCGTCCCGGAAGTCGCCGAGCCGCACGTCGCAGCGCTCCGCGGCGCCGTTCCACGCGAGCGAGCGCCGCGCGAGGTCGACGCTCGCCGGCTGCGCCTCGATGCCGACGCCGGTCGCGTCGGGGAACCACCACGCGAGCAGCATCAGCACGGTGCCGATGCCGCAGCCGAGATCGGCGAAGCGCGCCGGCGGCCGCTCGGCCATGGTCTCCGCCGCGACCCACGCCGTGACGAGGTCGTCGAGCGACCAGCGGTGCCCAGCGACCTGCTGGAAGATGCGCCAGTCGCCGGCAAGGAAACAGAGGTCTTCACCCGGGCGCGGTCCGAGGCTCGCCGCCGGCGCGGGTGCGGGTGCGGGCCCCGGGGCTCGCCATCCCGGGGGCCGCCTGGCCGGTCGGACGATGCCGGCGGCCGCGTTCGCCATGGCGTCTGCTCGGATCTCGGTCATCGACGCCGCCGAGCATGGTCCAGGTCGGAACAGGTGTCGATAGCGACGGCGCGCGCGAAGCAGTGCAATTTCCTTGTCGTTCGCGCCGCGACGTTGCTACGTTCGCGCCGTGACGAACCCGCCGCTCCTTGCCGGCGTCGGTCGGCACGTGCCACCCCCTTCTCGCGATCGACACGCGAGGGCCGCGCTCACGCGACGACCCGCCACGTGGTTGGCATGCGTCTTCGTGCTCGTCGCGATGCTCGCCGGTGATCACGGCGCGCTCGCAGCCTGCGGCTTTCCGCCCGGACAGCTGCCGCCCGGCTCGTACACGTTCAGCTGCACGGAGTGCGACGTCCAGGGCGCGATCATGCAGTGCAAGTGTCTCACCGTCGGCGGCGTGCTCAATCCGACGTCGCTCGACATCACGAACTGTCGAACGGACCCGGCGAACACCAACGGCGTCCTCGTCTGTAGCAAGTGCTCGACGAACGGCGCGTGCTGCACCGACGGCGACTGCGCGGTGAAGAGCTACGCGTCGTGCGAGGACGGCGGCGGCACGTTCCAGGGCGACGGCAGCCAGTGCAGCCAGGTGACTTGCCCCGGCGGCGAGGACGTCGCCTGGGTCACGCCGGCGGGCGGAGAGTTCGCGACGGCCGAGAACTGGGATCCGCAGGAGGTGCCGTCGGGCGCCGATCGTGCGTTCTTCGATCTCGCGTCGACGTACACGGTGCAGCTCGGCGGCGCGCGCTCGTGTGCGCGCGCGCGGGTGCGCGCGAGCCTGCTGAACCTCGCCGGCGGGACGCTGACGCTCACGGGCGGCGGCGAGACCGGCCTCACGATCGGCGACGGTGCCCGCCTGACACTCGCGGGCGCCACGGTGCAGCCGGCCGGCGTCCGCATCGGCGACGTCGCGCTCGGCGAGGCGAGCGCGCTCTTGGTGCCGGCGAACGGCGTCCTCACGGCCACGGGAACGGCGCGTATCGGCGACGCGGCGACCGGAGCACTCGACGTCACCGGCGGAACCGCGACGCTCGGGACGACGACCGTCGGCGGCCCGGAGGAGGCCGGAGGACCCGCGCTCACCGTACCGCGCGCCGGTGCGCTGCCCGGCGCCCCCGCGGCCGCGGCGGATCCCGAGCAGGCCGGCGGCAAGATCCGGGTGAGCGGCGGCGGCGGCGCAACGCTCGCGACCCTTGCGGTCGGCGGCGGCGGGCCCGGGCTCGTCAGCGTGAACCAGGGCAGCGTGCTGCGCGTGCTGGGCACGACGAGTCTCGGCGTCACGCCGGGGCCCGGCTTCGCGGTCGCCGACGGGGTCGTCGGCGACGCGTTCACGACGTGGCAGAACGACGGGCCGCTCCTCGTCGGCGTGGATGCCGAGGCCACGTTCGACGTGCTCGCCGGCGCCCGCGTGCGAGCACCGATCGTGCAGCTCGGCGTCGACCCGACCGGCGTCGGCACGGTCACGGTGGCCGGATCGGCGGGCCCGAGCCGCGCGTCGCTCGAGGTCGCCGATCAGTTGAGCGTCGGCGTCTCGGGCATCGGCACGCTCACCATCACGAACGGCTTCGTGAGCGCCAACGAGGTGCGTGTCGCGCGCGACTTCGACGCCGAAGGCACGGTGGAGGTCGCCGGGCCCGGCTCGATGCTGTCGGTGGCTGACGTGCTCGCGGTCGGCATCCCTGGAACGGGACGGCTCGACGTCGCGGAAGGCAGCGTCCACACGCGCGCCCTCGCGGTCGCCGCCTTCGCGCAGAACGAGCCGACGCTCAACGCGAGCGTGGTCGAGGTCGACGACGCAGCCATCTTCGTGACCGACGCGGTCGTCGCCGGCAACATCGACGAAGCCACCGGCGTCCGCGGCGCGACCTGCACGATCGAGGTACGCGGGTCCGGCACGTTGGAAGTGAGCGCCGAGGATGGCGAGCTGGACATCTTCAGCGCCGAGGTCGTGGTGACCGGCACCGACGGATTCATCCCCTCGAGGGTCAAGGCCGACAATGTCGACGTCGTCGACGGCCTGCTCGCGATCCGCGACGGCGCGCGCGGGACGTTCGCGACCGTCGTGCTGATCGGTGCGCCCACGCGGGAGCCGGTACTGGAGGTCACCGACAGCGTCGTCGAGGTCACGAACTCGTTGGACGTCGGCGACGAGCTCGGCGCCGGCCGTCGCGGCCGCGTGCAGCTCGGCGGAACGGCACGGATCGAGGTCGCGAACGAGCTCTTCGTCGGCCCTGGCGGCGTG
>DAIQBH010000209.1:0-10678 GCA_036781285.1 Thermodesulfobacteriota bacterium | reverse complement strand
TCGGCCGGTGTCACCACGGGGCTGCGCGCCGCGGTCGCGGAGAGCGCGGCGCGCGTTTCCTCCGAGAGGCCCGCGCCGGGCTGGACGACGTTCACCAGGGCCAACCCGAGCGCCACCGACAGGCCGGTCGCGAACACGGTGTACGCCAACGTCTTCGCCCCGATCCTGCCGAGACGGCCGATGTCGCCGAGCCCGGCGACCCCGAGGACGAGCGCCGACATGATGAGCGGCAGGACGACCATGAAGATGAGCCGGAGGAAGATGCGGCCGAAGGGCTCGATGACGCCGTCGACGAGCCAGGTGAGCCCCGCGGTGCCCCCCGCGAGCGCGTTCGCGACGCTACCCGCCACGATGCCGACGACGAGCCCGACGAGGATCCGCCAGTGCAACGGCCAGCGTTCGCGCATGCGCGCTCTCACTATCACGCGCTCGGCAGGTTGCGATCCTGTGCCGTGGCCCAACCCCGCTGGTTCGGGTCGGGCGCCGTCGGCTATCATCGGTGCATGCAATCGTCCCCTCCGTCCTCCGCTACCCAGATCCAAGAGTTGGTCGCGCAGGTCCTCGCCGAGGCCGGTCCCGTCGGTGACCAGCAGCAGGAGCGCTATCTTCGCGAGATCCTCACCACCGTCGTCCGCCTCGTGCGGGACGACGCCTCGACCGGCGACCTCAAGATCATCAACACCGCGCTCAAGGAGATGCGGACGGCGTTCAAGGTCTTCGCGCCGTATCGGCACATCCGAAAGGTCAGTGCGTTCGGCTCGGCGCGGACCAAGGAGACCGACCGCGCGTACCTGCAAGCGAAGGAGTTCGCCGAGCGCATCTGCCGCGCGGGCTTCATGGTCCTCACCGGCGCGGGCGGGGGCATCATGCGCGCCTGTCAGGAAGGGTCCGGGCGGGAGCGCAGCTTCGGCGTCAACATCCGGCTCCCCTGGGAGCAGGGCGCCAACGAGTTCATCGACCGCGATCCGAAGCTCATCACCTTCAAATACTTCTTCACGCGGAAGCTGATGTTCATCAAAGAGGCGGACGGCATCGTGCTCTTCGCCGGCGGTTTCGGCACGCACGACGAGGGATTCGAGTCGCTCACCCTCGTGCAGACCGGCAAGTCCAGACCACTACCGATCGTGTTCCTCGACGCGCCAGGCGCCACCTATTGGAAGACGTGGAAGCGCTACGTCGACGATCACCTGCTGCGCCCCGGTCTGATCTCGCCCGAGGACATGAACCTGTTCAAAGTGACCGACGACATCGAGGAGGCGGTCGCGGAGATTCGCGGTTTCTATCGCGTGTATCACTCGTCGCGGTACGTCGGGGACCGGTTCGTCATCCGCCTGAACGCGCCGTTGCCGCTGTCGCTCGTCGAACGTTTGAACGCGGAGTTCGCGGACATCCTGCTGCACGGGATGTTCGAGGTGGGTGAGGCATTACCCGAGGAGCATGGCGAGCCCGAGATCGCGCACTTGCCGCGCCTCGTCTTCCGCTTCAACCGGATGCGCTTCGGCCGCCTGCGCGCGATGATCGATCTCATCAACCGCACGGGGCCCGAAGCGACGGTGTTGGCGCCTCCGCTTCACACCGCCGAAGGCGGGCTCGTGTAGCCGCGTCCGGGGCGGCGGGCGGCGGGTCCGGACTGCGCCGGATTGGATCAGCTGAGCGCGGACGGTTTCTCTTCGGAGAGCTCGTGATTCGCGGCGAGGAGTGCCCGCAGGAGCTCGGCGAGCGTCAGCACTTCCGCGTTGACGCGCACGAAGGCTTCGACCGCCTTGAACCACTCGTCCCGTGCGTCTTCGCCGTGTACGGCCGGCGCATCGGGGTTCAGGGTGACGACCTTGCGCATGCCGTCGAGCAACCCCTCGGAGATCCCGTGGAGGTGCCGGGTGATGTCGGTGAAGGTGCTGGGATCGATGACCATCGTTCAACAGACTTAACAAGAACGATGCCAGATGCGCGGTGTGGATCCGGCGTGCAAACCGCAGTCGCCGCCGTCGTTTTTGGCGCGCGTGCCCGAAGGCAAAACTGCCAGACGCCGATTCCGCCTTGCATCCGTGCGAGCGTTCCGGCGCTCGACTCCCTCCCGAGCGCGGCGGTATAGCGCCGGGCGTGATGCGCATCGAGCGCAAGCGATCGCGGCTCGCCCGTGGAATCGTGGCGGTCGTCCTGGTGCTGGCGTGCGCCACCTGCCAGTCGAGTCCGCCGCCTCCCCTGGTGACGCGGCCCGCGGGCCCGCCGCCGCGCATCCGCATCACGAACGTATTCGTCTTCGACGGCCGGCTCGACCGTCTCACGCCGCCGCAGGACGTCGTTCTCGATCGTGGCCGCGTCGAGGGCATCGTGCGCAAGGGGATGCTCGCGGCGGAAGGCGAGCTCGTGATCGATGGCACCGGCCACGTGCTGATGCCGGGGCTCGTCGACGTGCACGGCCATACGGGAAGTCAGTCGGCGCCGTCGTGGTCGTCGGCCGGCCGCTTCCCCGACCCCGCCCGCAACCTTCAGAGCTACCTGTACGCCGGCGTGACGACCGTTTTCGATCCGGGTGACCTCGCGCCGGACGTCTTCGACCGCCGCGAGGCGGTCGCGCGCGACGAGTTGCTCGGACCCCGGATCTTCGCGGCCGGTCCCATCTTCACGACACCGGGCGGGCATCCCGTCGGCGTGCTGCACGGGATCGTTCCATGGTGGATCCGTTGGTACGTGCAGCCGCGCATGACGCGCGAGGTCGGGACCCCGGACGAGGCACGAGCGGCGGTCGCCGGGCTCCTGCCGTCGCGGCCGGACTTCATCAAGGTCGCGGTCGACGCGGTGCCGCTCGGCGCGCCGACGCTCGGCGGCGACGTGCTGAAGGCGATCGTGGAGGAGGCGCGCGCCCACGGCATTCGCACGGTCGCGCACATCGGAACGGTCGCTGACGCGCTCGCCGCCGCCGACGCCGGCGTCGCCGCGTGGATGCACGGCGTCTACAAGGAGCCGATACCCGACGAGGCGCTCGCACGCTTCAAGGCCGCTCGCATTCCTTACGTAGCGACCACATTCGTCTTCGACGACTACGCGGATCTCGTCGAGGGCAAGCGGACGGCGACCGCGCTCGAACGCGAGACCGTTCCCGCCGACGTGCTGGCGAGCCTCGAGTCCGTGCCGCCCGATGGCTTACCCGGGGAGTTTCGCGATTTCATGAAGCTCCTCGCCGCGACGCGTGACGTCCGCTGCGACAACGTCCGTCGGGTGAGCGCCGCCGGCATTCCGATCCTGGCGGGTGCCGATGCGCAGCTCGGCGTGTTCCCGGGTCCGGCGCTCCACCGCGAGATCGACGCGCTGATCCGCTGCGGCGTGCCGCCCGTCGACGCGCTGCGGGCGGCGACATCGGCGGCGGCGCGTTTCGTCACCGGCGAAGACGAGCCCGAGTTCGGCATCGTGCGCAGCGGGGGCCGCGCCGACCTGCTGCTCGTGAACGGCAACCCGTTGGTCGAGCCCGCGGCATTGCACTCGCTCCTGCTCGTCATCAAGGACGGACGCATCCTCGAGCGCCACCCGCTCGCGGGCGCGGGTCCTACAGCGCCGCCGCGAGGAAGCTGAACACGTCCTTGTAGATGCCGGCGCCCCACTGATGGTGGGTGCCGGGTCGCCAGCGGAGCTCCTTCGGCTCGCCGGCCGCCGCGAACAGGGTTTCGACGGCCTCGCGCGGGAAGATGGGGTCGTCCGTGGTGTTGACCATCAGGAACGGTCGGGGCGCGATCGCGCCGGCGAAGAAGGCGGGGTCGGTCGCCTCGGCCGCGCGCCGGCGCCGCTCGCGCTCGTCCGCGGTGCCGCGCTCCCAATACCGCTGGTACGCGAAACTCCCCGCGATCACGATCGCGTCCGCCCGGATCCGCGGCTCGCCCGCCGTGAAGACCGTCCCGAGCATGCCGCCGAGGCTGAAGCCGGCGTAGCCGACGCGGCCGGGATCGACGCCGGGAGTCGCCGTCAGCAGATCGACGCCGGCGGACAGGTCGCCGACGCTCTGCTTGACGAATGCGGGCTTCGTGACCAACCGGCGGCGGATCAGCGGATCGGTCGGCGGCGATGCCGGCGCGCGCTCGCCATGCTCGGCGAGGTCGATCGCGAGCACCGTCCACCCCTGCTTCGCCCAGCGTCGGGCCGGCGCCTGAATGTAGTAGTCGTCCTTGCTCGTGTTCGCACCGTGCTGAAGCACGACCGCGGGTGCCGGCGTCGCGAGCGTCGCGGGCTGAAGCACGACGGCGGGCACGATCGCACCGTCGGCGCCTCGATAGCGCACTCGCCGCAGCCGCACGTCGCCTTCGACGCGCTCGTCGACCAGCTCGCACGCGGCCGCCACGCGCGGCGTTGTTGCAGAGCGGTCCGGGCTGCGCAACAAGAGCCCCGTGATCATCGGCCTCACCGGCGGCATCGGTTCCGGAAAAAGCGCGGTCGGCCGCATGCTCGCCGAGCTCGGTGCACACGTCATCGACACCGACAAGGTCGGCCATCGCGTCTACGCTCCCGGTAGCGAGGGGTTCGCGCGACTCGTCGAGGCGTTCGGTCGCGACGTCGTCGCCGCCGACGGTACGATCGATCGGAAGAAGCTCGGTGCCGTCGTCTTCGGTGACGCCGAACGCCGCGCGGCGCTCAACGCGATCGTGCACCCGCTGATCTTCGGCGAGATCATGCGGGAGATCGCCGAGCGCCGGAACGCCGGTTTCACGGGGCACATCGTGCTCGAGGCCCCGATCCTGCTCGAAGCGAAGGGCACCGGCATGGTGGATCAGATCTGGGTCGTCGCCGCGCCCCCCGATGCGGTCCGCGCGCGGCTCGCGCGCGACCGCGCGATGCGCGCCGATGAGATCCAGGCGCGCGTCGCGGCGCAGCTCGACGACGCGGAGCGCCGGCGTCATGCCGACGTGGTGATCGAGAACGACGGCGATCTAGCGAGCTTGCGGAAGGTCGTCGAAGCGGCCTGGAAGACGCTGCTGGCCTGAGTATCGGCAGGTCTTCCGCCCTCGCCGCTCGACAGCGTGTCTTGATTGAAGTTTTGCACGCGTGCTAGTTCTTTAACGCGTTCAAAACTTCCACCATGAACCTCTTCGAAGAGCACAAGGCAGAGCGTCGCGCCCGCATTCTCGCGGCGGCACGCGAGCTGATCGCCGAGCGTGGGTACGACGGTCTGACCATGCGCGATCTGGCGCGGGCGAGCCGGGTCTCGGTGCCGACGCTCTACAACCTCTTCGGCGGCAAGCAGGCGCTCTTGCTCGCCGAGCTCGAGTCGACGTTCGCGGCGGTCGTTGCCGGGATCGCGACGGCGCGAACGGGGGGCGTCGTCGATCGCGCGATCGCCACCTGCGACGCCGGCAATGCCGACGTGCTGGCCGTCCCGCGCTACTCGCGCGAGCTCATCCTCCTGTTCTTGACCTCGCCGGACACGACGTTGCTGCGGCGCAGCTCGGCGGAAAGCTATGCGGAGCTGATGGCCGGCATCCTGCGCGACGGCCAGGCCGCGGGCGAGATCGAGCCGTGGGTCGATCCGCTGATCCACGCGCGCCGCATGTTCGCGCACTACCAACTCACCATGATCGAGTGGGCGCGCGGCGAGATCGATGCCGACGCCTTCCGAGCGGCGACCCGCTACGGCATGTGCGCGATGCTTCTCGGCGTCGCACGCGGCCGTGCGCAGCGTCGGCTCGCCGCCGAGCTCCGTGACGTACAGACGACGATGAAGACCGGAAGCGCGCGCCGCGCGAAGGCGCGCACCCGCAAAGGAGGCCGCTCGTGAGCCCACACGCCAGTGCCCAGCTTTTGGACGGTTGCGATCTCTCGATGCCGGAGCCCGGACGGCTGCTGCCGCCGCGTGCGTTCTTCTCGCCGGCGGTCTTCGACGCCGAGATGACGAAGATCTACGCGCGCAGCTGGGTCCATGTCGCCGACCTCGCCGATGTGAAGACCGCCGGCGATTACGTCGCTGCGTCGATCGGGACGAGCCCGGTCGTCATCGTGCGCGGCCACGACGACGTGATCCGCGGCTTCCTGAATGTCTGCCCGCACCGGGGCGCGACGCTCGCAGAGGCGCGCGGCAACTGCGGGCGGCAGCTCAAGTGCCCGTATCACGCGTGGAGCTTCGCGACCGACGGCCGGCTCGTCGGCGCGCCGTCACGCGAGGAGTTCACCTGCGACTTCTCGACGATCGCCCTCCTGCCGATCGCGGTCGCGACGGTCGGGCCGATGATCTTCGGATGCCTGGACGCCGAGGCGGCTGGACCGATCGAGGATTGGATCGGCGAGCTGCCGGCGGCGCTCGCGCGTCACGGCGGTGACCGGCTCGAGCTCGCGTTCGAGTATACCTACGAGGTCGACGTCAACTGGAAGGTCTACGTCGAGAACGGGCTCGAAGGGTACCACGTCGCGGTCGTGCACGACGTCCTGAACGACTTCGTCGAGACCAAGAACGCGCGCCAGCACTTCGAGGAGCACTCGAGCTACACGCACGCGTTCATCAAGCCCGAGTATCGCGCGATGATTCCGGAGCTGCCGCATCTCTCCGCCGAGGAGCAGACCTACGTCCGCTTCGGACACGTCTTCCCGAATCTCATCCCGGTGCTGGCACCGGCCGAGTTCTCGTACCTTCGGATCGACCCACTCGGGCCGGAGCGCATCCGGCTCGTCGCGCGGAGCTTCGATCTCGGCGGCGAGCTCGCCGCGCTCCGCGACTTCCGCCGCGACGCGCTCGACCGTACGAACCAGCAGGACATCGGCGTCGTGACCCGGGTCCAGCGCGGCCTGCACGCGGCGGGCTATCGCGGCGGCGTGCACTCGGCATTTCTCGAGAGCCGGATCGGCCACTTCGAGCGTATGGTCAGCCGTGCGCACACCGGCGAGCGCGTGTCGGTCGCGCGCCCGGGCTTCTTCACGCACGAACGCCTCGTGCGGGAGCTGGGCCGCCCGCGCGTCGCGGAGGCCGCCAACGCCTGAGGTCATCGTGGCTCGTCGCGGGCGCCCTGTGGTAAGCGACCGCGATGAGCGCCATTCGCACCGAGACCGAAGCCGGCGTCCGCTCGATCGTCTTTGCGCGGCCGGCCGAGTACAACACGATCACCCCAGCGTTCCGCGACGAGCTCGCCGCGGCGATCGACGAGGCCGATGCCGACCGCGCCGTGCGCGTGATCCTGCTTCGCGCCGAAGGGCCGGCCTTCTGCGCCGGCTACGGGCTCGACTGGTCGACGGTCGCGCAGGCGACCGAGGAGGAGCGCGAGCGGCGCTGGGACTCCGTCGCCGATCTCCGCATGATGGGGAAGTTCGTCGACGTCTACATGAAGCTCTGGTACGCCGCGAAGCCGACGATCGCGGCCGTGCAGGGCTGGTGCATCGGCGGCGGCACCGACATGGTGCTCTGCGCCGACATCGTGATCGCCGGCGAGGGCGCGACCTTCGGGTATCCGCCGGCACGCGTGTGGGGCACGCCGACGACGGCGATGTGGGTCTACCGGATGGGGCTCGAGAAGGCGAAGCGCTATCTGCTCACCGGCGACGAGATCCCGGCGCCCGAGGCGGCGCGCATCGGGCTCATTCTCGAAGCGGTACCGGACGCGAAGCTCGAGGAGCATGCGACCGCCTTTGCGCGTCGCATGGCGAAGCTCCCGACCAATCAGCTCGTCATGCTGAAGATGCTCTGCAACCAGACCGCCGAGAACATGGGCCTCACCTCCAGCCGCACGCTCGGTACGCTCTTCGACGGCATCGCCCGCCACACCCAGGAGGGCCTCGATTTCGTCGGGCGCGCGGGCGCCGTCGGCTTCCGCGAAGCGGTCCGCGAGCGCGACGACCCGTTCGGCGACTACGGCTCGGGCCCGCGCTCGCGCAAGCCGAAGAAGTCGTGACCCGAACGGGCATCGCTTCGCCCGTGCGTCCAGCCCCGGTCGTTGGTAAAGAGGCAGCGCCCATGACGTTGCACGCCGACCTCACGCGCGAGATCGACGACGGCCCGTCGGGCCCGCACATCGCGGCATTCTTCGATCTCGATCGAACGCTGCTCGCGGGGTTCTCGGCCGCACACTTCATCCGCGAGGACGTGCTCGCCGGTCGCATGAGCGCGAAGCACCTCGCGCAGACGCTCCTGGCGGCGACGCTCTTCCAGCTCCGCCAGATCGGCTTCTCGGGCTTCGTGTCGAGCACGATGGAGCGCTTGCGCGACGTGCCGGAGTCGGAGCTCAGCGAGCACGCCGAGCACATGTTTCTCGAGCATCTTGCCGCCGACGTGTATCCCGAGGCGCGCGCCCTCGTGGCGGCGCATCGGCGGAAGGGCCACACGATCGCGGTCGTATCGTCGGCGACCCGCTACCAGATCGATCCGCTCGCGCGCGATCTCGGGATCGAGCACGTGCTCTGCACCCAGCTCGAGGTCACGAACGGCAAGTTCACCGGTCGCGTGATCGAGCCCACCTGCTATGGCGAGGGCAAGGCGATAGCGGCGCGCGCCTTCGGAGAGCCGCGCGGCATCGATTTCGCGGAGAGCTACTTCTACACCGACAGCGACGAGGACCTGCCGCTGCTCGAGATCGTCGGAAGGCCGCGCCCGACCAATCCGTCGAGCCGACTCGCCGAGATCGCGGCCAAGCGCGGCTGGCCGGCGAATCGGTTCACGAGCCGCGGTACGCCGGGGGCGCTCGAGGTCGTGCGGACGTCACTCGCCGTCGGCGCGCTCTTTCCTTCGCTCATGCTCGGCGTGCCGGCCGCGCTCTTCGGGTGGAGCTGGCGGCGCGCCATCAACGTCTGCATCACCACGTGGGGCGAGCTCGGCACGTCGCTCGCCGGTCTCGACGTGTCGATCGTGGGCGAGGAGCATCTCTGGTCGCATCGGCCCGCCGTCTTCATCTTCAACCACCAGAGCGGCATCGACATGCTCGTGCTCTGCCGCCTGCTCCGCCGCGACATCATCGGCGTCGCCAAGCAGGAGGTGCGACGGAATCCGATCTTCGGGCCGTTCTTCGCGGCGGCGGGGACGGTGTTCGTCGATCGGGCGAACCACGTCCAGGCGGTGAACGCCTTGAAGCCGGTCGTCGAGTCGATCCGGGCGGGGCTGTCGCTCGTGCTGGCACCGGAGGGGACGCGGAGCGCGACGGGGCATCTCGGCCGCTTCAAGAAGGGCGCCTTCCACATGGCGATGGCGGCGCGAGTGCCGATCGTGCCGATCGTGCTCCGCAACACGCTCGACGCGCTTCCCAAGCACGGCATCATCGTGCGCCCGGCGACGATCGAAGTCGTCGTGCACCCGCCGGTGCCGACCGCCGACTGGAAGCCCGAGGATCTCGATCGTCACATCGAGGATATCCGCCAGCTCTACGTCGACACGCTCGGCGACTGACGGGCGCCTCCCGTCACGCCGCCCGGGCGCGCAGGTAGCTGAGGGTGCCGAGCGGGGTCATGCGGTGCTCGGTCTCGCGGACGTCGCTGAAACCCGCTTCGGCGATCAACGCGGGGAGCTCGCCACGGAGGTTCGCACCCGTCGTCTCGGCGCCGTCGAACCAGCGGAAGCTCAGCGACGCGACCTGCATGAGGGCGTTCTGCGGCTTCCCCCAGTCGGCGATGTGGAGCTCGCCGCCGGGACGTAGGAGTCGGCGTACGGCCGCGAGCGCTTCGCGCTTCTGCGGCGTCGTCAGGTGGTGCAGCATGAGCGTGCTCAGTACGCGATCGAACGACGCGGACGGGAGTGGCGGATCGGTGGCCGAGCCTTGCACGAGCTGGATCTGCGCGCCGGCGGCGTCGATCTTCCCGCGAGCGATCGCGAGGATTTCGGGGTCGATGTCGAGGCCCGTGACGCGCGCTCGCGGCTGCGTGTCTTTCACGATGAGCGCCAGCGTGCCGGTGCCGCACCCGAGGTCCAGCACGTCGGCATCCGCGGCGATCGACGCCTGGCGGACGAGGTCGCGCTTGATGGCCTGCTCGCCGAGCAGCCAGGAGACGAGATCGTAGAACGGGGTCAGCCACGCGCTGCCGAGCGCGGGAACGAAGTGGCGATGCGTCGCGTGATCGTGGCTCACTGGATTCTCCCGATTCCGGGGATGAAACGGCCGGTCGCAGCGGCATAGCGGCGATAGGCGTCGCCGTGTGTGCGGAGCAGATACGGCTCCTCGACCCCGCGGACTTGGATCTCGAGCGCCAACAGAAGCGCCACGAACGAGGCGGCGGCGAGAAAATTCGGCGCGAGCAGCATGAGTCCCGCGCTCGCGAGCGCCATCCAGGTGAAGATCGGATTGCGCACGAAGCGGAACGGTCCGCGCGACACGAGCTCGGTCCGTGCCTCGTGATCGACCCCGATGCGCCACGACTCGCCCATCGCGAGCTGCGACCAGAGCGTGCCGGCGATCCCGGCGAGCGCCAAGCCGAGCCCGACCGCATGGCCGATCGTCACGCCGAGGCCCGTCCACGGCTCGACAACGCCGGCGACTTGGAGAATCGGCGCCGCGACGCCCATGACGACGGCTACTGCGAAAAGGACGCCGGCACACCACTCGACCGAGAAGACGTCGCCGCTGAGGCCGACGTAGCCCGTCGTTCCGGTGCGGCGGTAATGAATGACGGCGCGGAGCCCGAAGGCGAGCGCGAGATAGGCGGCAGCGACGACAATGGCGGTGCGGGGCATGGGTTGGTGTCCTCCGTGACGATCGGCAAGATACGAGCAATTACTCGGATTCGGCAA
>DAIQBH010000208.1:10404-10743 GCA_036781285.1 Thermodesulfobacteriota bacterium | reverse complement strand
GCCTTCGGCGGCGAGTATCTGCTGGCATTCGCCGCCGCGCCCGGCGCGCCGGCGGCGGCGCCGACTTCGATCCCGGCGCATCCGAAGTCGGGGCGGCTCGCCGACGTCGAGACCCGTTTCGTGCCCGAGCATCGCGAACGCCTGCGTGATGCGCGGGCGCGCGGCCCCGTCGCGCTCTGGGGCGGCGCGGGCAAAGGGGCGCTGTTCGCCCACCTCGTCGATCCCGATCGCGAGCTCGTCGACGTCGTCGTCGACATCCATCCGGACAAACAGGGCATGTTCCTGCCGGGAGCGGGGCACCGCGTGGCAGATCCCGCTGCTGACGCTCGAGCGCGCGAC
>DAIQBH010000208.1:0-10394 GCA_036781285.1 Thermodesulfobacteriota bacterium | reverse complement strand
GGGAGCGGGCCACCGCGTGGTCGCGCCGGAAGCGGCGCTCCGGCGCAGGGTACGCACGGTCGTCGTCGCCAACGCCACGTACGCCGACGAGGTCGCCGCGACGTGCGACGCGATCGGTCTCGCCGTCGACCTCGAGTGCGTCGGCACCGAGCGCCGCGCGCGAACGATCCGCCGGCGAACCTGACGTCAGCGTGGCGCCGCCGTCTCGCGCACGGGAACGCCGTCCCGCAGGAGCGGCACCGCCATGTTGATCGCCTTCCCCTTCTCGTCCACCACCGGCTTGGGCGAGAACTGGCAGAGATAGGCGCGCCGGACCGTGTCGCTCGCGTTGAGCCCGCTCCGGTGCGGCAGCAGGCCGGACATCACGACCAGGCTGCCGGCGGGCACCGGCAACAGCGTGCCGGACGAGACGCCGAAGTCGGCCACGAAGTTCCCGTGCTCGTCCTGCCGGTGCGGGGGCACGGTGTCGAAGCGGCGCTCCGCGAACGACAGCACCTCCAGCGCGCCGTTCTCGGCCGTCACGTCGTCGAGCGCAGTCCACAGGCTCACGTTCGGCGCGTAGTGGCCGAAGCCGTAGGCGTCGACGTAGCCGTGGTCCTGGTGCCACCCGAACGGCACGCGATTCCGCGGCATCTTCAGGACGAAGAGCTCGATGAAGAGGTACGCCTCGGGGCCGACGAGCGCCCGCGCGAGCTCGACCATGAGCTCGCTCCGGAGATAGTCGGCGAGCGCCGGGCGCTCACGCGACCGCCCCGGGATGAAGTAGTGCTCGCCGACGTAGTTCAGGCGGTCCACCGTCTTCTGCGCCGCGATCTCACCCTCGTGCCAGGTGAGTGCATGGTCGGCTTCGGCGCGCAGCGCTTCGAGCAGAGCGGGCGGAAGCACGCGCTCCAGCACGAAGTAGCCGTCGCGCGCGAAGGCCGCGACGTGATCGGGCGTGAGCAGTGGACGCGTCATCCGAGGCGGGCCATCTCCGCCCGGGCGCCCGCATGGTCGGGATCGAGCTCGAGCGCGCGCGCGAGCAGCAACCGGCGCTGCTCGCGGGTGACATCCGAGCCGAGCGTGGCGTACTCACGCACGATCGCGTCCGGATCGTTCCGCGCCCGGACGAGATCGCCGTTGATGTTGACGTCCTCTTCGTCGAGCGCGAAGAGCGCGCTGAGCGCGCGGCGGCTGCCGACGGCATCGCCGGCGGAGACGGCCGCGCGGTAGGTCCGGAGCGCCGCGGCGATCGTCTTGCCCTGCCGCGGGAGACGCTCGCGCATCGACTCGATGATGGCGTTGCCGTGGACCCGCGGCGCGCCCTCGACGCCGCGGACGAAGTCGCGCATGACGTCGTCGATCGATCGGCCGCCGCGCGTTATGGGCACCTGGTCGCCGAAGAGCATGCGGCTCGGCAGCAGGCGTTGCGCGGGCAGGCTGAACGACAGGCTGTAACCGAAGCGCGGCGCGGCGCCACGATTGGGGGGGCTGCAATGGGCGGTAGCGGCGCGGAAGACGACGATCTGGCCGACGTCCATTTCCAGTTGGCGGACCAGCTCGGGCGCCGGGCGCGCGAGGTACTTGAGCTCGTCGTCCCACGTGTGCGGGACGAGCGTCTTGTGGCTCCCCGGGCTCATCATCATCGCGCCGTTCCGGGCGTCGCAGCGCGTGAACGCGACCCAGCAGCTCACCGTGTCCGGATACTCCATCTGCGCGTAGGCGCCGTCCTGGTGCCACGGGAATCGCGTGAGGCCCGCCTCGTCGACGCCCTTCACGTGCGCCTGGTTCCACATCATGTCGGCGTCGGGCCCGATGCACGCGCTGGTGATCGCGCCGAACACGGGGGAGCGGCAGAACTCGGCAGCCGCGTCACTCGTGCGGTGCAAGCGCGGCAGCTCCGGCCGAATGCGGTCCCAGCGCGCCTCCTCGCTCCGCGTGCGCTCCTTTTGACGGAGCGCCCAGGCCGCGGCGATCGCTTCCCGCACCGGCGCCAGTTCCGCTTCGGTGAAGGCGGGAGCGGTGACGAAGTACCCGTCCTCGTCGAACGCGCGGCGCTGGTCGGGGGTGACGGAGAAAGCCGGCATGAACGCCCGAGGTTTAGCCGATGCCGGCGGCGTTCGTCCACGAGGCACTCGCGGCGGCGATCGCGGCTCGGCGCCCCGAGCGCCTGGATTTTGGCGGTTGCCGACCCGACCCGGCTCCGGTAGCAGTCGACCGACATGAAGGCCGTCATCCTCGCCGGCGGGGAGGGTACGCGGCTGTGGGAGGAAACCCGCAGCTGCCCGAAGCCGATGATTCCGATCGGCGACCAGCCGATCCTCTGGCACATCATGCAGATCTACGCGGCGCACGGCATCCGCGATTTCGTGATCTGCCTCGGGCGGCTCGGCAACGTCGTGCGCGACTACTTCCGCGACTACCGGCTCTACAATTCCGACGTGACGGTGCACACCGCGTCGGGCCGGATCGAGTATCACCCGGCGCCGAGCGACGACTGGCGGGTGACCCTCGTCGACACCGGCGTCGGCGCCACCACCGGGGAGCGCCTCGTCCGCGTCCGGCCCTGGATCGCCGACGACGAGGCGTTCTGCATGACCTATGGCGACGGCGTCGCCGACATCGACATCACACGCCTCATTCGCTTCCACCACGAGCAGGGGCTCGAGGCGACCATGACGGCGGTGCGCCCCCTGCCGCGCTTCGGTGTCCCGGACGTCGAGCGCGGCCGCGTGATCCGCATGCGCGAGAAGCCGGCGTTCGACCACGGGTGGATCAACGGCGGCTTCTACGTGCTGAGGCCGAGCGCGCTCGACGCCATCAGCGGTCCCGTCATGTGGGAGCACGCGCCGCTCGAGTCGCTCGCGGCCGCGGGACAGCTCGCCGCGTACGAGCACGTCGGCTACTGGCAGTGTCTCGACACGTGGAAGGACAAGAAGAGCCTCGAGCAGGATTGGGAAAGCGGTCACCCGCCCTGGAAGGTGTGGGCCGGGTGAGGAATGCCGGCACGGCCGAGTGAGTGGGAGCGAGCGCTCGACCGCGTGCGCGCGACGCTCGGTCGGGATCGGGTGCTCGAAGGACCGCAGGCCGCGGACGAAATCCGGCGCCGCAGTCTGAACCCGGCGGGCGAGCGCGCGCTGTCCTGCCTCGTGCGGCCGCGGAGCACCGAGGAGTGTCGAGTCGTCGTCGCGGAGCTCGCGGCGGTCGGCTGCCGCCCGCGACCGATCGGGGCGCTCACGACGTTCTGGGAGCCTGATGCGTTCGACGTGGAGGTCGGGCTCGACACGCTCGGCCTCCGCACGCCGGGACACATCGACGTCGCCGAACGGGTCGGGTGCTTCGGCGCCGGCATCCCGGTGCGTGAGGTGGACCGGATGGCGCGCGCGCATGGACTCTGCCTGGTTGCGTATCCCGACAGCGACGGCTCGGCGTCGGTCGGCTCGATGGCGGCGGTCGCGTGCACGTCCGGGCTCGGGATGGCACGCCTCTCGCCCGTCGAGCAGATCGTCGGCCTCACGGTCGTGACGCCGGACGCGACGGTCCTGAGGACGGGGGCGTCCTGGCGTCTCGGTCACGGCGGGATCGCCCACGGGATGCCCGATCCGACCGGGATGTTTCTCGGCGCGCAGGGCCGCTTCGGCGTGATCACCGAGGTCGTGCTGACGCTGGCGCCCGCGCCGTGGCTCGCCGCCCGCAGCTGGCGCGAGCCGTGGCGCCCCGCGGACGCGCTGGCGGATGCGCTCCGACGGGCGCGTCAGGAGATCGACGGCGGGACCGTCGACAGCCTCCGTCTCGAGACGGTGTCGGGCGGCGGTGCTCCGCGCCGCGGCGCGCGGCCGACGACGATGGAGTGGCTCGCGCGCTGCTGGTCGCCGGAGTCCGCGGCGATCGCGAACGAGCACGCGGCCACCGTCGCGACGCGCCTCGGGGCACGCGATCCTCACGCGTGGGTCGAGTCGGCCGCGGGGCGGCGCGGCGAGCTGCCGGACCACGACGCGCGCTATTCGCTGCCGCCCGGCAGCCATCACGCGCGCACCGGTCAGGCGGGGTTCCTCGGGCTCGAGGTGAACGTCAACTGGGGCGCGCAGCTCGACGCGGCCCTCGGCGCGTTCGCGGAGCTCGTGCGGGCGCTCGGCGCGCTGCCGCTCGGCCACCTCCGGCTCGGCGTCTATCCCGCACCGCACACCGTTTCGATCGGCGCGCACGCGATGCTGTCCGGCGGCACGGCAACGGCGGACGCGGTGCGCGACGCCATGGCGCCCTTCGTCGAACCGCTCGCCGCGCTCGGCGCCCTTCCCTACCGGCCCGGCCGCGCGTGGCAGCCGATCACCGATCGACGGGAGCGCAGCGATCCCGCCTGCGCGCTCATGCGGCGCGCCGGGCTCGCGTGAGCCTCGTGCACCCGGCCCTCGCGTTTCTTCAGGAGAAGGTGCCGAACGCGCGCGCGGCCGGGCCGGACACGCTGCGCCTCGAGATCGACGGCGAGCGCGTCGAGATCTTCGTCGCGGCGGAGCACGATGCGTCGCTGCTGTTCACGACGGAGGGCACGAGGCTCGCGTACCGTTGCCGCGCGGGCCTGGCGCCGGCCGTGAAGGAGCGGCTCCGTGCCGTGCTGCTCGAGCTGCGCGCGATGCTCGCCGCCGGCCGGGTCGGCGATCCGACGACACCGCTCCCCGCGGGCGGCGGGTGGACGGAGCGCGTCGACGGAACGAACGTCTCGGCGTGGCGCGACTGGGCGACGCGGAGCCATCGCGCGGCGATCGAGGCGGGTCGGAACGACGACTGCCGGGGGCTTCCGGATTGTCTCGACCTCCGCATGCGGCCGCCCTTGCCGACGCCGAGCGATGCGTTGCAGGCTCCGCCTCACCACGGTCCCTGCGCGCGCTGCGGCCGTGCCCGAGCGTGTCGCTCGGCGCACGAGAGCAGCGACGGGGATCAGAGTCTGAAGCCGCTCCGTCACGCCGATGCCGCGAGCGCCGAGCTCGCCGCGTTGGGAGCGCTCGCGGCCGAAAGCGCGATTCCCCTGGCACATGCGCTCGCAGCCTACTCCCTGCTGGTCGACGCGACCGGCGATCGCACACTCGCCGGTGCCATGCCGCTCGAATTCTCCGTCCGGCTATCGGAGGGCACGCGCCGGCCGGACCGCCTCCGCTTCGTGAGCTACTACCCGCTGGTCGCGAGCGACTCGGTGCGCCGCGAGATCCACCACGCGCGGCGCGCGGCGACGCGAACACTCGCGGACCGCTGGCTGGGTCCCGTCGAACGCGACGCGCTCGACGCCTGGTTGGCCTGCGCCGCCGAAACACAACCCGACACCCTCGGGCTCTCCATCGGGCTCGAGCTCGACCCGAGCGGGGTCCGGCTACAGATCTATGCCCATCCGGGACCGAACGACGACGCCGATCGGCTCGTGCGCGCCGTCGTGCGACGGCTCGGTGGTGCCGAGGCGAGCCTCCCGCCGGCGGGCTCGGCGCCCGTGCTGGTTGGGATCGCGCTCACCGCCGGCGGGCCGCCAGCGCAGAAGCTGTACTACCGGCGCGCATGGGACGCCCGCGGCGACACCGGGCTGCTGCCCGGCGGTCTCGGCGAGCTCCAGCCCTTCAATCCCGGTTGGGGCCTCGCGATCCAGGAGCACGTCGAGGGAAGCGCGGCGTGGGTGAAGTGGGACTTCCCCGTCCCGACGCACTACCAGCTCTACGATCGCTTCGTCGCCGCGTTCACGCGCTCGCTCGGCGACCCGCAGGCGGCGATCCCGCCGTGGCTCTCCGGCGCCCACTTCAGCGCGTGGCCGACGTGGGCGAGCCTCGGCCGCGGTGGCGCGGTGCTGTACTTCGTCGCGCGCTGACGACGTCTAGCCGGTCGCGGCCAGCACTCGTCGCACGAACGGATGCACGGCCGCGGCGATCGCGTCGGGCGCGACGTTGACGGGCGTATGCCCGGCGCCCGGCGGCGCCAGCCACTCCGCGCCGGGGATCGCCGCGTGGAGCGCGCGCGGGTACGCAATCGGCACGATCGGGTCGTCGGGCCCCGCGAGCACCAGCGTTGGCATACCGAGGGTCGAGAGCCACGGGCGCGCGTCGAAGCGCCACAGCGCGGCGACGCCACGCTTCATGCCGGGCGGCGGGTCGATCGGCGACACCAGGATCGCCGGCCCGTCGACGAGACGGAGCACGCGGCCCACACCGTCGACGTCGAGCCATGCGAGACGCTCGTCCGCGACGAGCGCATCGTCGATCGGACCGACGAGGCCCGCGCGTGCGAGCGACTCGCGCCAGCGCGGGTGCTCGGGGCTCAAGATGCTCGCGGGGTCGAGCACCGCGTCGCGGAAGCACGGCGCGGTGCTGTCGAGCAGGAGGCCGGCGAAGGCTTCGGGGTGGCGGTGCGCGTACAGCTGGCCGAGGTAGCCGCCGGCCGACATGCCCCACCAGAGCCAGCGCGGCGCGCCGAGCGCGTGCCGCGCTTCCTCGAAGTCGGCCACCATGCGATCGAGGCCGGCATCGTCGGGAGACGTCACGCGCGACGCGCTGCCGAGGCCGCGCGCGTTCAGCGCGAGGACGCGCGCGCCCGTGACGCCGGCGAGCAGCGAGAGCGGCTCGACCCCGAGCGACACCATCGGATGCGCCGCCGCCACGACGCCACCCGCCGCGTCCCCGCCGTCGAGCACCTCGATCCACGCGCCGGCGCCGCCGACCGGGACGCGCCGCCGCTCCACCGCGACCGGATGCTCGCTCCGCCATTCCATCGAGACCGTCTACTCCGCCGCGCCCGCACCGAGCGCGACCAGCGCATCGAGGTCGAGCGGCGCCGGCTGGTCGGGAACGCGTGCCGCAACGGGGAGCCCGTCCGTCGCGTCGCGCGGAGACGCGCGCACGTAGAAGCCGGGCGGCACCGGGTGCACGTCGATCACGGCCTCGGTCTCGCGACGGTGGTAGTAGCGGACCTCGGCGTCGCCGGGGACGACCATGCCGACGCAGGCCACGCGGCGCGCGCCGCCGCGGTTCGGGGTCGACGCGTGGAAGAGCGCCGGATGGGAGAGCATCACCTGGCCGGCCCGCATCGGGATCGGACGCAGCAGGGGCCGGAGGCGCGCGTCCTCGTGCTGATGGGGGAACGGGCGGAACGCGGGTCGCGGCGATGCGTCGAGACGATAGCTTCCCGGAATGGCCTGCATGCAGCCCGTCTCCGGCCCGACGTCGACGAGCGGAACCCAGAAGGTGAGCGGCGTCCACCTGGCCTCGTCGACGACCGTCGGATCCTGGTGAATCGGGAAGGCGGTGTCCGGCCCGACCGCCTTCGCCATGAAGCCGGCGAACACCATCGCCCATCCCGGCAGGAGCGCGCGGAGGCGCGGCAACGCCACCGCACGGATCGCCTCGTCCGTCGCGCCGCGCACGGCGAGCGCCTGCGACCACGACGAATAGATCGGCTCCTCGGAACCGCCGGCGATGGCCTCGAAGACGCCGGCGAGCTGCGCGATGTCGTCCGCATCCAGCAGATCCATCACCACCCACCCGTCGCGCCGAACGGCGCGTTCGAGCGCGACATCGCCGAAAACAGGTGCGGGCTGGGCCAACATGCGCGCGCAGATCATGGCCGCGGCCCCGCGGAGCGTCAACGCGATCCGCGGCGATACTGGGGCAGTTCGATTGCGCGTCAGGGGTCGCTCCGGGGAGCGGCTCGTCGCCGGATGGACGTGAGCGCTGTGGCGCTCACCCCCCGGCGGTCAGCTCGCGTGTGCGCAAGCCATGGTGGCTCCGGCCATTTGTATGCGCCGGCGCCAGCGACCCCGCGACCGTAGGAGTGCACCCCTGACGCGCAATCGAACTGCCCCGCAGCGCAGGTCATTGGCGCATCGAGAAATGCGCGCTAGGGTCGCCGCATTCGCGGGTAGTACCTCGCCAGGATACCAATGACCGAGAAATTCGACGTGATCGTGATCGGAGGCGGGCCCGCGGGCTCGCTCTGCGCGGCGCTCCTCCGCCGCTACACGCCGACGATGCGCGTGGCGCTCGTCGAGCGGGACGCGTTTCCGCGCTACCACATCGGCGAGTCGCTGGTGCTCGAAGTGAACCGCATCCTCCAGGACGCCGGCGTCCTCGAGAAGGTCGAGCAAGCAGATTTTCTGAAGAAGGCCGGTGCCACGTACGTCTGGGGGACCGACCGGCGTCCCTGGCCGTTCCTCTTCAGCGAATCCACCGGCCGCCGGCCGCATTTCGACGGCATCAAGGACTACACGTTCCACGTCGAGCGCGCCGACTTCGACACGCTGCTGCTCGACCATGCGCGCGAGCTCGGCGTCGAGGTGCTGCAACCGGCGTCCGTCAAAGACGTGCTGTTCGACGGCGAGCGCGCCACGGGCGTCCTCGTCGAGCAGGACGGCCAGACGCGGCAGCTCGACGCCCGCTTCATCGTCGACGCGAGCGGCCGGGCCGGCGTGCTCGCGCACCGCATCGGCGAGCGCATCTTCGATTCCGTCATCCGCAACCTCGCCGTCTACGGTTACTGGACGAACGCGGAGATCGACCCCGACTACAACGTCGGCTGGAATCCCGCGGCGATCTCCGTCATCAGCGCCCCCGAGGGTTGGGTCTGGTACATCCCGATCCGCCCGGGCGTGATCTCGGTCGGTTACGTCATGCCCGCCGAGGCGTTCAAGCAGCGCCCGAAGGACGTCGACCTCGAGACGTACTACCGGCAGCAGCTCCAGAGCGTACCCGAGGTGGCGAAGTGGCTCCGAGACGCGGAGCTCATTCACCAAACGCACGCGCCGGCCCGCGTCATGGTCGAGCGCGACTTCAACTATCTCCACAGCCGGTTGTGGGGACCGGGATACGTGATCGTCGGCGACTCGGGGGGCTTCCTCGACCCGCTCTTCACCTTCGGCGTGTTCATGGCCGCCACCGGCGCGCAGCTCGCCGCCTACGCGGTCGGGACGCTCCTCGACGAGCGGGCAGTCGGCGCGACCGAGGAGCTCGTGCTCGGCGGCTACGAGCAGCACATCCGCACGTACTACGGCGCCTTCGCCGCGATGCTCTACGTCTTCTACCGATTCAACGGCGACCGCAGCGAGTACTGGCGCACCGCGCGCGACCTGATCCAGCGCGAGTCGTTGCCCGCCAACATCACCGATCGCGAAGCGTTCATGGCGCTCGTGTTCGGGTTCGGCGTCAACACGTACGTCTTCCACGAGGCGACGCAGCACTTCGGACAGGTCGCCATGCGGCGCATCTTCGACATGGGCAATCAGGAAGACGCGCCGATCGCCTGGAGCGACCCCGGCGAGTTCGGCGGCACGTCGCTCGACGACGAGTCCCGCCCCGCCCTCGTCCGCGCCCCCACCATCATGGAGACGGTCATCCCGATCCACGGGACCGGCCGGATGATCCCGATGCGGCGGCTCGAGTTCGCAACCAACGACACGGCGCGCTTTCCGCGCCACGTCTACGCGCCCGACTGGCTGAGCGAGATCGTGTGCGGGCTCGACGGATCGCGGACGGTGCGGGAGCTGAACGACGCGCTCGCGCCCGGACGCGTCCGGTTCGGGGCCAAGATGCTCGAGCGCCGCGACGTGCTCCAGCGGACGCTCCGCATGCTGTACTCGCTCGGGGCGCTGGACGCGCGGTGACCGCGTGCGGGTGACCGGCGATCGACTGGCGGAGCTCCTGCGTCGGCCGCCGGACGCTCTCACCGAGGTCGAGGTGACCTCGGCGCCGCCGAGTTGGCCGGCGCTGAAGCCCTTGCTCGCGCGGTTCGTCCGATCCTACCGGGAACGCGGGCTCGAGCCGCCGCGGTTCGGCGGCGTGCCGATCTGCCTCTTCGGCTCCGAGTGGCCGGGATTTCCGAGCCGCGCGCGCACGGCGCCGGCGCGCGGACGGTGCGCGTCGTGCGGCGCCCGGCACGCGTGCGGATTCGGCGCCGCGGTACCCGATGCGCTGCCGGTGATCAGCGAGGCGCCCGTGCTGACGCGCTGGCGCGACTACGGCGACGCGTTTCGTCACGTGACCGGGAGCGACGACGTCACGGCCGCCACGCCGCTCCTCGAGCGGATCCTCGCGGCCTACCGCGGATCGGTCAGCCTCGAACCGTCGGTCCTGCTGTCGAGCGCGGTCGAGCCGTCGGCGCGCTTCGTGGTCTTCCCGCATCGCCTCGCGGACGGCCCCGAGGGCGCCGCCGAATCCCGCGCGGTGATCGCGTGCGTGCGCGATCTCCTCGCCGAGATCGGTGCCGACCCGTGCACGGATCTGCTCGACGCCCTCGCCGCGCTGCCGCCGTTGCCGATGCCCGTCGGCCTCGACGGGCACGCGGGGCGCTGGCGCCTCAAGCTCTATCTCCGGCTCGAGGACCGAACGCCCGCCGAGAAGCAAGCCGTGCTCGGCGCCGTTACGCCGTCGCCCGATCTCCTCGACAATCCGCTC
>DAIQBH010000207.1:0-10772 GCA_036781285.1 Thermodesulfobacteriota bacterium | reverse complement strand
CGGCGGTCCCACCCGCGAGGCAGTCACGAAAGGCGTACTCGTGGTCGAAGATCATCTGGCCGAGCGTCGCGACGTCGTCGAGGCAGAGCGTCCCCGCGGCGAGCCGTTCGGGATCGAGCGCGGCGCCGACGGTGCGGAGGAAGTACCCGGGATCGGCCGCCTCGCGGAACCTGAGATCGTGACGACGTTCCGCCGCGCGGTGCGCGTCGCGCGCCGCCTCCATGCCGAGCGGCGCCGGCGGCTCGGCGGACGCACAATCGCTCCGCCAGGCGGCGGGCCCGGACGCCGGCGTCCCACTGGCGCGGTCACACGCCGAGATTCCGAGCGCGAGCGCCACGACGACGCCCATCCATCCGTGCGCCGACGACCTCATGGCACGAAGATCTTCGGCTGCCGCGACAGCGACACGAGGAAGACGCGCACCGCGGCTTGCCCGTTCGCGTCGAGCGCGAGGTAGGCGTCGCGCGCCGGCGCCGCCTCGCCGCCGTGCAGGAGGACCGCCTCGTGCACCGTCGGCGCGCGGCCGTCGTGCAGGTAGGGCGCGGTCTCGGCGAGGCCCCAGAGCGGGCGCGTCAGGAAGTGCCGTGGCGGGATGCCCCGGTGCGCGTCCGGCGTCGCGAGCCCGTCGCCCATGTCGTGGCGCTTCAGATCGCTGAAGAGCGGGACGATGTACGACGTCACCGCGCCGGCATAACGGGGCTCGATCTTCGGCTCGTCACCGTCCTGCGCGACGTCGAGCACGACGGGTGGCCCGAGCGGCGTACGACCGGGCTCGGCGCGGACGTCGAGCTTGGTGTCCTCGAGATCGAGGCTCGGTCGATGACATTCGGCGCAGCCGATCGTATCGAAGCTCGCGCGCCCGGCCGCGAAGGCGTCGAGCAGCGCCGGATCGCGCGGCGGACGCATGAGCGGCGTCTCGAGCTGCGCGAGGTACCCGACCATCGTGCTCAACATGCCGGAGTCGACTTCCAGCGTGACACCGTCGTCGTCGAGGTCGTACCACGTGGCGCCCGCGCCGAACGGCGCGCCGTCGAGCTGGCCGTCGTGCACGGCGGTCTGGATGCGCGACGACAGCAAGCCCTGATGCAGGTGCAGCGACTCTTCGATCATGCCGCGCAGCGTGGCCTGATGGCCTTTCCACCCGAAGGGCCGCACGACGAGGTCGGCGTCGACGCCCGCCACGCCCGACGTGTCGAGCGTGCCGTCCGCCGCGGCGGCGATGCGCCCGAACGCGACGCCCTTCGTCGCGAGCTCGGCCTCGACGCGCCGCCCTTCCCCGCGCGCTTGGTCCGAGACCGCCTCGGCCTGCTTCCGGAGCTCCTTGCTCATCTCCGCGGCGAGCGCTTCGAGCGGTCCGAGGCCCAGGAGATGCGGCGCGTTCCGCTGGTCGGCCGGGCCGATCCTCACGCCGTCGGCGCGGAAGAAAGCGTTCTGCGACTGCGTTCCCGCGCCGTCGGGTCCGCCTTTGAAGTGGCAGCTCATGCACGCGAACGCTTCGGGTCCGCCTTTCGACCCGTCGTGCACGCGCCGCGGGCGCGGCGTGTAATCGATCGCGGCCCGGTCGGCGTCGCGCCGCCCCCACCCGTTCTCGGGCCGGAAGGCGTAGTTGAAGAACTCGTCGCCGACGATGAAGAGCGTGTCGACGTTCACGCCGCGCTTCTCGAAGACGTACTCGTTCAGGGTCGCATGCTCGAGGAGCTCGCCGGGATCACGCGCGTCGAGCACGCGGTCGAAGTGCTCGCGGCGGCGGAGGTCGATGGCCCGCTCGAGGTCCGCGCGCAGGACGACGTCGTCGGGGATCGCCTCGTCGTAGCGGGACCACGAAGCCATCCACGGCGGATGCTCGTACGGCGCGGGCGGCGCGTCGGCACGGAGCCACGCCCCGCCGGCGAGCGTCCCGGCGAGCACCCCGCCGAGCAGCGCCGCGCGCCATCGCCGGCGCGGGACGTCCGTCTGCATGCCCGGGTCCTAACACGGAACCGCGCGGCCGGGACACGCGCTTTTCGCGAGCCGCGAGGGCCGCAGACCCGGCCACCGCTCGCTACGCGATCGCGTACCGATCGAGCACCGCGAAATACTGCGCCGGCTCGGGGCGGACCCGATAGTTCTCGCTGTGGTCGCAGAAGAGCACGCGTCCGCCCTCTCCCGTGATGAAGACCGTCGGGCGCGGAACGTCGGAGTCGTAGCCGAACATCTGCATGCCCGCCGGGAGCCCGGCCTTCTCGAGGATGCCGAGAACGGCGGCGGCTCGGTTGCCCTGGTCGGTCATGAACCGGAGCGGCGCGTCGCAGCGCTCGGCGAGCGCCGCGGTGTTGGCCTCCGGCTGGGGGCTCACGAGGAAGACGGCGACGCCGCGGCGTGCGAGCTCGTGGTACTGCGCGCAGATCTCCCGCACCTGGGCGACGCACAGCGGACACCAGTTACCGCGATAGAAGATCCAGAGCGCGGGTCGGTCGACGAGATCCGCGCTCGCGACGTCGCGGCCGTGCTCGACGAGCGGGAACGCGGGGAGCACCGCACCTTCCCGCAGCGGCGACGCCGCGGCCGGCGCGAACCGCGAGTACCAATAGACGTAGAGCAGCGTGCCGACGATTCCGACCATGGCGGCGATCACGGTCGGCGTGCCGAGCACGCCGCCCGCGAGGACGAGGCTCACGAGCGTCCCCACGATCCCCGCGCCGAGCACCGCGTGCAGGTTCGGTGACGTGCGCGCGATCGGGAGCGTGAACACCGTGGCGAAGAAGAGCACCGGCGCGGCACACGCGAGCGCCGCCCCGAGCCACGGCGACGCGAGCCCCTGGCGACTCGTCATCACGATCGCGACGGCGAGCCCGGTGACGGACGCGCTGATGTAGGCCGAAACGTAGAGCGACTTCATCCAGTGCATGGGATGCCTCCTTTTCAATCGAGCGCCCGCAGCGTGACGCGGACGACCTCGTCGAGCGTGGTCTTGTCGGGCCGGGCTTTCGCGACGAGATTGAGCCCTCCGAACGTGGTGGCGAGGAAGCGCGCGAGGGCGCGGGCGCTTTCCTTCCGGGTGATCTCCCCGCGCTCCTGGGCGCGGATCACGACGGCGATGAGGAGCGTTTCGAGCTGCTCGAGGACCGCCCTCGTCGCCGCGAAGACGACCGGATCGTTGGGAGCGACCTCGCCGAGCGTGTTGTTGACGAGGCAGCCGCGCCGGCCTTCGCGGCTCCGGGCGTGCCGTACCATGTTGGCAAACGTCGCCTCGATCGCGGCCCGGCTCGCGTCGGGGGCGAGGAGCGGTGCGATCAGTCCGCCCATGCCGGATTCGGCGTAGCGCCGGAGCGCCGTCAGCAACACGTCGCGCTTCGTGCCGAAGGACTCGTAGAAGCTGCTCTTGCTGAGGCGCGTTTCCGTCAGCAGATCGGCGAGAGTCGTCGCCTGGTAACCGCGGCGCCAGAAAACGCGCATGGCGCGCTCCATCACCTCGTCTTCGTCGAATCCTCGGGGTCGTGCCATCGCTATTCTGGACCGAACGGTCCAGAAATGAGCGACGCGCGAAGCCGAGTCAACCTCGCGGCAAGCGCCGTGACCGCCCCTAGAAGGCGGCCCAGTCGTCCGCTTTGACCTGCGCCACGAAGACCGCGCCGCCGGGCGCCGGCTTGAAAATCGCGGCTTCGCCCCACGCGAGAGCGCCGAGGATCGGACAGGAAGGGCTGAACCCGGCGTGGCCGATGATCGCGGTGTTGGTGCCGGCCGCCGGCGCCTCGTCGATGAGGTCGTACGAGGCGTTGCAGCGATTCGCCTCGTCGTAGACGAAGTATGTGATGTCCTGGCGGAGCTCGATCATCGGACCGAAGTCCATGAGCTCCGCCGTCGTGAAGTTGCGGCAGAACTCGCTGCTGATCACCCGGCCGACCGGGATCTCGAGGCGGTCGAACTGCGTGCCGATCGTCGTCGACTGCGTCACGCCGGTCGCGTTCATCTGTCGCGCGGTCGCGGTGCCGCACATCGCGTCGCAGCTCTTCCACCAGTCGGGCGCCATCGTGGTCGCCGCGGTGCCGAGCTGGAGCTGATCCGAGCAGACGTCGGCCGCGGCATGCCGCCAGTGCAGCGTATAGCCGCCGACGCGCAGCACCTGCGCGAGGGTCGGCGCAAGCGTGGTCCGGCTCCCGACGGACTCGCAGGCGCCGCCGACGGTGCAACCGAATGCCGCATAGTGATACGTGCGGGCGATCGCCGTCGTCGTCGGAAGGAGAGCCGTGACGGCGTCCGTCGTCGCCGCGGCGGTGCCGAAGAAGACGACGTCCGCTGAGGCGTCGGCGGCGTCGGTCGGCGGCGTGTTCAGCCGGCGGAGGATGCGCACGTGGGTATTTCCGGACGCCGGAGCCGGCGCGGTCCAGGCGAGGTCCACGTCGGCGCCCTCGATCGCCGCCGTGAGACCGGCGGGCGCGCCGCCCGGGATAGCCGTCGGGGTCGGCGTCGGTGTCGCGGTTCCACCAGGCGTCGGCGAAGTGCCGGTGAGATGGCCGATCGTGCCCGCCACGAAGGCGTCGACGATCGCCTGCACCGCCGCCGCATCACCAGTGGTGCCGCAGCCGCGCTTCTCGGCGCGCGTGAACGCCGCGAGGAAGCGCGTCACCGACTTGTCGAGGCACGCTGCCGCGGGCGCACCGCCCTTCCGAGCCGCGACGCGATGACAGGCGAGATCGTTCGCCGCCTTCCGCGCCGCGGCGCGGAGCTTGGTGGCGCCGCAGCGACCCGTCGTCGCACCGCCGAGGAGCGCGTCGACGAGAGCGTCGATACCCTGATCGACCGCGCCTTCGTTGCCGACGGTCGCGCATCCGCCGCGCGCCTCGATGCGCTCGAACGCCCCGTCGAGCCGATTGTCCGCTCCGGTGTGACAGCCGGGGCGGGGCGTCGTGCTCTTCTCGACCGCACGCGCTTCGCAGGACACGTGCGCGACGACGGCCCGCGCCGCGGCATCGAGCTTCACGGCGAGACAGCGCTGGGCTGGTGGGACGGTGGCGCTCCGGACCGTCCCCGGAAGAGCGGTGAACGCGAGGATGGCGGAAACGGCGACGAGGAGGTGGCGCATGGGGTTTTCCTTCTCAAGCGTTGCGGACGGTGACGCCGCCATCGACGACGAGGTAGGCGCCGGTGATGTACGAGGCGGCGGGAAGGACGAGCGCGAGGGTCGCGTGCGCGACCTCCTCGGGCTCGCCGTAGCGGCCGAGGATGGTGCGTCGGCGCGCGAACTCTTTCTTCGACTCCTCGGGGATGGCGTCGGTGATGCCGGTCCGGATCGGACCGGGACAGATGGCGTTGACGGTGATGCCCTCGCGTCCGAGCTCGACCGCGAGCGCGCGCGTGAGCCCGATCACGCCGTGCTTCGCCGCGGTGTAGGCGCTGGCGAAGCGCGTCGCCCCGAGGCCCTCGGTCGACGAGACGTTCACGATCCGAGCGGCGTCCGAGCGCCGGAGGTGCGGCAGCGCCGCGCGAATCGTCCGGGTGTGCGCGGTCAACAGTACGTCGATCGACGTCGCCCACACCTGCTCGAAGTCGTTGCCGTCGATCGCGGTCACGAGCGCGACGCCCGCGTTGTTGATCAGGATGTCGAGCCGGCCGAAGCGCGCCGCCGCCTCGTCCACGACCTGGCGCACGCGCGCGCCGTCGGTCACGTCCATGGCCCAGCCGTGCGCGCTGCCCCCCGCGTCCGTGATCTCGCGGACGACCGTCTGGACGGCTTCGTCCGAGCGGTCGGTCACCGCGACGTGCGCACCCTCGTCGGCGAAGAGATGCGCGGTCGCTCGGCCCATGCCGCTCGCCGCCCCCGTGACGAGAGCGGCACGGCCCGCGATGGAGCGGCTGAGGGTGGTCAGACGGGGCATCCGGTCTCCTCGAGGTCGGGAATCACCAGCGCTCGCCGAACGGCCGGATCCACACGTCGAACGTCCAGGCCGCGCGCGGCTGATGGGCGACGTGCCAGCACTCGTCGGCGATGGCGTCGGGGGTGATGAAGAAGTCGTCGGGCTTGTCGGCGTGCATCCGGCGGGTCCAGGCGAGGTCGATGACCGCGTCGATGGTCACATACGCCACGTGCACGCCGCGAGGCCAGAGGTTTCGCGCGATCGATTCCGCGAGGATCCGCTGGGCGGCCTTGCTCGGCGCGAAGCCCGCGAAGTTGGCGACGCCCCGATGCGCCGACGTGTTGCCCGTGCAGAGGATGGCACCCTCTCCGGCGTCCACCATGGCGGGTGCGACCGCACGAGCAAGGCCGAGGAGCGCCATCGTGTTGACCTCGAAGTTGTGGCGCAGGACGGCGGGGTCGATCGTCTGGAAGTCGCCGAACGCTCCGCCGACCGCGTTGTGGATCACGACGGAGGGCGGTCCCAGGTCCGTCGCGACCGCGTCACAGGTGGCCCGGAGCGCCGCGTCGTCGGTGACGTCGCACGCCCACCCGCGGGCGCCCGGGATCTCGCCTTCGAGCGCACGCAGACGCTCGCGATCGCGCGCGAGCATCGCGATCCGATACCCGCCGCGCGCGAACCGGCGCGCGAGCGCCGCGCCGGTACCGGGACCGACGCCGGTGACGAGGCACACCTTCTCACCGCTCGGCATCGGCGACTCGGCTCAGCGGATGTTGTGGGAGGCGTGCGTGTACGTGTACGCCCACGCCTCGACCTTTTGCCCTTCCGTCTCGACCTCGATCACGATCCGGCGGAAGAGGAACGGCACGTTCTCGTAGGTATCGACGCGGTCGAGCGTGGCCTGGAACGTCGACGGCCGGATCCACACGAGCTCGCCGACGAGCAACCCTTCGTCGGGTCCGAACACGGCCCCCGGATACGGCGCCTTCAGATCGAGCAGCCTACCCCGCGCCCGCGCCGGCGCCCGCCGCACGACGTCGGCCGCGATCTCGCCCTCCGCCGACTCGCCCTTCCGCAACGTGCCGTAGAGAAACAGCGGCAGCTCGCGATTCTTGTCCTCGGTGTTCGGATCGACCATGGCGCGCTCCGTCGAGTGGGATCGGACCGTCCTAGCGTTCCCGCGGTTCGCGGTCGAGTCATCGAGCGCACAAGCAATTAGCTGCGTCAGAACGAGACATTCACATGCGAAAACCGGCCGACCGCATTGCTCGTTCAAGTCACGTAGGATAGCGCGCCCCGAAACTTCCGGAGGTGAAATGCGCTCGACGACTCACACACTCACCCTAATCGCACTTTTGACCACGACCCTCTTCGCCGGCTGCGCGGTCAGGCGGACCACGGGCCCAGGACGACCGCTCGGAGCTTACGACTACGCCGTGATGAGCCGTGAGAGCTCTGGCGAGTACTACTCGACCGCGAGCTCCATGCTCGGACAGCACTTCGTCGTTCTCGACGAGACCGACGAACGACTCGAGCTCCCCAGCGTGCGCCCAAAGGCGTGCACTGTGACAGTGGGCTGGTCACCAGGCTTCTGGTCGACCTCCGGATGGGTCGAGTTGAAGGACTACGCTCACGGAACCCCCGTCCACACGAGCCACATGCGACGCGGGATGTTGTGGATCGGCGCACATGCCGATGTCATGGACGCGTTGCGTGACGTTGCAGCCGCTCGCGCCGCCGGCCCCGCGGTCCCGGCCAGCGCTCGCGAGCCGATGCCGGAAGCCGACACGCCGCCGAACGCGAGCCGATCGACCTCTCTACGATTGGAGGAACTGAACAATCTGCGGGCGCGTGGCTTGATCAGCGAGGCGGAATACTCAGCGCAGAGGAAAGCGATCATCCAGGAGCACTGATAGTCACGGTCGCGCCGGAGCAAGCCCGCGTGATTCGTCAGCTCCCCGCGAGCGCGGCGCTCACGATGCGTTGCGCCTCCGCGACGATCTCCTGGAGGTGGCGCTCGTCGCGGAAGCTCTCGGCGTAGATCTTGTAGATGTCCTCGGTGCCGGACGGGCGGGCGGCGAACCAGCCGTTCGCGGTCACGACCTTGAGGCCGCCGATCGCAGCGCCGTTGCCGGGCGCTTTCGTGAGCTTGGCCGTGATGGGATCGCCGGCCAGCGTTGCGGCACTGACCGCCTCGGGGGCGAGCTTTCCGAGCCGCTGCTTCTCGGCCGGCGTCGCGGGGGCGTCGATGCGCGTCGAGCACGGCGTGCCGAGCTCGGCGGTGAGCGCCTGGAAGTGCTCGCCGGGGTCGCGACCCGTGGTCGCGGTGATCTCCGCTGCGAGCAGACTCGGAACGATGCCGTCCTTGTCGGTCGTCCACACGCGACCGTCGCGGCGGAGGAACGACGCGCCCGCGCTCTCCTCGCCCCCGAACCCGAACGATCCGTCGACGAGGCCGTCGACGAACCACTTGAAGCCGACGGGCACCTCGACGAGCTTCCGCCCGAGCTTCGCCGCGACGCGGTCGATGAGGCTGCTGCTGACGGCGGTCTTGCCGACGGCGGCCGTCGCGGGCCAGCCGGTGCGCCGCGAGAACAGGTAGTCGATCGCGACCGCCAGGTACTGGTTCGGCTCGAGGAGGCCGCGGCTCCTGGTCACGATGCCGTGCCGGTCGGCGTCGGCGTCGCAGGCGCACGCGACGTCGAAGCGGTCCTTCAAGCCGACCATGCGAGACATGACGTACGGCGACGACGGGTCCATGCGGATCTGGCCGTCCCAGTCGACGCTCATGAAGCGGAACGTGCCGTCGATCGCCTGGTTCACGACCTCGAGGTTGAGTCCGTAGCGCTCACCGATCGCGTTCCAGTACGCGAGGCTGGCACCGCCGAGCGGATCGACGCCGACGTGCACGCGCGCGTCGCGGATCGCGTCGAGGTCGACGACCGACGCGAGGTCGCCGACGTACGCGCCGACGAAGTCGTGGCGATGCGTGGTCGCGGCGCTGCGCGCGCGCGCGAACGGCACCCGCGCCACGCCGCGCAGCTCGTCGGCGATGAACGCGTTCGCCTGCTTCTCGATCCAGCTCGTCGCGGCCGTGTCGGCGGGACCGCCGTGCGGCGGGTTGTACTTGAAACCGCCCGAGCGCGGCGGATTGTGCGACGGCGTCACGACGATGCCGTCGGCAAGGCCCGTGGTGCGCCCGCGGTTGTAGGTCAGGATCGAATGCGAGATCACCGGCGTCGGCACGTAGCCGCCCCCGGCGTCGATCATCACCTCGACGCCGTTCGCCGCCAGCACCTCGAGCGCGCTCGCGACCGCCGGCTCCGAGAGCGCGTGGCTGTCGATGCCGATGAAGAGCGGCCCGTCGGTGCCCTGCTCTTTGCGGTAACGGCAGATCGCCTGCGTGACGGCGAGGATGTGCGTCTCGTTGAAGGACGCGTCGAACGACGAGCCGCGGTGGCCGGAGGTGCCGAAGGCAACGCGCTGGGCGGCGACGGCCGGATCCGGCCGCTCGGTGTAGTAGGCGGTGACGAGCTTCGGGAGGTCGACGAGGATCGAGAGCGGAGCGGGCTTGCCGGCGAGGGGGCTGATCGACATGCGCGCCTTCTAGCGCATCGGCGCCCGTGCGGCACCCGGCCGGGCGCTACGCACGGCGACGGGACGTCTCACGGGGCGTCGCCATGGCGGGGTCGGCTACCGGAGAGCCGTCGAGCACCTCCCCCGGCCGCCCTGCGCGTGTGAAGCAACCGGGGGAGTCACGTGCCGAGCTTCTTGCGGACGGTCAGCGCAGCGCGCGCACCGCGATCACGTAGTTCGGCATCGCCTTGTTGTCGGCTCCGATGAAGCCGTTGGTCGAGAGTATCCAGGCCACGGCCGGCGCCTCGACGAAGTTCGACGCCGTCCAGTACGAGTTCGCGAGGGTCGGCCCGAAGGCCGGGTCGACACACGGAGGCGTCCCACAACTCGGCGCGGTGATGACGGTGAAGAACTCCTCCTTCGACGGCAATCGCCAGTCGGAATGACCCGCAAAGGACGCCCCGTTCAACGCCGGCAGGAAGGTCGTGAAGGCGTTTCCGTTGGCCGGACCGGCGATCACGCTCCAGGTGTAGTCGTTGTCCCGATCGTGAATCGTGGTGTCGTTGGTCTTCTGCTCCCATTGGAGCCCGGTCAGCCGGTCGATCACGGTCCCCGGGGCGGTCGCCGTGTCGAAGCGAGCGCTGTCGCAGGTCCCACCGGTGCCGGCGTATTTCGCTTGCAGCTTCGTCCACGTCGACGTGTACTTGACGAGGCACTTTGCTGTCGCGCCTTTGTACACGTCGTAGGGGTACAGAAGGGTGTCCGGCTTGTAGAACTTCGCGAGCGCGCCGCTCATGCACTGGGCGTACTTGCCGGCGGCCTTGGTGAGATCGATGCGACATGCTTCTTCGGGGGTGCCCGCCGCGAAGGCCGTGCTCGTGAAGAGCGTGACGCCGGCCAGGATCCCTCCGAGCTTCGTGATGCTGCGCATGGTGTCCTCCAGGGTTGGGAGCGTGCGTTGCACGCCCGTGGTGAGGACAGATTCACGCGACGGGTGCGGACCCACAATGAGCCGCGCGCATCATTTCACTGATGCATTTGCATCATTCCGCTCGCCACCCCCCTGCCGCATCGCGTGGGGGATCGCCTCACGGCGGCTTTCGTCGCACATGACCTCGTGGAGCGCCGCCTTCGCGCCCGCATATTCCCCGAGCGGACGAGGGAAGCTTCATCTCGGCCGATCTCTTTCGGCTGAGGGAATTTCGCGTCGTTACGATCAGCCTTCGTCTCGGGCACCGGTCGTTCGCCAATACGAGAGGGACGGTCGGCGTGCGCGTTTGCAGTCGCACGATCGTTTCGACTCCGCCGACATCGAGCCCCACAGCCGTCACACCATGGCGATCTGATACGAATCGCAGCGGC
>DAIQBH010000206.1:0-10801 GCA_036781285.1 Thermodesulfobacteriota bacterium | reverse complement strand
CATCTCGATCGGCATCCCGCTTCCGGGTGTCACCTTCTATGCGCCGCCGCCCCCCGTCTATTATTCGGGGCCGGCGTACTACCCCCGGGCCTACTACGCGCCGCCCGCCTATTATGGATACGGCCCGGCGTACGGTTCGGTGTACTTCGGCAATCGTTGGGGCCGCGGATACCGCGGTCACGGCTGGCATGGCCATGGCCACCGCCATGGTCGCCACCGTCATCGTTGACCGCCAGGCAGTGTTTCCGGTCGGGCCGGTCGTGCCACCGGCCCGACGTCTGGCAGTTTCTGCAAAGTTCTCCCGACTCGGGCAATAGCGCCATGATTTCTGCGCAAGTGCGGACTCGCCGCATGGCACGTCGCGTGCTGCTTCTCTCAGGACCATGCGGAAGCGAAACCGATGCATGCCATGGAAAAGCGGCGTTGCGACGATCGTGCTCGTGACGGTGGGCGCGGGTTGCGCCGCTTCTCGAACGCCGGTGGCGGAGAGCGCTCCGGCTGGACACGAGCTCCGGCTCGGCGTGATTCAGACCCGCGAAAGCGACCGGGGGCTCGTCTTCACCATCCCCGACGTGCTCTTCGAGGTCGGCAAGGCCGACCTGCGGATCGACGCCCAGCGGGAGCTCACCGCGATCGCGGCGTCGCTTCGAGAGCACCCGCGGCAGAAGGTCTCGATCGAGGGGCACACCGACTCGACCGGAACGTCGAGCTCCAACCACGAGCTGTCGCTCCGCCGCAGCACCGTCGTCGAAACCTTCTTTCTCAAGCACGGCGTTGATCCGGAGCGCCTCGAAGTCCGCGGCCTCGGCGAGAAGCACCCGGTCGCCAGCAACGCGACCGTCGCCGGGCGCCAGCAGAATCGCCGCGTCGAGATCGTGATGTTGAACGGCGACGGATCTACGTCGTCGGCAGCGGCACCACCGCCCCGAGCACCGGAAGATGGACGTAGCATCCAGTGACGGGGCGTCCGGTCGCCGTCGCGACCGCTGACGCGTACGCGGACAGCTGACCTTGGAACCCGGCGGCGCGAGCCGCCGCCTGCTCGGCCGATCCCGGGAAGCTCTTGTGGTCGATCACGGCGTAGCCGTCCGCGTGCTCGATGACGAGGTCGGCGGTACCGCGAATGACGGTGCCGTTCGGCTGGCGATGGAGCAACGGCCACTCGCGGTGCCAGACGGCCCCCGGAAAGCGCGCGTCGACCCAGGCACGAAGGCGATCGCTCGCGCGCACCAGATCGTCCGGTCCGAGCGCCGCGGCGACGCCCCACCGTTCGAGCAGCCCCGCCGCGATCGCTCGCCGCTCGTCCGGATCGAGCGTCGGCCGGTCGGCGGCGAGGAAGCCGTGGATCGCCTCGCCGACGCGCTGCATCTCGGGATCGCCCCGCAGCATCAAGCGTTCGCCGTAGCGTTCGAGCGTGAGGCCGGCGGCGGCCGCGACGACGTCGACTTCCCCGCCGTCGTCGCGGAGCCCATCGGGCGGCACGAGCGAGGACGGCACCGTGACGGCGGGCGGGTACGCGCGCGGCCCGGTCGGGTCGTAGCCCGCTCCCGGCGTGACGTCGCGCCGTACCGGATCGAGCATGGCCCCTTCGCGGAGGCGGACGGTCGTCGGCCGGTCGCACCAGACGACGTCGGCAGTCGGCCCCGCCCCGCTCGCCGGGTCGACGACCAGCGGTGTCCCGTCGGCCGCCTTCAAGAGCGTGATCATGCCTTTCGCGAGCCCCGCCGGACGAGCAGCGAGGACCACGCGGTCACGAGCACGCGTCCAACCGACGTAGAGCAGGCGCCGCGCCTGACGCTCCTCGCGCTCGCGCACCGCCGCCGTCTCGGGCGCGTCGAGGAGCCGTTGGTGAAACGGCGTCTTCCGCTGCATCGGGTGATACGGGCTCGGCCAGTAGCGGATCCAGCGCTCCGCCAGGGGATCGACGAGATCGAAGCCCGCGCGATCGGCTACGACCTGGACACCGAGCGCGGTGAAGTACGGGTCGTGGTCGAGGTCGAAGAGTACGGTGATCGGCCATTCCAAACCCTTGGCGCTGTGCCAGGTACTGACGTGAACCGCGTCCTCGTGCGTGACGACGGCGCGTGCGTCGGCGCCGGAGTCGGCGAGCTCCACGAAGGCCGCGACGAGACCCGCCGGCGTACACCCGCGGCCGTCCGAGGCGCACAGGTTCGCGTACGTCACCGCGTGCGCGCGCAGCATGTCGAGATTGGCGAGCCGAAACGCCGACTCGCCCCACTCGAGACACCGTTCGCGCGCTTCGACGGCCTCGAGCACGGCATCGAGCGCCGCCAGCGCGCCGGCGTGCGGCTCCGCGGCGCGCGCGGCGGCGACCCGCCGCACGACCTCGAGCTCCGCGAAGGCCTCGCGCGCGGGCCGCATCATGAGGTCGGTGAGCCACGCGTCGCCCGACGCCGGATACGCGACGAGCCGCGCCAGCTCCGCCGCGGCGAGCGTGTCCTGCGGATCGACGAAGAGTCGCAGACCCGCGAGCACGAGCAGCCCTTCCGGCGTCGCCATGAGGCCCGTCCGCGCGAGCACCGCCCGGACGCCGAGCTTCGCGAGCTCGCGCGCGAGATTGCCGCAGGTCGCATTCTGGTAGCAGAGGATCGCAACGTCGCCCGGCCGGAGCGCGCGCACGACGCCGGTCGCCCGGTCGCGCACACGCACCTCGGGATCGAGGAGCAGATCGCGCACCGCGGCCGCGAGGTACGCGGCGTCCTCGGAGAGATTCTTCGCCGGTAGGCGCCAGCGCTCGACGACGGGCCCGAGACCGGCGGCCGCGTCTTCCGCCGTCGCGGCTTCCAGGCGCACGCGCGACTCCGGCACGCCGTCGCACGCGAACCCACGCGCGAAGACGTCGGACGTGAGGTCGACGAGTCCGGGCCGACTCCGCCACGACTTCGCGAGCGTCTCCGGCTCAGCCCCGGCGAGGATCGTGTCGACGGCGGCGTCCATGAGCGACGGGTCGGTGCCGCGGAAGCCGAAGATCGACTGCTTCTGGTCGCCGACCCAGACGCTGCGCTTAGCGACGTCGGCGAGGCGAAGGAAGATCGCGAGCTGGAGCGGGCTCGTGTCCTGGAACTCGTCGACGAGCACGAGATCGATCTCACCGCCGAGGCGTGCCCGCACTTCCTTCCGCTCGAGCAGCTGGAGCGCGAACACCTCTTGGTCGGTGAAATCGATGGCACCCCAGGCGCGCTTGTAGTCCTCGTACGCGCGCAGCGTGCGCGCGGCGATCGCGTAGACGAGGGTGCACGTGGTCGCGAGGTCCGCGCGGATGCCCGGATGGCGGTCGTGTCCTCCCCCCGCGATCTTCGCCGGCGTCGCGCAGGCGAACGACTTCTTGCCGGGATCGAGAGCCTCGGCACGCCACCAGTCGGCCCACTGCAGCGGCAATCCGCGGCGGATCTTGCCGAGGATGATCTTCGCCTTGTCGAGCTGCTCGCGCGTCTTCTTCGTGGTGTCGACGTCGAGATCGACCTCGTTCAGGAAGCGAGCCAAGCCCTCGGCGAGCGCCGCCTCCAGCGGCGCGCCGTCGGCTTCCGGCGCGCCGAAGAGCGTGAGGAGACCTTGGATGCTGCGCTCGGCCGATCGCGCGAGCGCCTCCGGCGCGACGCGATTGGCGCGCGCGAGCGTGACGATCCGTTCCACGTCGCGCTGCCATTCCCAGCTCTCGTCGAACCGCCGCTTCACGTCGGCGAGCTTCTCGGTGTCGTCGGCGGTGACGACGCGCGACATCGCCTGGCGGAGCGCCATCGCGGCCGCCCGCTCGTCGATCACACGGAGATTCGGCGCGAGCCCGAGCTCGAACGCGAAGTCGGCGACGAGGCGCCCGCAGACGGCGTTCACCGTGCCGATGCGAGCGGCGCCGAGGCGGTGCGCGTCCTCGACGCGGCCGGCCTGGAGGAGCCGCGTCCGGGTCCGTTCCTTCAGCTCGGCGGCGGCGCGATTCGTGAACGTGGTCGCGAGCACCGCATCGGGGCGCGCGGCAGCGGTGGCGATCGCGTCGTGCAGCACGGTCGCCAGCCGATAGGTCTTTCCGCTTCCGGCGCTCGCCGAGATGATCTCGATCCGCGCCATCGTCACACCTCCGCCGCGAACACGCGGCCGCAGAGCGTGTGGAGGTCGCAGAAGTCGCACGGCGGCTTCAAGACGAGCGCGCCGTCGAGCACCTCGTCGGCCTCGGGTCCGACGACCCCGTCGGCACCCGGGAGTCCCGGCGCCTCCAGCGACCCGCCAGCCAGAAGCGCGCGCCGGCGCTCGTACGCCGACCCGAACGCCGCCCAGGTCGCGTCGACCGGCGGGCCGTCGATGCGGTCGGCGTCACGGAACACGAGGTCGTCGGTCGTGAGCAAGCGCTGATCGCGCAGGATGAAGAACGCGACCGGCGGCAACGCCGCCGCCCCCGCGTCCGCGAGCAGGTGCGCGTACGCCGCGAGCTGGAGCGCGGTCCCGGCGGTCAGTTGCTCGCGCCGAAAACGCGTCCCGCTCCATTTGAGGTCGATCACCGCGGTGGGCGGGCCGACGACGAGGTCGGGCGTGCCGCCGAGCCGGCCGTCGCCGAGCTCCCGCTCGACCGTGGTCTCGACGGCGCGGACGCCGAGCCGCGACGCCGCGAGCACGCGCGTCAGCTCGCGCGCGGCGAGCGCGAAGATCTTGCGCGCGTCGGCGCGGGCCGCGTCGGTGCCGGGGAGGAAGAGCGGCGCCGCGATGCGCGCGCCTTCCGCGTCGAAGAGGGCTTCGGCGCGCCGCCCCGCCTCGTCCGGCGTCGTGATGCCCTCGGCGAGGAGGCGCGCGAGCAAGAGATGCGTGAGCGTGCCGAGGAGGCGCTCGGTCGCCGGCAACGCCGCAGTCCCGCCGGCCCAGACGCCACCCTGATAGGACACCGCCCATTTGAAGGAGCAGCCGAGCATCGTGCCGAGACTCGACGGCGACTCGGCCGGGCGGGCGCGGACAACTCCGGCCGGCACGCTCCACGCGCGGCGCGCGGCCGGAAGCGCGCGGGCGGTCCGGCGCGTCGGCGCCGGCGCGGCGAACGGCGTCATGCGCTGCAAGGCCGCGAGCGTCGCGCCCGGCGCGACGTCCGCTTCGAGCTCGTCCCAGAGCGGATGAGGATGGCGCTCGGTGCCGTCGGCGGCCGTGTGGGGACAGACGAGAAGAAGCGCCTCGGTCGCTTGCTGGAGCGGCCGCCGCCAACGTGCCGCCGCGGCGACCGCGAGCTCGCCCGCCTCCGGCAGGACGACGCCCGTCGCGAGCAGCGCGCGCCGCTCGGCCCTCGTCAGCGGGACGACGGGGATCGAAGGCACGGACTCGAGATCGAAGCTCCACCATACGACGCACGCAGCCGGCCCCGCGACGGCGCCCGGCGACTGCACGGCCGCGAGGCCCGCTTCGGCGGGAAACGCCGCGAGCGGCGCATCGCCGTCGAGCGCCTCGTCGAGGAACCGCTCGAGCTCGGGCGCCTCGAGCCCCTCGAGCCCGGACGCGTCGACGAGCTGCCGGAGCGTGAGCGTCGCGCGCATGAGCGCGGTCCACGCCGGTACGGACTCGGGAACGGCGCGCGCGATGCGGCCGCGCACCCACCCGTCGAGCACGTCGAGCCGGCGCCGTACTTCGGCGGCCGGATATTTCCCGCCGCGCCGCACGCCCGCGTCGAAGAGCACCGCGAGCCGCGCCGCCAACCGCGCGCGGTCCTCGGCCGTCTCGTACCCGGCGAGACCAGCCGCGAGGCCGGCGCGCCATTCGTCGCTGTCGACCGCCGGCTGCTGGTGCAGGGCGCGCGCGAGCCGCCACGCGATCCCGCGCGGCACCGGTCCGTCCGCGAGCGTCAGGAGCTCGAGCGCGCGCTCCGGATCGGGCGGCGCCCACGCGAGCGCCAGCACGAGCGGTAGGATCTGCACGAGCGCGTTGTCACGCGCGTGGCGCGCGGCTCCGGTCGTCGGCAAGCCGTGACGGCGGAGCGCCGCATCGAGCAGCGGATCGGCGCCGACGACGACGGTGCCCGCGAGCGTGCGGCGCGCCGCGAGCCATGCCGCCACTTCCTCCGCGGCCTGGAGCGGGCCGTGCGCACGCAACAGCTGCAACGTACCGTCGGCTTCCGGCTCGAAGCGCAAGCGTTGCGCGCGCCCGAGGTCGCCACCCCCCTCGGCCGGCGGCAGCTCGGACGACGAGACGCGCGTACCTTGCGCGGTCAGCCCCTCGACGACGCTCCGCCACGCCGGTGCGAGATCGTCCGTCGGCTCGACGAGCACGATCTCCTCGACGTCCGCGCTCCGCCGCCGCAACGCCGCGGCGACGGCGGCGATGCGATCGGGCATGCCCGGCGGCGCGCCCGCCGTGACCTCGGCGAGCGCCGGGAGCCTGCCTACCCGGATCGGCGCACCGGCCCATCCGGCCATGGCGAGCGCGTCGCGCCATTCCAGCAGCGTGCGCGCCGTGCCGAGCGGGTCGACGTCGGCCGACGCGCGCCAGAAACCGTCGCGTGCGCGCAGCGCCGGCACGAGCTTCGCGGCCCGGAGTGCCGACGGCTCGACCGGTCCGCCGATCCCGAGCTGCGTCTCGAGGAGGTTCAACAGAAAGCGCGGTCCGGCCCAGGCCTCACCGGCGGCGGCATCCTTGGACGCGAGCGGACCGGGCCACGGCGTTGCATCGAACGTGGGATCGAAGACGATGCGCACGGGCGCCGTCTTCGCGCACCACCTCCGGTCCGTCAACGTGAAACGACAACCGCCGTCACCGATCGCGTCGCGGTTCGATCGATTTGCGCGCGGGCGGGGGCGCCGAGTAGGGTCGCGCGCTCGTGGGCTCTCCCTCCGCGCTGGCGCAGCTACTCGAGACCGCACGCTGCTCGGGCGTGCGCTGGACCGCGTCGCTCGTCGCCGACCGCGTGCTGCCGGTCGGCCTTCTGCGACTGTGGCGCGACCGGCGCATCCCTCCCGACGTGCTGCGCGCGCAGCTCCACGGCGTGTTCCGCGCCTGGGGCATGTCGGACGAGCACGCGGCCGTGACGATCGACCACATGCTGTACTCGGACCTGCACGGCATCGATTCCCACGGATGCGCGATGCTGCTCGCGTACCACCGGCAGCATGCCGACGGCCTGCTCGCGATGCGACCGACGATCGCCATCGTCCAGGAGAGCGAGACGACGGCGCTCGTCGACGGCGGCGGCGGGCTCGGCCACGTCCCCGCGGACCTCGCGATGCGCACCGCGATCGCGAAATGCCGGACGGCCGGCGTCGGCGTCGTCGCCGTCCGACATTCGGGACACTTCGGAGCGGCCGGGAGCTACGCATCGATGGCCGTCCGCGAGGGGATGATCGGGATCGCGCTCACGAGCGTCCGCGAGCCGGCCGTCGTGCCGAGCGGCGCCAACCGCGCGCTCTTCGGCACCAATCCGATCGCTTTCGCGGCGCCGGCGGGCCACGCGCCGCCGTTCCTGCTCGACATGGCGACGAGCGCCGCCGCGCTCGGCAAGCTCGCGACCGCGTGGCGGCGCGGCCAGGCGCTGCCCGACGGCCTCGCGCTCGACGCCCGCGGACGGCCGCAACCCACGGCACGCCTCGCGTTCACGCAGCGTCGTCTCGCCCCGCTCGGGAGCCGCGTCGAGACCGGCGGGCACAAAGGCTACGGCCTCGCCGCGATGGTCGAGATCCTCTCGGCGTTCCTGCCCGGCGTGAAGCCGCGCGTGTGGTTTCCCGACTCCCCCGGCGGCACGGGCCACTTCTTCTTGGCGCTCGACGTCGCGCGCTTCCGGCCGCTCGCCGAGTTCGGCGCCGACGTCGGTGCGATGGTCGATGCGCTCCATGCGACGCCGCCGCTCGACGCCGACGCGCCGGTCCTCGTCGCCGGCGATCCCGAGCGCGCCGCCGCCGAGGAACGCGCCCGCAGCGGCATTCCACTCAGCCGCAGCGTGGTCGAAGACCTCCGCTGCGTGACGCGCGCGGCCGGCGTCGAGTTCCTGCTCGACGGACCCACACGGTGAGCAAGCTCGCGACGCGCCTCTGGGGGAGTGCGGTCGTCGCAGCCTCGCTCCCTGGACAATCGGCGGTGCCCTTCTGGCCGCGCGAGCGCATCGCGGCGCTGCGCGATCGGCGTCTCCGCCGGCTCGTCGCGTACGCCGCCGCGACCGTGCCCCACTACCGCGAGCTCTTCCGCCGTGAGGGCATCGACCCGCGGTCGATCCGCGGCGCCGCCGACCTCGAGCGTCTGCCCCTCCTCGACCGCGAGCACGTGCGCGCCGACCCCGAACGCTTCGTCTCGGAGTCGCGGGCGGCGCGCGGCGCGCTCCAGTTCACGACCAGCGGCTCGACGGCGACCCCGCTCCGCGTCTTCCACGATCGAGCATCGGTCCTCCGCAACATGGCGTACGGCGAGCGCGAACGGCAGCCCATCATCGCCGGGACCGGCGGCGGCTTCCGCCCGAAGGAGCTCTACGTCGGGAGCGCCGACTCCACCTTCACGCGCGTGATCGCCTTCTACCGCGAAGCGACGCTGCTCCCGATGCGGCCACGCCGGCACTGGGTCTCGGTGCTGCAACCGGTCGAGGAGATCGTGGCGCTCGTGAACCGCGAGCGGCCCGACGTGATCGTCGGCTACGGCGGCTGGCAGGACCTCTTCTTCAAGACGGTCGCGGCACGCGGGCTCGGCCTGCATCGGCCGAAGCTCGTCGTCTACATGGCGGAGGCCCTGCCTCCGGGGGCGCGCGAGCTCATCGAAGGGCACTTCGGGATTCCGGTCCTCTCCCGCTACAGCGCGGCCGAGTGCTTCAAGATCGGCTTCTACTGCGAGGCCCGGACGGGGTTTCACCTGCACGAGGATCTGTGCCACGTCCGCATCGTCCGCGCCGACGGGACGACCGCGAGCGCGGGCGAGTCCGGGCGTGTCGTGCTGACGAACCTCGTGAACCGGGGCTCGGTCCTCATCAACTATCCGCTCGGCGACGTCGCCGCGCAGCCGGGCACGACCTGCCCCTGCGGGCGGACGTTCGCCCTCCTCTCCGAGCTCGAGGGCCGCGTCGAGGACATCCTGGCGCTCGCCGACGGCCGCTTTCTCCACCCGCGGGCGATCTTCCACGTCTTCAAGTCCGACCCGGACGTGCTCCAGTATCAACTGACCCAGTACGAGCGGCAGCGCTTCGCCCTCACGCTCGCGACCCTCGACGACGCCGCGTTCGCGCGCGCGTGGGCACGCGCCCGGCCGGCGCTCGAAACGTTGCTGGCACCGGCGCCGGTCATCGAGGCGCGGCGCGCCACCGAGATCAGCTACGGCAGCGGGCGGAAGTTTCGCGCCGTGGCGTCGCGCTGCGCCCGGCCGGCGTCGGCGTAGCCGCCCATCGCGCGCTCCGCGCGCGGTAGTCCGATGGCTTCGCGCGCCGTCCGCGCCCATTCCGCGAAGAAAGGCCTCGGGTCGGCGACCGACCAGACGCCGAAGATCCTCGGCCGCCGGTACGGCGCGACGAAATCCCCGAGCGCGAGGCCTTCGCGGCGGCCGTTCACGAGCGCGTGGAGGACGTCGGCGTGGAGATGGATCCAGACGCCCGGCCACTCGGTCGTCGTCGCGTTGGCCGGCGCGCCCTCGACGTAGTCGCTCCAGGCGAGCGCGGCGAGGTCGAGCCCCGCGCGGCGGAGGAGCCCGTTGTAGATCACCGAACGGCCGTTGATCTCGATGAAGCGGAACACCCCGTCGGCGGCGTCGCGCTTGAACTCGGCGACGGCGATGCCGCGGAGACCGATCGCGCGGGCGAGCGCGATCGTGGCACCCCGAAGGTCGGCCGGGTCAGCGGCGATCTCGGCGACCCGCGCGACGCCGAAGCGCGCCGGCGCCTGGCGGAGCTTCCGGATCGTGACGCCGCCCCGCGCCTCGCCGCGCGCGTCGAGATACGTGCAATGCGCCCAGATGTCGGCATCGGTGCCGGCGACGAAGGCGTCGACGTCGGCGGCGATGCCGGCGTCGCCGACCCGCACGACGGCGTCGGCGAGCTCGTTCCGCGTCGTCGCGAAGAAGAGCTTCCCGCCGAAGCGGGCGCCGAAGCCGAAGCTGCGGCGCGGTTTCACGACGAGCGGGTACACGAGATCGTCGCGCGTGAGGACGGCGTCGCCGGCCGGGCCGTACGACGTGGGGCACGCGATCCCGACGGCCGAGGCCGCCTTGCGCATCGCGTTCTTGTCGAGGAGCACGCGGGCGGCGTCCGGCGTCGGCGCCGCGAGCACGAAGTCCTTCTCGAGCTCACCCCTCCACGACGCGAGCGCGGCGACACCCTCGTCCGTCGACGGCACGACGGCCCAGCCACGATGGCTCGCGACGCGCGCACGCAAGAGCTCCACGAGTCGCTCGGGATGCTCGCCGACGCCGTCGACCCGCGCGTGCTCCGTACAGAAACGCGACCGGTGCGCGACGTCGTATGGTTGCGTCGCGACCACGAGCACGGGGATGCCGCGCGCGCCGAGCGCGCGCACGAGGCCGAGCCCGTTCACGAAGCCGCCGACCACGATCGCTCCCCGCACCGCCATCGCGGCTTCGTCGACCACCGGCGACGCCCTGTCAAACCCGCGAGCATGAGGTATGGGGCAGCCGTGCCCGACGCCGCCTCGCCGCGACCGGCCGTCTCGGTCGTGATCCCGACGTTCCAGCGCCGGGCGCTCGTCGAGCGCGCGCTCGCGAGCGTGCGGGCGCAGACGTTCCGCGACTACGAGGTGATCGTCGTCGACGACGGCTCGACCGACGGGACCGCCGAAGCGGTTGCCGCGGTCACCGGGCTCGGCGACGGCGTTCGCTACGTCCGCCAGGAGAACCAGGG
>DAIQBH010000205.1:0-10829 GCA_036781285.1 Thermodesulfobacteriota bacterium | reverse complement strand
TGTCGTGCAACATCTTCTCGACCCAGGACCACGCGGCCGCGGCGGTCGTCGTCGGCCGGCCAGAGACGGGCGGGACCGTCGAGGATCCCCGCGGCACGCCCGTCTTCGCCTGGAAGGGCGAGACGCTCGAGGAGTACTGGTGGTGCACGAACGAGGCGCTCCTCTGGCCTGACGGCAGCGGCCCGAACCTCATCGTGGACGACGGCGGCGACGCGACCCTCGTCGTGCACAAGGGCCTCGAGTACGAGAAGGCCGGCGCGATTCCGGCGTTCAACCCCGAGAAGGACCCCGAGGAGTGGGGTGTCATCCTCGACCTGCTCCGCAAGGTCCAGAAGCAGGACAAGCAGCAGTGGACGCGCATCGCGAGCGCCCTCCGGGGCGTCAGCGAGGAAACGACGACCGGTGTGCACCGCCTCTATCAAATGCAGGAGGCCGGCACGCTCCTCTTCCCCGCGATCAACGTCAACGACTCCGTCACCAAGAGCAAGTTCGACAACATCTACGGCTGCCGGCACTCGCTGGTCGACGGCATCTGCCGCGCGACCGACGTCATGTTGGGCGGCAAGGTGGCCTTCGTCGCCGGCTACGGCGAGGTCGGCAAGGGCAGCGCCCAGGCCCTCCGCGGGCAGGGCTGCCGCGTCATCGTCGGCGAAATCGATCCGATCTGCGCACTCCAGGCCGCGATGGAGGGCTACGAGGTGAAGACCCTCGACGACGTCGTCGCGACGGCCGACATCTTCATCACCACGACCGGCAACGTCGACATCATCACGACCGAGCACATGAAGAAGATGAAGGACAAGGCGATCGTCGGGAACATCGGCCACTTCGACAACGAGATCGACATGGCCGGCCTGAAGAAGGTCCCCGGCATCGAGCGCATCAACATCAAGCCGCAGTACGACGAGTGGCGCTTCCCCGACGGCCACAGCGTGATGATTCTCGCCGAGGGCCGGCTGCTCAATCTCGGGTGCGCGACCGGTCACCCGAGCTTCGTGATGTCGGCCTCGTTCTCGAACCAGGTGATCGCGCAGCTCGAGCTGCACCTCCACAACGACAAGTACGAGAAGAAGGTCTACATGCTGCCGAAGCACCTCGACGAGGAGGTCGCGCGGCTCCACCTCGATCACCTCGGCGTGAAGCTGACGAAGCTGACCCCGGAGCAGGCCGCCTACATCGGCGTCCCCGTCGAAGGCCCGTACAAGTCCGACCACTACCGCTACTAGTCGGCCGCGGCGCTCCGTCGCCGAAACGAGAAAAGCCGGCGTCCCCCGCGAGGGACGCCGGCTTTTTTCATTCGTGCTGGGACTCGAGTCTTACCGACCGCCGGCCGCCGCCTTCGCGGCGCCGAGACCGGCCGCCTTGCGGAGTTCCTCGGCGCGGTCGGTCTTCTCCCAGGGGAAGAGGCCCTTCTCGGCCTTCCGGCCGAAGTGACCGTACGCCGCGGTGGGGCGGTAGATCGGACGCTTGAGATCGAGCGTCTTCACGAGCGAGGCCGGACGGAAGTCGAAGGCCTCGCGAACGAGCGCCGCGACCTTGTCGTCGGGGAGCACGCCGGTCCCGAAGGTGTCGACGAGGACCGAGAGCGGATCGGCGAGGCCGATCGCGTACGAGAGCTGGAGCTCGCAGTGGGTCGCGATGCCGGCCGCCACGACGTTCTTCGCGACGTAGCGCGCCATGTAGGCGGCGCTGCGATCGACCTTCGACGGGTCCTTGCCCGAGAAGGCGCCGCCGCCGTGCCGGCCGTAGCCGCCGTACGAGTCGACGATGATCTTGCGGCCGGTGAGACCACAATCGCCCATCGGGCCGCCGACGACGAAGCGGCCGGTCGGGTTCACGTGATAACGGGTCTTGGCGTCGAGGTACTGCGCCGGGATCGTCTTCTTGATGACCTCTTCGAGGACGAAGGCCGCGAGCTTCTCGTGCGTGACGTCGGGCGAGTGCTGCGTCGAGATCACGACCGAGTCGATGCGAACCGGACGGCCGTCCTTGTATTCGACCGAAACCTGCGACTTGGCGTCGGGGCGCAAATAGTCGACCTTGCCGGTCTTGCGCACGGTGGTCAGGTTCTCGACCAGACGGTGCGCCATCTGGATCGGGAACGGCATCAGCTCTTCGGTTTCGTTGCAGGCATAGCCGAACATGAGACCCTGATCGCCGGCGCCCTGCTCTTTGTGGAGACCCTCACCTTCGGTCACGCCCTGGGAAATGTCGGGCGACTGCCGGTCCACCGCGATCAGGACGGCGCAGGTGTCGGCGTCGAAGCCCATCTCGGAGGAGGTGTACCCGATGTCCTTGATGACGGCGCGGGCGATGTCGGAGTACGGGACGACCGCTTTCGACGTGATCTCACCGGCGACGACGGCCATGCCCGTCTTGACCAGGGTCTCGCACGCGACGCGGCTCTGCGGATCTTCGGTGAGCAACGCATCGAGGATGGCGTCCGAGATCTGGTCGCACATCTTGTCGGGATGCCCCTCGGACACCGACTCCGAGGTGAACATGAAATCCTTGAGTGGCATGAAAAACCTCCTAGGTGGGTGGGCTCTTATAGCGAGGGGTTTCGCGCAGCGTCAAGGCGGAAACTCTGCGGAAACTCCGCGAAATGGCGCGGTTGGGCGCTCGATGGGGCTCATGCGCTCTCGTGAAAACGCTGCCCGATCAAGTCCACGAGGGCGTCGATCGCCCCCTCGGCGTCGGGCCCGTTCGCGAGGAGCGAGAGCTGCGTCCCCTGCCCGGCCGCCAGCATCATCAGGCCGAGAATGCTCTTCCCGGACACGGACTCGTCGCCGTTGGCGACCGTCACTTCCGCGGTGAACCGACTGGCCGTCTCGACGAAGCGGGCCGCCGCGCGCGCGTGCAGGCCCAGCTGGTTGATGATCTCGACGTCGGCAGTGACGGTGTCCGCGTCGACACGGGATTTACGGAGGAGCGTCATCGACGGGCCCGTGGCGGGCGCGACTCGGCGGCGTCAGGCGCCCGCAGGATGTGTTCCCGGCCGTACTCGACGACGAAGGCCGCGAGCTCCTCGAGCGTCATCTCGTTGCGCGCCGAGATGACCTTCACGATGATGGGAAGATTGGAGCCGGTCACGACCTGGATCCGTTGTTCGCGCGCGAGGGCCATGCTGACGTTCGAGGCGGTGTCTCCGTACATGTCGGTGAGGATGATCGTGCCGTCGCCTTGCTCGACGGACGCTGTCGCGGCAGCGATCTTCTCCCGCAACGTCACCAGGGTGTCGTCGAGCGTCGTGCCGACCGCCACCATACCGGGAATCGGGTGACCGAGCACGCTCTCGATGCTCCGCAGCACCTCGGGAGCGAGCGCACCGTGACCGACGAGGACGATCCCGATCATGGTCAGCGGCTCACGTCGCGGTGCTGGACGCGCACGGGGTAGCCGTGGCCGGCGAGGCGCCGCTCCAGCTCGACCACCAGCGCGACCGACCGATGCCGCCCCCCGGTGCAACCGAGACCGACGGTCAGGTAGCGCTTCCCTTCCTTCACGTAGAGCGGCAGCGAGAAATCGAGGAGCGCCGTCGTGAGTGCCAGGAACTCCTGGGTCTCCGTTCGCTCCAGCACATAGCGAGCGACCGCCGGATCGGTGCCGTCCTGAAGCCGCAGCTCCTCGACGAAGAACGGGTTCGGCAGGAACCGCACGTCGAGCACGATGTCCGTGTCGGTCGGCAAGCCGTACTTGTAGCCGAAGGACACCAGAAGCACGCGCATCGCCGCCTCGGCGCCGGCGACGTCCGCGAGGATGCGCCGGAGCTCGTCGCGCAGCTGATGCACGGTGAAGGTGGTCGTATCGATGATGCGATCGGCCAGCGCCTTCAGGCCCGCCAGCCCTTCCCGCTCACGGGCGATGCCGGCGGCGACGTTCGACCCCTCCGCGAGGGGATGCGGGCGCCGGGTTTCGCTGAAGCGGCGGACGAGGACGTCGTCGGCGGCATCCAGATACAGGATCTCGACCCGGTGGCCGGCGCGCCGAATGTCCTCGAGCACCGACGAGTAATCGCCGAGGAACCTCCGCTCGCGGAGATCGATGCCGAGCGCGATCCGCGGGATGTCCTCCTCGGAGTTCTGGCACAGCTCGATGAACTTCGGGGTCAACACCACCGGGAGATTGTCGATGCAATAGAATCCGAGATCCTCCAGCACCCGGATGGCGGTGCTCTTTCCGGACCCGGAGAGCCCCGTCACGATGACGACGTGCATCATCCCTCCCCCGCCGACGAGAGACGGCGGCGGCGCGCGATCTCCCCGTCGAGCCGCGCCGCGACCTCGCGCGCCGAATGGCGGCCGAGACGTTTCAGCACGTGGTTGCGCGCGGCGACCTCGATGATCGTGGCGACGCTCCGTCCGGGCCGAATCGGAATCCGCACCTTCGGCAGGATCACCCCGAGGATCGTGTGCGTTTCGTCTTCGAGGCCCAGACGGTCGGCGCGCTCTTCCTTGCTCCAATCGAACATCTCGGCGACGAGCTGGATCGCCTTCTGCTGTAGCGTCGCGAGGATCCCGAAGAGATCCTGGACGTTGATGATGCCGAGGCCGCGGATCTCCATGTGATGGCGGATCAGCTCGGCCCCCGATCCCATGACGCGCCCGTTGCCGACCGCGCGCGCTTCGACGACGTCGTCCGCGACGAGCCGGTGGCCGCGTGCGACGAGATCGAGCGCCGCCTCGCTCTTGCCGATGCCACTCTTGCCGAGGAGCAAGACGCCGAGCCCGTACACCTCGACGAGGACGCCGTGGATGAGCGTGTGCGGGGCCAATCGCTCCTCGAGCCATCCGGTCACGCTCCGAATCAGCTCGGAGCTCTTGAGCTCGGTCGAGATGAGCGGCACCTGGTGGCGCGCCGCGGACTCGGCGAAGTACGGCGGCGGCACGGCCCCGTTGGTGACGATCACGCACGCGACGCGTTCCGCGAGCATGCGGTCGACCGCGGCGCCCGCGGCGACGGCGTCGAGCGTCGCGAGGTAGCCGAGCTCGGTCCGCCCGATCACCTGGACGCGCTCGGGATGGATCTGCGGCAGGTACCCCGCGAGCGCGAGACCCGGCTTCTGGATGCGCGGGATGCTGACGCCGTTCCCGAGGCCGCCGTCACCCGCGAGCAGTTTCAGCCGCCACGTCTCGCCACGGGCTTGGAGCAACTCGCCGATCGTCACCATGAATCGGAGCCTCGGGGGTCGGGCGCCATGTCAGGGCCGGCACCTAATACTTTTCGTCTTCTTCCTTGATGATCGCGAAAAGTTGCTCCGGCGTCCCCCCGGCGGCCAGGCGATCGCGGAAACCCTTGTCCTTGAGGAGGCGGGAGACGCGCGCGAGCGCTTTCAGATGTATCCCGGCGGAGTCCTCCGGCGCGACGAGTAAAAAGAAGAGCCGGGTCGGATTGCCGTCGAGCGAGTCGAAATCGATCCCGGTCTCGCTCCTTCCGAACGCCGCGACGACGTTGGTGACCCCAGGGAGCTTGCCGTGCGGGATGGCGATGCCCTCACCGATCGCCGTGCTGCCGAGCGCCTCGCGGTCGAGCAGCACCTGGACCAAACGTCCGCCGTCGATCTCGGGATGGAGCGTGGCGAGCCGTGTCGCCAACTCCTGGAGCGTATCGGGCTTCGTCGTCGCCTCGAGGGCGGGAACGATCGCTTCGGGGGCGAGGATGTCGAGGATCTTCATGTGCGACCGGGAGCCTATACCTGAGGCCGGGCGGCCGGGCAAAACTCAGGCGGATTCGGGCTCGATGAGACCGTAGTGCCCGTCCTTACGGCGATACACGACCGAGACCGCGTCGGACGACGCGGAATTCCGAAAGAGGAAGAACTCGCTGCTCATCAAGTCCATCTGCATCACCGCTTCCTCGACGGACATCGGCTTCACGGGAACGCGCTTGCTGCTGATGACCTCGGGACCCTTGCGCCGACCGAAACTGTCGGCGCGCAACACGGCCAGGCGGAGACCCGGAACTTGCCGCGGCGGGGCGAGCGCGGCGACCTCGGGCGCCGCGATCTGGGCGCGGCGAGAACGGGGCGACAGCTTGTGACTCTTGAGCTTGTCGGTGTGCTTCCGGGCGCGCTGCTCGAGCTTGTCCCCGGCGAGATCGATCGCCGAATACAGGTCTCCCGTCTCTTCCTTCGCGGTCATCGTCGCGCGGTCGGCGTTCAGCACGACCTCGGCGATGTGCCGCCGCTTCACCACCGACAGGATCACGTGCGCGTCCACCGGACGATGCACGTACTTCGCGACGCGCCGCACACGCTTCTCGGCGTGCTCGCGCAGCGCGGGGGTCGCCTCCATGTGCCGGAAGGTGACGTTGATTCGCATGCTCCCTCCTACGGAGCCTCCACCCAGCGACTGACGCCCGGGCGCGGCTCGGGTCAGGCGAACTGCCGGCGCTTCGACGACGGCAGGATTCCCATGAGCTCTCGATACTTCGCCACCGTCCGGCGCGCAATATCGATGTTGTCCTTGGCGAGCTTCTCGGCGATCGACTGATCGCTGAACGGGCTCGATGGATCTTCGCTGCCGATGATCTCTTTGATCTTCTTGCGCACGCTTTCCGCTGAGACGTCCTCGCCGTCGGCGCCGCGCAAGCTCGACGTAAAGAAATACTTGAGCTCGTAGATGCCCTGCGGCGTGTGCGCGTACTTGTTGGCCGTCGCGCGGCTCACCGTGGATTCGTGCATGCCGATGTCGTTCGCGACGTCCTTCAGGACGAGCGGCTTCAAATGCGACACGCCGTGCTCGAAGAACTCGCGCTGGAACTTGATGATCGAATGGGTGACCATGAAGAGCGTCCGCTGGCGCTGATGGATGCTCTTGATGAGCCACGCGGCCGCCCGCATCTTGTCCTGGATGTAGCCTTTGGCTTCCGACGAGTCGCCCTGGCCCAGCACGCGCCGGTAGAACTGGCTCACCCGGAGCCGCGGCAGCCCCTCGTCGTTCAGGGTGACGACGAGCTCGTCGCCGACTTTTTGGATGTAGACGTCGGGCGTGACGTAGCGAACGTCGCCGTCGCCGTAGTCGCGTCCGGGCTTCGGCTCGAGCGTAGCGATGAGCCGCTGCGCCTCCGCCACGTCGTTCGTCGTGACCTTGAGCTCGCGCGCGAGCTTGTCGAACCGCTTGCCTTCGAGCGCGGCCAGATGGTCACGCACGAGGGCCGCGGCAAGCGAATCACCGTGACCGAGCTGCCGCAGCTGGAGCAGCAGGCACTCGGAGAGCGAGCGCGCGGCCACCCCGGGCGGGTCGAAACCCTGGAGCACGGTCAGCAGCCGCTGCGCCTCCTCGAGGTCGGTACCGGCCATGAAGGCCACTTCCTCGAGCGGCAGGCGCAGATAGCCGTCGCCGTCGAGGTTCGTGATCATCACGCCGATGATCGTCTTCTCGGCCTCGGAGAGGTCCGAGAGACGGAGCTGCCAGATCAAATGGTCGACCAGCGAGCTCGTCTTGACGAGCGTGTTCTCGAGCGCCGGCCGCTTGTCCTCGTCGTGGTCGGCGCCGCCGGACCCGGAGGGCGCGCTGTGGAAATCGTTGCCGTAGTTGTCGAGATAGTCCTTCCAGTCGATCTCGCCGAGCGCGTTCGCGGCCGTGACCTCTGGCGCGCCGTCCTCTTGGGGCTTCCACTCGTCGGTCGACGTCGTCGCCACGGTCCCGTCGACGGTCGGCACCTCCGACGTCTCGAAGGTGGCATCCGCCTTTTGTTCCTCACTGGACTCGACGACTTCTTCGAGCACGGGATTCTGCGACATCTCGTCGACGATCAGAGCCTCGAGCTCCATCCGCCCGACCTGCAGGATCTTGATCGCCATCCGCAGCTGGGGCGTCATCACCAGCTGCTGCGTGAGCTTCTGATAGAGCTTGGTTTCGAGCGCCATGGCTAAAGACTGAACCGTTCCCCGAGATAGATTTCCCGCGCTTGTCGACTCTCGGCGATGTGCGAGGGGATTCCCTCTTCGAGGATCGAGCCTTCGTTCAGGATGTACGCGCGATCGCAGATGCCGAGCGTCTCGCGCACGTTGTGGTCAGTGATCAAAACCCCGATCCCCCGCTCCTTGAGCTGTCGAATGATGTTCTGGATGTCGATCACGGCGATCGGATCGATGCCGGCGAAGGGCTCGTCGAGGAGCATGAAGGCCGGCGAAATGACCAGCGCCCGCGTGATCTCCAAACGGCGGCGTTCGCCGCCCGACAAGGCATATGCCTTGGTCTTTGCCAGATGCGCGATACTGAGCTCCTCGAGCAACCGCCATAGACGTCCCTGGCGTTCCTCGGCAGAAATCGGCAACGTCTCCAGTATCGCGAGCACGTTTTCTTCCACCGTGAGCTTCCGGAAGACCGACGCTTCCTGCGGCAGGTAGCTGATGCCGGCCCGCGCCCGTTGATACATCGGAAGATCCGTCACGTCGGCGCCGTTCAGTGCCACGCGCCCGCCGTCCGGACGCAGCAACCCGACGATCATGTAGAAGGTCGTGGTCTTGCCGGCGCCGTTCGGCCCGAGGAGCCCGACGACCTCCCCGGCGGAGATCCGCACCGAGACGTCGCGGAGGACCCGCCGGCCCCCGAAGGACTTGTCGAGCCGCTCGGCGGTGAGAAGCGCTTCGGTCATGGCTGTGGCGTCGCGGCGGGTTGCGTGGCCTGAATCGGGAGCGCCGTCGCCGTCGCTTGCTTGTCGTCCTTGCCCGGGTACAGCACGGCTTTGACCCGCGTGTTCGATCCGCTTTCGACGACGCTCCGCTCTTCCTTGAGATAGACGATGACGCGCTCGCCGGCCACCTGATTCGGGCCCTCGTGCAGCACGGCGCCGTCGCTCAGCGTGAACGTCTGCTTGGCCTGATCGAAGACCGCCCGGCGGCCCTCGGCGAGCCGGGTCCCTTGCCGGATGCGAACGTTTCCCTCGGCGATGATCTGTTTGATGCGATCGGCATCGGTGCCGCCCGTCTTGGGCGCCGGCGTACCGCCCGTGTTGTCGCGCTTCACCGCCGCGGGATCGTAGGTGATCGTCAGCCGGTCGCTGTCGAGTGTCACGTCGCCCTGGGTCACCTGGACGTGGCCGCGGTAGGTGATGTTGCTGGTCTTGTAGTCGAGCTCGAGGGAGTCCGCATCGATGCGAACCGGACCCTTGCCCGACCCGAGCGAGAGACTCTGGAACAGCGAGCCCGGCTGGGCCGCGGCCGCCGCGGCGCTCGGCTTCTCGGCAGCATCCGACTGCGCGGCGGCATTCGGCTCCGCCTGCTGCGCAGACACGATCGGGACCGTCGAGAGCAGCGCGACCATGACGAGCATCACCACGTCAGGAGCGCCCCGCATCCGCCCCCTCGACCGTCCGCTCCAGTACCGTCCGAACCTTGCCTTCCACGCGCACGCGCTGCGATCCCATCTCGACCGTCATCCGCTCGCCACTGAGGGAGAGCCCGTCCCCGGTCACCACGACGGCACCCGGCGACACGACCGCGTCGTCGGTGCGTCGGTAGAACGCGTGGTCGGTCTTGACCAGATAGTCGCGGAAGCGAAGCTCGATGCCGCCATCGAGGTCGACCCGATCCATCTCCCTGCCATCGAGAAGGATCTTGCCCTGCTTCCCCTTCACCGAAACCACGCCCTGATCGTCTTTGACGAAGAACTGAACCTCCGGTTCGTCGACGACGACCTGACGGTCTTCCTCGAAGTACTGGGCTTCGCGCGCCGCGACCTCCCAGACCTTCTTGTCCCCATCCATCTTCACCCGGCGGAAGTTCTGGATGCGTTGGGCGACCTGGGGGAGGAAATCGAGCTCGCGGGTGCGCAGGCTCCGGAGGTGCTGCGCCCATTGGCTACGGGCCAGTTGGATGCCGACCGCCCCGACCGCCGCGATCATCACGACACCGAGGAGCACGCGGACGCGTCGGCGCGTGAAGGGACCGGTCCGAGCTGCTTGCATGCAAGAAAAATACCGTCGAGTCCCCGCGTAGTAAAGGGTTGAATTGGTTTGAGCAGTGTGCCTCTCAGTCCCAGCTCCGCCAGGTCTCGCCGATCGTGCTCGCCCATTTGCCCTGCGCGCGGAGGATGCGCTCGGCGACCTCGCGGACGACGCCGTCCCCGCCGGCGCTCGTCGTCACCCACGCGGCCGCGCGACGGGCGGGCGCGGCGCCGTCGGCAACGGTGATCCCGAGACCCGCGGCGGCAAGGAGCGGCAGCTCCAGCACGTCGCGGCCGACGTAGGCGACCGCGTCGAGCGCGAGGCGCCGTCGCCGGCACCAGCGTCCGACGGAGTCGAGACCACGGCCGGCGCCCTCCAACACGGCCCCGAGACCGAGCGAGCGTCCGAACGCGGGCATTCCGCGACGCGAACCGGTGACGAGGCCGAGGACGGGGATACCGGCGCGCGCGAGGAGGCCGATGCCGGCCTGATCCGCCGTATGGAAGCTCCTGGCCTCGCGACCCCGCGCGTCCAGCACGACCCGGCCGTCCGTCAAGACGCCGTCGACGTCGATCACCACCAGTCGAACACGCCGCGCCCGAAGATCCACGGCGCGCCGGGCGCCCTGCGTTCCACTCGCCACTGCGGCCGCCCGCGGCTCAGACGACGCCGGCGCGCAGCAGGTCGTGGAGATGGATGACGCCGGCAAGGCGCGCCTCGTCGTCTACGATGAACAGAACCGTGATCGCGTGGCGCTCCATCGTCGCGACCGCGAACGCCGCGAGCGCGTCGCTCGGGATCGTCTTCGGATGCTCGCTCATGACGTCGCCGACCAACCGGCTCGTCACGTCGCCGCCCGCGGCGAGGGCGCGTCGGAGGTCCCCGTCGGGGCTCACGCCCGAGACGGAGCCGTTCAGGCAGGGCGACGCCGAGGCGGT
>DAIQBH010000204.1:0-10990 GCA_036781285.1 Thermodesulfobacteriota bacterium | reverse complement strand
AATCACACCGAGTATAGAAGGTAGTAGCGCCGTTACAGAAGAGCGAGGCACAATGCCACGGCATACGTCGGCAGTAGTCGCCGGAACCAGTGGAAGAATTGGCCCGGCAGGTAGGGCGTGACGCGACTGTGGAGGAACCCTGAAACGAACAGGAATGCCGGAACCGCCCAAAGGGTTGCAGCCGCTCCAAGCTGGCCGATCAGGTCACGTCGGGCGCCGATCTCGAAGACGTGTATGCAGACCACGCACACGATGGCGGCTGCCTTCGTCCGGTCCACGCGGCCGTCGCGAGGTTTGACCGGGAGTCGAGCTGCGGCTTGATCGTCGATATCGAGGACCTCTAGCCGGCGTCCTCAGGACATGTGGCGATCGCCGCTAGCGATACCCCGAACGGCAGTCCGGTGCGCACGGCCATCGACGCTTCCGCCCGATAGACTCCAGTGAGCAGACGGTTGAGCCACGGCTGTACCACCCCGAGGTCGGCTCCCTCCGATTCGGCCTTAGCGAGGCGCCGCGCCCAACGGATCGCTGCGGTCACAGGGAATATCGCGCAACTCGCCCATCCGAGGTAGTCGATCTGCAGCGGAGAAGCGCCGAGGAGCGCATGCAGGCTCCGCCTCGTATAACGACGCTTGTGTTCCAGCACCTCGTCGTGATGACTCCAGAGGGAAGGCCAGGCTGGGACGTGGATCGCCAGCGCACCGCCCGGAGCGAGCACCCGCGCGAGCTCCCGCAGAAAACCGGCGTCGTCGGTCACGTGTTCGAGGACATCGAAGGCAAGGATCACGTCGAAGCTGCCGTCGCGGAACGGGAGTCCCTGCGCATCTGCGGCGACGCGGGTAGTGAGACCCCGCTCTCCGACGAAGCGCAGCGCGTGCAGGCTCCGATCGCATGCGCAGACCCACCCGTCCGCGCTGAAGTCCACAGCGGTGGCGCCGGCTCCGCATCCGACGTCCAGGATCCGCAGCCCGGGCCGACGCAGTCGTTCTCCGAGGAGGCGCCGCATGAGGAGACGTTTGCCGGCGAACCACCAATGGGTGGCTTCGGTGATGTACATGTCTTCGATGTCACCTGGCTGCATGGCTGCTCTGCGAGTAGCCTTGCCGGGGTTTGGAATCCAGCGCCGCACTAGTGGGTTGCAGTCTCCGCGGGTTGTCGGGCAGAAGACGGTTCCCCATGCCCGCAGCCACACACGCAGGTGGCGAGACGCGACCCATCGGACCGTTGCCATGCCGAATCGGCTTTCGCTCCTGCGCCTCGCTGGTGATCCTCCTGGCGTCCGCTATCGGGTGCGATCGAGCGAAGCCGCCGGCCTACATCGAGCGGCTCGTCGACGACGAGCATCGCGCGCGCATCATGGCGGACTTCGGCGGGGGACCCGGTCCTCTTCCAACCCCTGCGGTAACGAGTCGTCCGGCACTCTCTCCGCACGCCAGTGCCTCCGAGCCGTCCCCGTTGGCGACGCCTGCGACGACAGCTGCGTACCCTCGGGCCGACATCGAGGATGATACACGGCTCGTTCTCGTAGCGCCGACGATAGGCATCGTAGCACTGCGGCCGCACTTCGATGTTCCGCCGAGCGGCTCGTTCACCCAGATCGTGCTTGCTGAGGAATCGCTCGCCGGAGCCTCGCGCGTCTTGCTGATGCCGCGCGTGCAGCTCGGCACCGAGTGGACGGACCTTCCGACGAGCGTGGTCGCCGTCGACCACCGCTCGAACGGCCCCCATGTGACGATCGACCTACAGTTCCCGGAGTCGTTGGCCGGCCAGCAGGTGCAGCTCTTCATTCCGGCCGTGGCGGTCGACTGGGGACCGCGGATCTCGATGCGTACGGCACCGCTGCTAATTCCGAGACATTCGAGGCTGGATCTCGCGACTGGGATCCTCGAACCGGCGTGGAGCCAAGGACCCGTGCTCTTCACCGTCGAAGCATGCGAGGACCACGAATGCACGCGTCTCTACGAGACGCGCATGGACCCGGCCCAACCGGCCGACCGGAACTGGCGCGACGCGGCGATTCCCCTCGAATCCAGTGCCGGCAAGACGGTCTCGCTCGTCTTCACCTCAACCCTGGCACCGCTGTCGGCGGAGGACTTCTCACTTCCCGTCTGGGCGAATCCCACGATCCGGGTGCCGCGGAAGGCCGATCCATCGTCGCCGAACGTCGTCCTCCTCTCTCTCGATACCTTGGGGGCGCGCCACCTCCCCACATACGGGTACTTCCGCGACACGGCGCCGATCCTCAGGCGGGCGTTCGAGTCGGGTGGAACGGTGTTCGACCATTTGGTGGCAGCCGCGACGTCGACACCGCAGTCGCACATGTCGATGTTCACGGGACTTCATCCTCTGGAGCATGGGATCACGGCCGGAACCGAGCAGCTCGACCAAGCGATCCTCACCGTGACCGAGCACGCGCGTGCGGCAGGAGTGGCGACCGGCGCAATCACCGAAGACGGTTGGCTCGGGGCGACCACGGGATTCGGGAGAGGTTTCGACGAATACCGCGAGAACAAGAGCGCCGACATCATGGAACCGCAGGGACAGGTCGATCGAACGTTCGGAGCCGCGAAAGCCTGGCTACGGCGTCACGCCGATCAGCGGTTCTTCCTGTTCCTGCATACCTTCCAGGTCCACGACCCATACGCCCCACCCGCGCAATACACCGCCCTGTTCTCCACGGACGAGCGGGGCGACACGATCGACACGGATCCGCCGTCACACGTCCGGGAGGCCCGAGATTATGATCGGGAGATTCGATACGTGGACGACGAGCTCGGTGCGTTGCTTGGGGCCATGGACGATCTCGGCCTATCCGAGAATACGGTCTTCATCGTGACGTCCGACCACGGCGAAGCTTTCCTCGAGCACGGCTTCCTCCGCCACAGTACGTTTCTCTTCGAAGAGGTCACGCACGTGCCCCTGCTGATGCGCGGCCCCGGCGTACCGCGAGGGCTTCGTGTGGCCGCACCCGTCGGGCACGTCGACCTCGCAAACACCATCGCCTCGTTCCTCGGCGTCGAGCCCCCGCGCGGCTCGCACGGTACCGATCTGCGGCGGGCGTTCCGCGATGGGAGCTCCGCCGTCGACGGCTCTTTCTACTTCACGGACTCGTGGGGCAGCGTCGCGAACGGTCCCGACGGGGAGCTGATCCCATTCTTCGCGCCCGCGTTCGCGGTCCGTCAAGGTCAACGCAAGGCGGCGCGCTACAAAACCGAAGACGGGTCACGGCGGTCCGAGTGCTACGATCTCGCCGCGGATCCCGGCGAGCAGACGAATTTGTGCCCCGGCACGACGCCGGAACCAGCCGATCTCGCGGCAGCGCTCGACGCGTATCCAGAGGCGGCCGCGCGACACCGGTTGCGACTCGTTGCCACTAACGGCGCGCCCAGCGAGGGGCAGCGGAAGGTGACCCTCGATCCCGAACACGAGGAGAAGCTCCGGGCGCTCGGTTACATCCGGTAGGCTAGTGCTCGGTTGCGCGTCCCGCGCCCAGGGTCTCCGCACCCTCGGAATTCGCTGCGAGCAGGGGCGTCTCTATGAGCGGGCCTTGCCAGCCGACGGCGAAGCCCCGCGAGGCGAACGGATTCATCGTGACCTCGCCCCCCGCGAAATGCGAGCGGAAGATCATCAGCACCTGCTGCCCCGCATAATCGCGCAAATCGACGGTGTGCTCGGTCGCCGGCCGGCCGGCCCATCCGCTGATCGCCGCCACGGACAAGTCCGCACGGAAGGCTCGCGTCGCTGGGGACGGCGCGCCCGTCTCCGGGAGCACCCAGATCTCCGCGACGACATGCGCATCGGACGACGCGACATCGGGTGTCTGCGTGCCGAGTGCGAAGCGAAGTACGCCGTCGTCGGGTACAGTCGTCCTACAGAACGTGTCGGCGAAGGGCGCCTTCGCGTTGACGCTCTGGTAGAGCGCGCGAAACAGGACGTGCTCGACGACGAACCCCGCTTCCGCCGGAACCGTCGTCACCCAACAATCCGTGAGCAGATACGACCGCTGGCGGGGGGGCAGCGCCTCCTTTCGCCGCACGAGGAACGATTGCTGCCGAGGGGGCGCCGAAAACACCTCCTGAAAATTGTGGCGAACGTATTCCGTCAATCGCGGCGCGAACGTCAGCATCCCTATGGGGTCGGAGAAGAAGTTGCTGTAGTCGCTGACGACGAGCTTCACCTGGTCGCCCTCGGCATCCGACGCCGCGCGTGCGCCGCCATCGTGACCGACGTGTACCGCGTAAAAGTTGTAATACCCCGTCGCCATGGGCCGGTCTGCTAGGAACGGCAGCATCGCGAGGCCTGGCATCGCGAGAACGGAATCGCCGGGCGCCGTAAGGGCGCGTATCGCCCCCACTTGGTAGTTCACCAGCGAAGCCGTAATCGGATCGACGAGTACACCGGCACGTTCGGACCCGAGCGGTGATCCGAGCATGCGACGCACGTCTCGAAGCCATACCGCGCCGAAGGCGCAATAGCAGACGAACATCAACACGGCCGGTGCGAGGACGAGCGACCGCATCGGGGCACGCACGCGCGCGGCCAGCCGCTGGACCAGCACGACCGACAGAATCAAGAACGGCTGGTACACGTTGGCGAGGTGATTGAAATCGGCGCGTGGGAAGACACCGAGAAAAAGGAACGCCGCAAACAGCACGATGACGAGCAGGGACCGATCGAGCTGGCCGTCCCGGCCGGGCCGAAGCGCGATCATCACGCCGCCCACGAGCAGGACGACTGGCAACCAATAGAGCAGCACGTCGAGTGCTTTGACGGTGGCGAGGATCCACGCCGGCCATGAAAGCAAGCCGCCTGTCATGAACAGAAGCGGGGGAAGGTAGACCAGCCCTCCCGACGTCATGATCTTCCCTTGCCGCCAGAGGTCCGCGAACGGCAAATAGGCGATCGTGTGCTGGTCGGCGAAGCCGTGGAACGGACGAATCAACAGCGAGTCGACCATCGCCCAGCCGGCTCCGCGCGCGTACAGATAGGCTATCAGCGGCAGGACGACGCAAAGACCCCCGATGGCCAGCAGAAGAAGATGCGCCGTCACCCGAAGGCCTGCGGCGCGCGCCGTCTTGGCCTCCGCGATCGTCACCGCGCCTACGACTGCGACCGCGGCCCCGGCGCCGTAGGCACCGTAATTCTGTTTGAACGCGACTGCGCAGCCGACCGCGACACCGGTCGCGACGAGTTTCAGCGCAGTGGGCTGCCGCACCCATGCGACCTGTAGCGCCATCGCAGCGACTACACAGAGGGCGGCAACGGGCGAGTAAAACGAGAACGACCACGCCGGAAACGCCCACAAGAGGAACGCCACGAAAAGCGCCACTACGGCCAAGGCCCACACCCGCCCGCTCGTGGTCCGCACGACCCAGTACGCCGTCGCCACGGTGAGCAGGTATGCGACCGCTACGGGCGCGCGCGACAGGAGCACGGAGGGTCCGAACGCGTGGAACAGCAGCGCGTTGACCAGCCAGATCCCGGGGGCCACGAACATGTCGAGATCGCGATACGGGACTTTTCCATTTGCGATCGCGAGCGACTGGCCGACGATGTAGCCCTCGTCGCCGAGCAAGAGACCACGGCTGAAAACGATCGCGGTAGTGACCAGGACGACGACTGTCGTCGCCGGACACAAGACGAGCGTCCAGAGCCGGTTGGCGTTTCCCTCACGCGCCATCGCGCGCTTCCTTCCGCTCCAGGCCCAACCAGCCACCCTGCTCCGGGCCGATTTGTCGCTTCACCTGGAACGCGCTCGTGAAATAGGCCGCGGTCTGCGGAAAGAGTCGATCGAAGGGATTGAATTGCGCGTACATGGCCGGGTTGTAGACCACGCACCGCGTCCCAGCCGCGCGCATCCGAGCGACGATCACGTCGTCCTCGACGTTCCCGGGGATGATGAGGTCGAACGGCGTCGGATTCCGCTTTCCCGTCAGCACGTAGAGGAGCGGCATATCCGGGGCGACGAAGATCGTTGCGTCATCGCCGGCACACGAACCGAGGAACTCGGTGGCCTCGCGCCACATCCGTCCTTGCTGCGGATCGACGCGAACCGAAGCTCCGGCAAGATTCATCGGTTCGGAGTGCCATTCCCGGAGGTTCTTGGATCCCTTGACCAGCACGGCGAGCGCGGCGCACGCGATAGCCGCGACCGCCGCGCGCCGCAGCCAGAAGGTCGCCGCTCCGAGATCATCCGTGAGATCGGCCACGCGCTTGGCGAGCAAGACGAGGACGATCAACAACGGGATCAGGACGACGGCGAGATGCGACCAGATCGCCGACGGAAACAGTCCCAGGAAGAACAAGCAGGCGAAGGGGAGCACGACGCGGGCGGCATGACGCGCCGCCGGCTCAGCGAACCGCAGCCGATCGACGAGAAGCCACGGCGCCGCCAGCAATGCCAGGAAGGCGCAACCGTAGCCGACGCGGATGCTGACACCGATCAGCGCGAGGATCGTTTCGGGCCGAGCATAGGACGTCCCCCGCATCAGGTAATTGAAGAAGAGCGGAGGTGAGTAGAGGAAGATGAAGCGGCCGTCATGTGCGGGATGCGGACCGAGAATCGGGGGAACGGGCTGGCGGTATGCATCGAGCTGCGACTGCGCGATGACGATGAGCGTGTCGAAGACGAATGCGCCGAACGTGCCCACCCAGGCGAGATAGCCGAGGACCGGCAATCCCACGACGAATCCGGCGGCCACTGGGGGTACCAAGACGTCGCGGAGCGAACGGTCGGCGAGGATGCTGTCCCGCCGGCTCCACAACAATGACGCAACGCCGGTGATCAGCACGAGACCGCCGTAATTCTGCTTGAAGACCCCACACAGAACGACGAACGCGCCTGCCGCTGCACCATCAGCAACCCGTCCCCATTCCAAGTAGCGCAGGAGAAAGAGCAGCGCCGCGAGCGCACAGAGCAGCGCGACGGACGAATACGCGAGCATCGTGAACGCGGGAAAGCTCAGCACACCGAGCGCGAGGTAGAGGACGGTCGTCAACCATGACCACGCTCGACCCGCGAGTCTTCGTGTGAGATCCCAGAGGACCACCATCGTCGCCGTGTTGACGAACATCGCCGCCCACCGCGTCACGACGACGTCTGTCCCGAACACGCGCAAGAGACCGGCGGTCAGCCAGTAAATCCCGGGGAAAATCCCCGTATAGATGTCGCCGTAGAGTCGATCGCCGTTCAGCAACCGGTACCCGATCTGTACGATCTGCCCCTCATCGAGGGGAACGTGGCTCAACGCGTAGGTCGGAAGCTGCGCGGCGGTGGCGACGAGCGCCACCAGCGCGATCTCAACGCGCGAGCGATCGAACATGACGAGTGTCAGCGAATCCAGCGAGCTCCACCTCGAAAGCACCTCGCCATGGCAAGCGAACGGCTACAGCCATCATAAACACTATATGTAATGCGTTAGGCCGCAGCTGGGATACCACCAAAAATCAGCCGCTCACCCGCCCGCGCGAGACGCTTCGGATGCGCCAAATTTGCAGCAGGTCGAACAGTGCGACGACCATGTGGCGAGCGCCAAGCTTCGAGCCGGGCACGTCGCGCCATCGACTGAGCGGCTGCTCGTAGAAAAGGCGCTCCGCCGCGGGGCCGTCGACACCGGCTCGCAACCGGGCGAGGACTTCGACGTCGAACGCCCAACGGCTCGAGAACGGAGCGGCGAATGCGGCCAGGACGCGAGTATCGGCGCGGAAGAGCTTGGCGCCGCATTGCGTGTCGTAGACGGGCAGCCCGAGCGCGACCGAAGCGCCCGTCGCGAACACGCGTCCCAGATAGTGGCGGACGTTCCGTCGCCGCACGTCCGCTCCTAGCCGTCGCACCCGGCACCCGAGCACCGCCAAGATCGCCGGGTCAGCGTCGAGAATCTCGCGGAAACGGGCGATCTCACCGAGCGGGGTCGAGAGGTCGGCGTCCCAGTAGCCGGCGGATTCGCAGCCGGTGCCGAAAGCGACGAGCATCCCCGTTCGTACGGCCTCGGCCTTGCCGGAGTTCTGCGGCATCGCGTGCACGGCGATGGCATTCGGTTCCCGCGCACGAAGCTCGGCCAGCCGTGCCGCCGTCCCATCTCGACTCCCGTCGTCGACGAACAGGAACCCCACGTCGGAATGCAGCCGCGCGTGGTCGAGGAACGCGTCGCCGTCCAGGCGCGTCTCTTCGTTGAAACACGGGACGACGATCACAGTGCGGCGGTTCAAAGCTCACCCACGGGGCGTCAGCCATAGCAGAGGTGCTCCGGGCCTCTGCAAACGCCTCGGCCGCTTTCTCCGAAGATCACACCGGCGACGCCACTGGACGAGCGTGATCGACCGTGCCAAAGCGGCACAATGTCCTTCGGCCGGAACCCGCATGCCGCGTGAGCGGTCGTCGTCCCTTCCCGCCGTCGACTACATCAAGAGCGCCGCGATCCTGGCGGTCTTGGTGCAGCACGCTGTTCCCGCCTTCTTCGATAGGCCGTGGACCCCGACTGAAAAGACGGTTTTCGGGATCATCAGCTTCCACGTACCGACGTTCCTGTTCATCTCGGGCTTCTTGTCCCACGCCGAGAAGACGGTGAGCTGGGGTGGGATCGGCACGCGACTTCTGCGCATCGTTCCGCCCTACCTCGTCGCCACCGCGGTCGCTTGGGCGTTCGGCTTCGTCGAGTTGCCGACGCTCCGCCGACTCGTCTTCGTAATCGTGACGGGCGCAGCCTTGGCGCACTATTATTTCGTGCCGATGCTGATCCTCTGCGTGCTCATGCTGCCGGTGTTGTCGCGCATGAGCACATCGCTCTTGGTCGGTGCGGTGCTGCTGATTCTCGTGGGTGCCGAGTGGATGTGGGTCACGCCTGCGTGGCGTCTCGGCTACGATCTGTTCTGGCTGGTTCGCAACCCCGTCCTGCAATTTCACCTCGGATTCTTCCTGCTCGGCGTCATCGCGGCCCGGGTTCGACCGACGCTGGAAGATCTCGGGACGGAGCGTCGCTTCCTCGTGATGGCGACCGCGGCGTTCGCCGTCGTCGTGCTACCGTGGGCGGGGTCCGTGAACGAAATGATCTTTCATCCGGGCATGCGTGCGCTCTACACGCTTTCGGTCATGGCGCTGATAGCAGCGGCGGTGCCACGCGGGCCGGCTCCTGCGTGGATACGCTTTCTGAGCGAGGGCACTTTTACGATCTACCTGTACCACTGGTTCGCGTTCTACGCGCTTTTGCGGCTGGTGAATCCCGGCCCGCCGGCCGTTCGGGTTCTCGTGCTCACGTTCGTCGGCTTGGCGTTCTCGACGTCGGTCGTGCTCCTCGGGCAGCGAGCCCTCGGAGCGCGGAGTCGGCTCGTGCTGGGGACCTGACGCGAAGCTTTCAGGTACTCAACGCGCCCGCGCGTCGGATCCGCGGTGGGCAGGATCGCCCCGACGATCGTGTCTCGATCTCGGGGCGCGCGCCCACGTCACCAAGCGGGACATCGCCTTGACCGTCTCGTAGCGTTTCACCTATGGCCCGACGTTCCCGAACTTCGATGACTCGCCGCCGCATTCTCGCCTTCGTCCTCGGCCTCGTCGCGCTGGTCCTGACGATCCGCATCGCATGGCGTGTCGCGCCCGCCGGCCCGAACGTCATGCTCGTCGTGATCGACACGCTCCGCGCCGATCACCTCGGAGCCTACGGCTACGACCGACCGACGTCCCCCAACCTCGATGCGCTGGCGAGGCGCGGCACGCGCTTCGCCAGGGCCTACGCGACGAGCTCGTGGACCGGCGCCAGCGTCGCGTCGATGCTCACGGGTTTGTCCCCGGGGGTGCATGGGATGGACGGGCACACCTCGGATCTCGGCGACCGTTGGCCGCGTCTTCCCGAGGCGTTCCGGGACGCGGGATACGAGACGGGCGCGATCTCCGCCAACCCCGCGTTCGTCAGCCCCGAGGTCGGGTTCGGTAGCGGCTTCGACAGCTTCGACGTTCTGCACGGGGCGCCGGCCAAGCCGACCGACGCGGGCGACCACATCTGGGCCCACCCCAACATGACCACGCTGGTGCATGTCGCGGGGGCGAACGTGGTCACGGACGCGGCGATCGCATGGGTCCGACGACACCGCACAGAAGCATTCTTTCTCTACCTTCACTATTTCGATCCCCATGCCAGCTATTTGCCGCCGCCGGCCTACGCGCGGAAGTTCGGCGTCGATCCGAGCTCCCCGCTCGCCGGAATGCAGCAGCGGATGGTGATGTTCCCGGGGCTGCCGCCCGCCGATCCCGCCGACCTCGCCACCCTGATCGGACTCTACGACGGCGAGATTGCCTTCACCGACGCAGAGATCGGCCGGTTGATCGCGGAGATCGAGCCACTGGTCACGCGCCCGACGATCCTCCTCGTAACCTCCGACCACGGCGAGGAGTTCGGGGACCATGGAGGCTTGCAGCACGGGAAGACGCTCTTCGAGGAGCAGATCCGCGTGCCCTTGCTGATCACCCGCCTCGGTGACGAGGGCTCAACCGCCGACGTGATCGCCACGCCGTTCTCGCTCGTCGATTTGTGGTCGTTGCTCGCCGGGATGACGGGCGTGTCCACGCGTCCGGGGGCGGCGCCTCTGGCGCTCGCCGACCTTACCGCAGCGCCGGCCGCGCTCCCCGTGTTTGCCGACCTCGCAACCAACGGGCGCGTGCATCGCTGGGCCAACGTCGCCGAACCGCACAAGCTGATCGTGGCGCGCGATCAATCCTCGCTGCTGTACGACCTGAGACGCGATCCCGCCGAGAAAGTGAACCTCGCACGCGAGGACCCCACGCGCGCGCGAGTCTTGCGAGAGGCCCTCACGCGTCAGCAGGCGTCCTGGGCCGCGGAGCGCCGCGGCGTAACGCCAGCGCCAGCGCCGTCATGGAGTCAGGAGCGCCTGGATCGACTGCGCGCGCTCGGCTACGCCGAATGAAGCGCGCGGCTCGCCGTCGTCACAATGGACGGTGTCGCGCGTTCGTAGCGGCCTTCCCCGACGTCACCGCCCGGCC